>DAOUJT010000156.1:0-5049 GCA_034422315.1 Chloroflexota bacterium | reverse complement strand
AGTTCGCCGCCGGTGATGTCGAGGGCGGCGCCGGTGATGTAGGCGGCGCGGTCGGAGGCGAGGAAGCAGACGAGGTCGGCGACCTCGGACGGTTCACCCATGCGGTTCAGGGGGATGGACGGGATGTATTCCTGGATGCGCTCCTCGGACCAGGCGACGCGCAGCATGTCGGTGTCGATCATGCCGGGGCAGACGGCGTTGACGGTGATGCCGTAGGGGGCCAGTTCCTTGGCGGCCGCGCGCGTAAGGCCCAGCACCGCAGCCTTTGAGGTGGTGTACGAGGCGCCGCCGACGGTGCTGACGTTCTTGCCTGCGGTGGACGAGAAGTTGACGATGCGGCCGTAGCCGCTGGCCTGCATGGCCGGGATGACGGCCTGGGTGCAGAAGAACACGCCGTTGACGTTGACGTCCAGCACCCGCCGCCACTCGGACTCCTGAATGGACTCAAAGGCCGTGGGCGAGACGATGCCGGCGTTGTTGACGAGGATGTCCAGGCGACCGAAGCGCTCGGTGACGGCGGCGACCATCGCGTCGACTGACGCTCGGTCCGCCACGTTGGCCGGAAACGCCGCGGCGTCAGATCCCAGTTCGGATGCGACGGCTTCGATCTGCTCGACGTTGACATCGTTGACGGCAACTTGCGCGCCGCCGGCCAGCAGGCGCTCGGCGGTGGCGCGGCCCATACCGCGTCCGGCTCCGGTTACCAATGCGACGCGGCCCTGGAACTCAGCGGTCATCTGGGCAATCTCCTTGCGTGACCCGTTGGGCAATTCTGAAACATCATCCTGCCAGCAATGCGGTCAGGTGACCGCAACGTCGAACCACAGGCCCCAGTGGTCGGAGGCGTACAGGTCGCCGTCTCCATGCGCGGTTCCAAAGCGTCCCTCGGCGACGATCTTCAGCGGTGAGTTCGACTTCGATCGGACCAGCAGGTGGTCGATTCGGATTGGCGGCGCCTGCGGGTGGATGAGGTTGCCGACGCCGTCTTCACGGGCCTGGCGGTTGCTCATGGCGTTGCTGGTGGGATAGGTCGGCGGCGCGCGGTCGAGCGGTGGCACCGACTCAAGCTCAAGGTTCCGCATCAGGCGGTAGAGCAAGGAGTTCTGCGGCATGAGGTTCAGGTCGCCAACGAGAACCAGGAGGTCGGCGTCGGCAGTCATCGGCTGGATGACCTCGATGAGGCTGCTGACCGAGGCGTCGAGCGCGTCGGTCAGTCCCGACCGCGGCAGGTGAGTGCTCGCCACGACCAGTCGTGATCCCTGGATCTCCCAGTCCGCGGTCAGAAGCCAGGGCTCGTGGTAGCCGAGATTGGCGACCGTGTCTCGGTCGGCGAGTCGGAATCGCGACGTCCTGACTGGACGTTGTCTCGCCAGAAGTGCTGGTCCCATGCGGGTGTCCGGGTGGGACGTTGGGGCGTCGATCCAGTCCACCACGGACAGGTCGGAATCGGCGGCGACCTGCGCGGGCGTGGACTGGCCGTGTTCCCAGGGTCGGCGAGCGGCGCGTGCCTCGTGAAGGTAAACGGCGTCGGGATTGAGTTCCGCCAATTCGACCGCCACCAGTGGGCGGCGACGCGGCCATTCCCAGGAGAAACCCCAGATGTTCCAGCACGCGACGCGAAGTCTGCCGGAGGCACGGGGCGTCACGGCGCGCCGGTTTGAAGCAAGGGCTGGGGTCAGGCCTTAATCGCGGACAGCCGGCCTTCAAACAGAAATCGGTCGAAGAGGTCGTCCAGGTTCATGTCCGAGATGTCCTGGAGCACGTCGTCGGCCGCGCGCGTGCGCAAGCGGCCCAGGGTCAGCGGCAAGGCCTCCGTGACACCGTCCGCCGCGAGCGTTTGCTGGAGGCCCACGAGCGCGGCCAGTTCCAGCGCGCCCAGGGGCAGGAAGGTCAGGCCGGTGTGTCGGTAGCCGCCTTGGCCGTTGACCGCGCGCACGGCGAACTGGGTGACGCGACGCCGCTCCTCGTACTCCAGTTCGATCACATCGACGACGCGGCCTTCGCTCGCGCCTTCGGCCACGACGAACACGCAATTGTTGGAACCCTGCGATGGCTGAAAGTCGGCGGCCGGCTGCAGCGGGTGTTCGGCCACGAGGATTTCGACTTCTTCAGTGCGCGGGATGGCTTGCAGCAGTCCATGTATCTCACCGTGACTGGCGTCCCGGTCCTGGACCTGCACGTCCGAAGCCTGAGGTACGGCATCGGGATCGTTCGTAATCACCGTGATGTCGTCCGCACCAATCTGGCGCAGCTGCTCGATAGTGGCGTCCAGCGGCGTGCCGCCGTTATCCGAGGCGGCCGCCCCGTCCGCCGTGGTTTCGTTGCCGAAAAAGATCACGCCCCGCAAGTCAGCCATAGCACCGCCGAGATTTGCTGCTCAACCGGCATACAGTACGGCATATCGGCGACAGCGCCAGAAAAAAGCCGCAACTAGCCTTTGCTCCGGCGGCTCGCCGATGATCAGGCGATGACCGAACCGGCGGGCAGCAGGTGGGCCAGGCGCGGTCGCAGGTTGTCCGGCGCCTCGTCATAAACCTCGCGGGGCAGGTCCTCGACGAACGAGTCGATCCCGTCGCCGACGATGACCTGGCGCTCCACGTGCCCCCGACGCGTCGGGTTGAGGTTCAACCACCACGGCGCGAAGCGGACGACCACGGTCACGCGGTCCTGCTCGGTCGTGTTGGGTGAGACTGCGTGCCAGAGGCGGCTGTCCACGATGGCCACGGATCCGGCCTTGCCCAGCAGCCGGGCCTCGTCGTCGCGCGGCGCCATCCAGTCGCCGAGCGGGCTGCCGGGACGTGGGTGGTCCTGCTGGCGGTGGCTGCCGGGCACCACGTAGGTCGCCCCGTTCTCGGGCGTGAAGTCGGTCAGCATCCAGAACGTGGTGAGGTGCATGGGCACGTCCGGATAGGGCGCGGGGATGTGCGCCAGGTTGCGCTGGTTGTACGGAAAGTCGGCGTGCCAGATGTCGCGGTCGGTTCCGGGTCCGGTCACGTACCCGGTCACGTACGAGATGCGCCAATGGGGTCCGAGGACGCCCTGCGTAACGGTGTTCACATTCTGGTCCCCCAGGTGGGGCAGCAGCGCCTGGTCAAAGCGCAGCAGGTTCGAGACGCCGTAGCGCGGAGCGGGGGAGCGCGAGTGTTCGATGATGGACGCCGACACCTTCTCGCGAACGCTGCTGAGGGCCGGTTCCGAGATGATGTCCGGTATTACGCACCAGCCGCGTGTCCGCAGGTCGTCCACATGTGATTCAAGTCCGTTCGATGCGCTCATCGTCGTCTCCGCCGGCGGACCTATCGGCCCGGCCGTTCGTGCGTTCGCCTGCTTCGGGCAGGCAACGACTGCAACTTACGGAATGCTAGCAACGCCAACGGGCGGCGGTGTCCAACGACCCGACGGGAATGGGTGAAGCAGCGATGATGCCGCACTGGCCCAGCGATGCAATCGGACCAGGAGTCTCGTTAGCAGCTAGTCCCCAGGTTGCCGCAGCGGGATCTTGGGTCCTTGACGGGGAAGGGGTCGTCGCGGGTACCCGCGGTCGAACCGTCGTCCCCGCAGGCCGGGCCAAGGCCGGCGGCCATGACCGCGAATACGCCGAGCAGGGCTCCGGCAAACAGTCGTCGGGTGAGCGGCCGGCTGGTCCGTCTGTCCATTGCGACGTTTCCTGACTGTTTGGCCGCGACCACTAGAACGGGTGCGGGTGGTGTCCGCAAGCTGGCCGATTGCCGGTGACCGACGGTACCGCTATCCGCATGTAACGTTGCCGCAGCGGGCGTTTGGGTCCTTGTACGGGAACGGATCGTCGCGGGTTCCTGCGGTACCGCCCGTATCGCCGCCGCAGGCTGGGCCAAGGCCTACGGCCACGACCATCAACGCGCCCAGTAGCGCTCCGCCGAATCGGCGTCGAGTCAACGACCGTCGGGACCGTTTGTCCATTGCGCTGCCCCCCGCGATTGTTCGGCTTTTGACCATTAGAACGGTTGTGCTCGGCTAGCGCAAACGGGCGGTCCGACCGTCGCCGTCCCAAAGCGGCCCGAGGATCTCCGCGACGGAACGCAGTTGTTGCTCACCACTGAAACACCGTGCCCATGAGCTGCGACGAATCGTCGCGCAGCGTGGCGTAAATGGGTGGCGCTTCGGCGGCCGGAACGACGTCCCGGATCAGCGGCGCGATGTTGACCAGTCCCCGGCCGACCAGGCGGCAGAGGTGCCGCAGATCGTCGCGGTCGAAATGGCTG
Source organism: Chloroflexota bacterium (assembly GCA_034422315.1). Lineage (GTDB taxonomy): Bacteria > Chloroflexota > UBA11872 > UBA11872 > UBA11872 > UBA11872. The sequence continues at coordinate 808 of DAOUJT010000156.1, read as the reverse complement.
TTCTGCTTGATGGTGATCTCCTGGCCCTGCCCGGTCCTGAAGGTGTAGTTCACCTCCCAGCGGCCCGCGACCAGGACCACGCGGCCCTGTATGCGGACGCACGTGATCAGCTTGTCCTCCATGCCGGGCACGCCCGCAAAGTCGATGACGGCGTCGAAGGCGCCTTCGCCAATCTCTCGGTCCCACCCGTCCCCGGATACATCAACCACTGCGTCGGCGGCGCCGATAGAGCGGGCAAGCTCCAGCCGCCGGCCGGCCACGTCGCCGATAGTCACCCGCGCACCCATGACTGTGGCGATCTGCGCCGCCATCTGCCCGATGCAGCCGGCCCCGCCGACGATCAGCAGTCGCTCGCCCATGTGCAGCTCGGCATTACGGCAACTGCGCATGGCCACGCCGCCCATGCCAAACAGCGTGGCGTGAATCGGGTCGATGTCCTCCGGCAGCTTGAGGACCAGGTCGTCCTCCGCGATGGTGACGAACTCCACATGGCCCGCCGGACTGCGCTGCGTGCCGCTATGGGCGCCGATGAACACCAGGTCGCCGAGGCTCAGGTCGGCAACCTCTGGTCCCAAGGCGATCACCTCGCCGACGCTCTGATAGCCCTCGTTGGACGGCAACTCGTGATCAGGTCGCGAGTAGTTGCCGCCCAGCATGTTGTTGCGTTCGGTGCCGTTGGTAATGCCGCTATAGAGGGTGCGGGTCTTGATCTCGTTGGCTTGCGGGGCGTCGGTGTACTCGGGCCAGTCGTCAACCAGCCGCTTGCCTCGCCGTCCGTCGGCCTCCAGCACGGTTACCAGCGCACGCA
>DAOUJT010000155.1:0-28300 GCA_034422315.1 Chloroflexota bacterium | reverse complement strand
GGGTCTTTCCGGCTCGGCAAGCAGCGATTCCGCGCGACTCCAGCCCGCGGCGCCCAGCCGCGGGTCGAAAACCACCCCTCGGCGCTGCGCAGGGCGCATTATTCAAAGGTCTCAGGAGAGGGTGAAGAACGGCGCCCGCCCTGAGGAGATTGAGATTGCACACCCGCTCCCCGGATCACGCAAAGGTCTCGGGAGAGGGATTAAGAGAGGGCGCACGAACAGACGGGGCAAGCCCGGAGAAATAAGTACGACGGTGTTGGCGTGGGGGCGCCTTAGCAGGGGAAGAGTGAGTGCGAGGTCGTGCCATTCCGGTCGACTCGATGGGTTTGGGTCTGGCGCGGCTGCCGTTCGTAGAACGGCGATCCACGTGATCGCTCAACCTGGGTGACCTCTCGGCCGAGGCCGAGAGGTGTCATCCCTAGAAAGGAGGTGATCCAGCCGCAGCTTCCGCTACGGCTACCTTGTTACGACTTCGCCCCAATCGCCAACCCCACCCTCGACGGCTGCTTCCCAAGGGTTAGCTCACCGGCTTCAGGTGTTGCCGACTTTCATGGCGTGACGGGCGGTGTGTACAACGCCCGGGAACGTATTCACCGCAGTGTGCTGACCTGCGGTTACTAGCAACTCCGACTTCATGCAGGCGAGTTGCAGCCTGCAATCCGAACTGAGACCGGCTTTAAGGGATTCGCTTCCTGTCGCCAGGTTGCTGCCCGTTGTACCGGCCATTGTAGCGTGTGTGTAGCCCGGGATATAAGGGCCATGCGGACTTGACATCATCCCCACCTTCCTCCGCGTTGTCCGCGGCAGTCACGCTAGACATATACAACTAGCGTCGAGGGTTGCGCTCGTTGCGGGACTTAACCCAACACCTCACGGCACGAGCTGACGACAGCCATGCAGCACCTGTTACACGGTCCCGAAGGAACTCCCGATTTCGCGGGATAGCCGTGTAATGTCAAACCCCGGTAAGGTTCTTCGCGTAGCCTCGAATTGAACCACACGCTCCGCTGCTTGTGCGGGCACCCGTCAATTCCTTTGAGTTTTAGTCTTGCGACCGTAGTCCCCAGGCGGGACGCTTACCGCGTTAGCTCCGGCACGCAGGGGGGTTGAGCCCCCCACACACCTAGCGTCCATCGTTTACGGCGCGGACTACCAGGGTATCTAATCCTGTTTGCTCCCCGCGCTTTCGCCCCTCAGCGTCAGGACAGGCCCAGACCGCCGCCTTCGCCTCTGGTGTTCCGTCCGGGATCTACGCATTCCACTACTCCCCCGGACGTTCCACGGTCCTCTGCCTGCCTCTAGCTCGACGGTTTGCTCGGACCCTCCCCGGGTAAGCCGGGGGCTTTCACCGAACACCTGTCGTGCCGCCTACGAGCGCTTTACGCCCAGTGATTCCGGATAACGTTTGCCACCAAGGTATTACCGCGGCTGCTGGCACCCTGTTAGCCGTGGCTTATTCCTGGGGTACCGTCATTTGCGTCCCCCAGAAAAGGGGTTTACAACCCGAAGGCCTTCATCCCCCACGCGGCGTCGCTGCGTCAGGCTTTCGCCCATTGCGCAAGATTCCTCCATGCTAAACCCCGTAGGGCTCGGGACCATATCTCAGTCCCCGTGTGGCGGATCATCCTCTCAGACCCGCTACCGATCACTGCCTTGGTGAGCCATTACCCCACCAACTAGCTAATCGGCCGCAGCCCCCTCAGCCGGCGCCATGACAGGTTCCCCTGCCACAGCTTTCGTCCACCTGTCTACCAGGCGACCATATGCGGGATTACCTCCGGTTTCCCGGAGTTTTCCCCCACCGACCGGTAGGTAAGCTACGTGTTACGCACCCGGACGCCACGGTCGTGGGCGCTCAGAAGAGCCTCCCCGTACCGTTCGACTCGCATTGGTAAAGCACGCCGCCAACGTTCATCCTGAGCCAGGATCAAACTCGCCAATCCAATCTCAACACACGCCCTGGCGGGCGTGATACAGATCGCAATTACTTCAGGGCCCCGGGTGTACCGGAGCCCTGCAGCCACCGAGTCATCCTCGAATCACGTGAATTACTGTCGCGCCAAACACATTGGAATGACACGAGTACTCGCACTCACTCTTCCCCTGTTAAGGTGCCGTCGCGCCCGCACCCGGCCAGTAATGGCCGGTGCGCCACCGGGGCGGCTGATGAATCAAGCGCCGCCGAAATGCGCGGATGCCTTTTCAGGCAGTCGCCGATCTTAGCACGCCTGGGAGGGCTGTCCCAGGCATTTGCCGCGCTCTGCCTGACATTTCCGTCCGCCCGGCGGGCGATTCGGGTGCTAGGCTGGGCGGACACCAAGTTTGACGTGACACACCTCGTATCAAGATTGGTGGAGGGAGTCGGCCCAACGAAGCCGGGCAACCTTCGGGCGAACGCTCGAGAGGGTGCCAATTCCGGTAGCGGAAGCTGCAAGATGCGAGGGTCACCGGCGCGAGGCAGCGCCCCGGGCGGGGCGCGGAGCGCCAAGGGGTTTGCGACGAAGTGAGAGGCAACCTCTCCCAGGCTGTTCGGCGGCCGATGGCGATGGCCGAGCCCGCGCGTGACGCGGGCGAGCCGGGTTACCCGGCGATTCGGGTTTTCGCCATCCGCTGACATCTTCGTCGGCGCCTCTGCCAAGGATCATCCGCATGTCCACGACTCAGACGCTTCGCTGTCGCGAGTGCGGTCGCGCCTACCCACTGCGGGCCACGCACATCTGCGAGTTCGATTTCGGGCCGCTGGAAGCGCAGTTCGACTACGCGGCCATCCGCGAAACCATCTCGCGCGATGCCATCGCCGCGCGGCCGCCCACGCTCTGGCGCTACCACGAGTTGCTGCCGGTGGAGGGTGGTTGGGACGAGACCTGGCCGGTCGGGTTCACGCCGCTGCAACGCGCGGACAACCTTGGCGAGCGCTTAGGCCTGACCAACCTGCACATCAAGAACGACACCGTAAACCCCACTTACTCCTTCAAGGATCGGGTGGTGGCGGTGGCAATTACGAAGGCCCGCGAGTTCGGGTTCGAGACCTTCGCCTGCGCGTCCACCGGCAACCTGGCCGGGGCCGTGTCGGCGGCCGGGGCGCGCCACGGAATGCCGACCTACGTGTTCATGCCCGCCGACCTGGAGGTTGGCAAGATTCGAGGGGCCGCAGTTTACGGCGCGGGCATCGTGGCGGTGGACGGCACCTACGACGAACTGAACCGGCTGTGCAGCGAAATCGCCGACCTCTACAACTGGGCGTTCTGCAACATCAACATCCGGCCCTACTACGCCGAGGGATCCAAGACGCTGGCCTTCGAGTCGGTGGAACAGCTGGGCTGGGTGGCACCGGACCACATCGTGGCGCCCATCGCCTCCGGCTCGCTGTACACGAAGATGGGCAAGGCGATGAAGGAGCTGGTGGAGGTGGGGCTGCTGGACAGCCAGTCCACTCGGATCCACGGCGCCCAGGCGGACGGCTGCGCGCCGGTGGCCGAGGCGTTCGCCCGCGGGCAGACCACGTACCGACCGGTTCGCCAGCCCGACACGGTGGCGAAGTCGCTGGCTATCGGCAACCCGGCCGACGGGTTCTACTCCCTGAAGCTGGCGCAGGAAGTGGACGGCGTGATCGAAGCCGTGACCGACGACGAGATCGTGGACGCCATGCGGCTGCTGGCCTCGACGGAAGGCATTTTTGCGGAGACGGCCGGCGGCGTGACAATTGCGGTGTTGGCCAAGCTTGCGGAGCGTGGCGTGATCGCCAGGGACGACCTGACGGTGGCGCTGGTGACCGGCAACGGCCTGAAGACGCAGGAGGCTATCGACGGCCGAGTGGACGCCCGTTATGAGATCCGACCGAGCATCACATCGTTCGAGCAGACGCTGGCCGATCGCGGCGTGCTGACGCCAGCCTAATTCGCGCAGGAGACGCACTCATGCCCCATGTCCGAATTCCAACCCCGCTCCGCAACCTGACGGACGGCAAGAACAGCGTGGATATCGACGCCACGAACGTCGGCGACCTGGTGGAGAAGCTGAACGCCACTCACCCCGGTTTCTCCGAACGGATCCTGGACGAAGACGGCGAATTGCGGCGCTTTGTCAACATCTACGTGGACGGCGAGGACATCCGCTACCGCGAGGGATTCGACACCGAAGTCGGCCCCAGCGACGAGGTGTCAATCGTGCCGTCGGTGGCGGGCGGCTAGTCCGAAGACCGCTCAGCCCGACCGGCCGGTTACGGAACCCCCGTGGCTTGACTGAAGACCGGAGACAGAGCGCCTCCGCTATAATTTAGTCCGAGTCACGGGGAGTTTCCCCCGATGACCGACTCGGGGACGATGTGTGGCGCGACCGGCTGCTCACGGGTCGCCAAGGAGGGTAGTCCCCCTATGACCGAGCATGGGAAGATGCGTGCCGCCCTTCTATTCGCGCGTCCGTCGGCGTTGGGGGGCATGGCCAGCATCCTTGATTTCGGCGACACGCTAACCGAATACAACACGGCAAACTCGCCCGAGCAGGCCGATGTTCTTGCCCTATGGAGCGACTGGCTGGCGGTGGGCGACGACATGTGGGTAGCGCTCAGGGCCTACGAAGGCACCGAATCGGAAAACCAGATACCGACGAGTTGACTCCTCCAGTAGCGAAGCAGCATCGCCGTGACTGAGGACGCGGAGTCCCGGCAACACGAACACTCGCCGGATGCGCGGGGCGAAGTGGCCAAGCCTCCCCCTCGCCCGGACGCGCGGGCTCAGATCGTAGAAGCAGTGCATGCGTCCCTGTACGCGGGTCCGATTCCTCCACCCGAAGCGTTGGCTCACTACGAACGCACCCTGCCAGGGGCGGCGGACCGGATTCTGAAAATGGCTGAAAGCCAGCAGGCGCATCGGCAGGCGACTGAGACTGCTGTGGTCAACTATGAAGTTCGGCGCGGAATGGCCGGACTAGCTGCAGGGGTTGGGGTCACTCTGGCCGCGTTTGCACTCGCCGGAGCGCTCGCGGCGCTCGGGCAAACCACGTTTGGCTTTGCGACCGCGATGGTTGCCATCGCCTCGCTTGCCGGAGTGTTTGTCGTAGGACACTTCAGTCGGCGTCGAGAGCGGAAAGCGCGCCTTGAGGAGACGCTTAGCCCAGCCGTGGATGTCTCAACGGCGCCTGACGAAAGACCCTCCGGACCGCAACTTCCGCGAAAGTGATAGGGGCCTGAGCGACGAGGTGTCGATCGTGCCGTCAGTCGCCGGAGGCTAGTCCGCACCAGCCGCACTCACGGGTGCGGCGCCTTGAGCCCCGGAGCTTCGGCTCCGGGAATGGATAGGTGCGCAGTCGGCCGCCGGAATCCTCGGCGACTATCGGCCGCCGACGGTGTCGGCTTTACCCAGCTCGCTGGGCGCAAGCTCGATTCCGAGGCTGCGCGCCCGGGCCAGTTTGAAGACGGAGGCGGGCGAGTCGCAGGCCACCGCGACGGCCAGGGCCACCACGAGAAACGCCAATCCCAGAGCGATTCGCCGGCTGGAGTGTCGCCCGCTCAGGCGTCGGGCGGGAGGGGTTTGCGGTGGTCGAAGCCTTCGTCGCGGCCGTGCCAGTAGTCGATCGAGTCTTCGCCGAGGCGCCAGCAGAGGAACACCTCGTCGCCGTCAATTTCTGACGGAAAGTCGATGAGCCCTGTGGCGGGGTCACGCAGCACGATGTTGCGCGACCTGAGCCAGGCGACCAGCGGTTGCACGTCCCAGAGGGCGGCGACGAGCGCCTGGTGGGCGAGGCTGACTTCGACAGGGGTGCGACGGCTGGAGGTCTGGGCGTCCTCGAACGCCTGCCGCTCGGAACCGGCCTCCATCCAGACGCGCTGCAGGCTGCCGACGATGCGGCGGACCTCGGGCAGGAGTTCGGTGGCCTCCTCCAACGTGTAGGTCAGGCCCTCCTCGTCGTGCTCGTCCATGGGTCGCGGCCTCGCCTCAGGTCTGTAGGTAAGTATCGGCCAGCGCGGCGCGTCCGTGCGGCCCGTCAGCGCCCATCGCCGGCCACATGGTGCGTTCGCGCACGACGAATTGCGTGGGGTACCAGGCGGCGCGCAGGTTGCCGGCCAGGTAGACCGAACCGCCGGCGACGACCGAGCCGTGGTTGCCGGCCAGTGCGAGCGCGGCCTGCAGGGCATCGTGCGGGTCGGAGGCCTGGGCGATGGGGGCCTGACCGCACATGTCTCCCGCGTCGGCAAGCTGGGCAATGGGCAGGGCGGGCTTGCGGTAGACCTGCGGCTCGGTTGCTACCCAGACATCGAGCTGGGGTAGCAGCCGCGGCAGGACCTCCGAGGCGGCACGGTAGCCGACCATGCCGATAAGGCCGATACGGGGGCGGGACAGGCCGGCGCCGGCCATCACCTGGCCGAGGGCGCGGGCCTTGTCACCGTTGTGGGCGCCGTCCAGGTACACGGCGGGTCGGCCGGACATGCGTTCGAAGCGGCCGGCGAGGCGGCCCCGGGCAACCGCCTGCCTGACCTCGGGCGAGAGCGTTGAGCCCGAAGCGCCCAGAACTTCAAGGGCGGCCTCGGCGAGGCGGGTGTTGCGCGAACGGAAGTCGGTGTCGTCCAGCGGAACCTCACGCAGCGGCTGGCCAATGGCGGCGGCGGCCTCGCGCACGGGTGGCCGGGCCTCAGGCGGCAGCGGGCCGCACATCGCGATTGCACCGGGCTTGAAGATGCCGGCCTTGTGCCAGGCCACGGATTCGAGCGTGCCGCCGAGGCTCTTGAGGTGGTCGCGCCCCACGCTGGTAATGATGGCCACGTCGGGCTGGACGACGTTGGACAGATCAAAGCGACCGCCGGCGCCGACTTCCATGACGGCGATGTCGACCCGGGCGCGCGCGAAGTACTCCAACGTGAGCGCCACCCAGACCATGCCGTAGGTGGGCTGGCCGTCGGGATCGGTGGACGCGAAGCGATCGACGTGCGGGCGTATCCAATCCACGAGGTCAACCAGATCCGAGGGCCGGGCCAGTTGGCCGTCGCAGACGAACTTTTCCAGGGCGGTCTGCAGGTAGGGGGTGCAGTGCAGACCGGTGCGGAGGCCGGAGGCGGACAGACCGGCCGCCAGCTTGGCGGCGACGGAGCCTTTGCCGGACGTGCCGCCGACGTGGACGCAGCGGAGACCGTCCTGCGGGTTGCCGAGGCTGTCGAGGAAACGGCGGAAGCGGGCCAGGCGGCGTTCGCCGGCCTGAATGGACTGCTCCAGCGTGCGCTGGGTGGTCGGGCCGGCGGCGCCCTGGATCAGGCCGTTGACGTAGCCGACGGCGGCGTGGCCGGCGGCGATCTCGGCGTCGGTGACCGGCGGATCAGGCACCGTCGCGTTGAGCGAGCTTGAGCGCCGCCAGCATGCCGGCGAAGGACTCGCGCGAGTTCGCTTCCTTGCTGCGGTCCTCCGGATGCCAGTGGGTTTCAAGGTTGACCGCACCCGCGAAGCCTTCGTCAATCAGGGCGCGGAGCTGGCCGACGAAGTCGACTTCGCCGCGGCCAATGCACTCCCAGGCGATCAGGCCGGTCGCGTGATCAACCACGCGGGCGTCCTTGATGTGGACGTGCTGCGTCCAGGGGCGGGCAACGTCGTAGCCAGACGGGTAGGGGTTGCCGCCGGATACGAAGTCGTTGGAGGGATCCCAATTCAGCTTGACGCGGGGATGATCGGTGGCTTCCAGGATGCGCACGGTGTTGACGGCGGTGTTGCCCCAGCAGCTGCGGACGTTCTCGACCAGGAGGGTTACGCCGGCGGATTCGGCGCGGTCGCCGGCGTCGCGCAATACCGCAACGATTCCGGCCAACCTGTCGTCGGGGAGCGGTCCGCCGTTGGGCAGGCGTGGGCTGGGATTGCCCATGCCGATCATGTCGTCACGGCGGCAGGAGAAGATGCGGACGTAGGGCGAGCCAAGGGCCTGGGCGACACGGATGCCGCCTTCGAGTTCGAGGCGGTGGTGGTCCCAGCCGTCAATCGAGGCCACGTCGCCGACGTCGCCGGGCGGCAGGATGAGGACTTTGAAGGCCTGCGTACCGACGGCGGAAACGTAGAGACCACCGCGTTCAGCCGCGACACGGGTGCGCTCGACGAGGGCGTCGTCGCACTCGTAGGCCGCGCGGCCCCAGAAGTCTTCGATTTCGATCTGGGACATGCCCAGGTCGGCGGCGACGGCCACGCCCACGTCGACGTCCGAGGAGATCTCGCTGTTGACCACGCCCACCGAGAACGGAAGATTTGTGTCCACACGGGTTGACATGTCAGGCCGCCGTAGTTCGAGACCAGAACGACATCAGGAGTTCCTCCATTTCGGAGCGACGGTCGACGGCCGCCCGCAGCGCCTTCATATCAAGGCCGGCGCTACTGACCGACACGCCACGCAGGTGCTCGGCCACGTCGTTCGAGGCTCGGGTCCAGCTGTGCATGAGGCTGCGGAGTTCGCGGGCTTGTTCCCGCGTGAGCGCCATGGGCGGCTCTCCGGCGAGGTAGGTGGGCGAGCGTAGCGCGTCTGACCGCTTGTCGGACGCGGTATTGACGGAAATGGGCCGGTGGTAGACTCCGCTTCTTGTTACCGGCGTGCGCCGTTCAGGGGAATCTTGGCGTCCGCCGACGCTCGCCCCTTAGCCACGGGAGGGCCAATGGCGATTCATGCTGGTGCGCCGCGTCGCTCGACGCTTGCGCCCGGAGACCACGCCAAGCTGGATGACCTGCGAGCGCGCCTGGCCGCGCTGAAGGATGAGCCGGGCGCCACGCTGGAAGCGCTTTACGCCGCGCAGGCGGTTTTCTCGTACGTGCCGCCAGAGGCCGTGACGATGATTGCCGAGGAACTCAGCCTTCCAGAGAGCGAAGTCTTTGGCGTGCTGACGTTCTACACGATGTTCCACCGCAAGCCCTCGGCCAAGTACGTGCTGCGGGTGTGCCGGGACTTGAGCTGCCACATCTCCGGGGCCCCGGCGGTGCTGAATGCCTTCAACGAGGCACTGGGCACGCGCGTGGGCGAGGTCACCGAGGACGGCCTGTTTGAAACCGAGTCGGTTTCCTGCCTGGGACTGTGCGACCTTCAGCCGGCGGTGATGGTGAACCTGGAGCAGCACGGTCCACTCGACGCGGAGAAGGCCTGCGGTCTGCTGGCCGACCTGCGCGCGCGAGACGCCTGATGGAACTCGTCTTCACCAAGAACTTCGGCAACCCGGAGTCGTGGACGCTGGAGAGCTACCGCAAGGCGGGTGGGTACCAGGCGCTGAAGAAGGTTCTCGACGAGATGTCGCCGGAGGACGTCTCGGAGGTGGTGAAGGCGTCAGGGCTGAGCGGGCGCGGCGGGGCGTTCTTCCCCACGGGCCTGAAATGGCAATTCGTGCGATCGGACCCCAAGACGCCACGGTACGTGGTGATCAACGGCGACGAGAGCGAGCCGGGCACGTACGTGAACCGGTATTCGCTGGAGTTGGATCCTCACCTGATGCTGGAGGGGATGCTGATCGCGGCGTACGCGTGCAACGCCACGCTGGGGTACGTGTACATCCGCGGCGAGTACGGGCTGGCGCACGAGCGCACGCAGGCCGCGATCCGCGAGGCGTACGAAGCCGGGTATCTGGGCCAGAACATCCTGGGCAAGGAAGGCTTCGATTTCGAGGTGACGTTTCGCCGCGGCGCGGGGGCCTACATCGTGGGCGAGGAGACGGCGCTCTTCAATTCGCTTGAAGGCAAGCGCGGAAACCCGCGGTACAAGCCGCCGTTCCCCACGAACGTGGGCGTGTGGGGGTTGCCGACGGCGATCAATAACGTGGAGACGCTGTCGGCGGCGCCGGCGATCATCGAGAACGGGGCCGAGTGGTTCCAGAACCTGGGCCATGGCGAAGCGGCCGGCACCAAGATGTACTGCCTGTCCGGCCGGGTGGCCAAGCCGGGCGTGCATGAGTTGCCGCTAGGCACCACCGCACGCGAGTTGATCTACGACTATGGCGGCGGGGTGCTGGACGGACGGCCGCTGAAGGGCTTCAAGCCGGGCGGCGCATCATCGGCGCCGCTGGGTCCGGAGCACCTGGACGCGCCGCTGGAACCGGGGTCCATGGCCGCGCTTGGCACGATCATGGGCACCGGCGGGGTCGTGGTCTACGACGACACGGTCTGCATGGTGGACGCGGCGTACCGCGACGCGCTGTTCTTCGAGGAGGAGAGTTGCGGGTTCTGCATTCCCTGCCGCGAAGGCACTCCCAACCTTGTGCAAATCCTGGAGCGAATCATGCACGGGCAGGGCAGCATGGACGACCTGGACCTACTGGAAGACCTGGGCGCGAGCATGATGGCCTCGTTCTGCGGGCTGGGGCAGTTTGCGCACCAGCCGGTGCGCGGGGCCGTGCGGGCGTTTCGCGACGAGTTTGAGGCGTACATTCTCGACCGTTAGTGCGAGGCGGGCGTCTGCCAGTTCGCGAATAACGGGCGGCTGGCCTACGCGGAACGCGGGCTTCGATTCGCAAGCTGAGCGGGTAGCTCAAAGTCGCTTTGGGACCGCTCAGTTACGCCGTTTCAGCCGGTTCGTCGCGGCCGGAGTCTTCGGTCCAGCGGTACTGACAGCGGTCGTTGTAGTCGCAGTAGCGGCAGTGCTGGCCCGGGGTCGGCGTGAAGTCGGCGGCACCGATGCGTGTGGCCAGCGCCTGATAGCGGTTGAGCACGTCGTCGGCGACGGCGGGGTCGGGTGACTGGGAGATGCCCTGGTTGTCGGTGAGGTAGTAGACGGTGAGCCTGGAGACGGCACTGTTGAAGCCGCGTTCGAGCGCAAGGGCGTAGGTGTGGAGCTGGGTGCGCAGGCGGCCCGGTAGTTCGGACGGGCGGCTGCCGCTCTTGTAGTCGATGACTTCGAGGCCGTCGGGCCGCTGGTCCACTCGATCGATGACGCCTTCAACGGTGTGAGCGTCGTCGGGACGCAGGCGGAGGCGGAAGCGGCGTTCCAGCATGACGGGACGGCCGGGGGCGTGGCCGCGGGCGGACCAGAAGCCGTCCAGGAGCTCGTGGCCTCGATCCCAGATGTCGGGGAAGCGCTCGCGGTTCAGGCGCGGGGCGTCGCGCCAGTAGGCGGCGTGGAGCTCGTGCAGGTCGGCGCGCGTGAGGCGGACGCCGTCGCGGAGGCGCTCAAAGGCCCGGTGCAGGACCGAGTGGACGATGGCGCCCACGGTGAGCCGCGGTGAGAACGGGATGGGGATGCGCTCAATGTAGCGGAAGCGGTAGGCGTACGGACAGAACTCGTAGAGGGAGAGCTTGGTGTAGCTCAGGCGCACGGGCGTGACCAGTCACTGAGATGGTCTGGGCGAGCCTTGGTCATGGATCTGAAGCCGAGTGGGACGGTCGGCGGGCGGGCGCGGTGTAGGCGCGGCGGAGGACGGACTCGGCGGGTTTGCCGTTGGGGGCGAAGGTGGAGTCGTGGGCGTCGGTTGCGTCGGGATTCCAGCGCCACCAGAAGACGCCTTGGAGCGACTCGAGCCGGTAGGGCAGGCCGAAGAAGGCGGTGTAGAGATTGGCCTGGAGATCGGGATCGACTTCGTGCGGCTTGACCGGGTCGGCGGCGCGCGGCTGGACGGCGGCGGTGGCGGCGCTGCGGTAGCCAAGCTCGGTGAAGATGATCGGGCGGTCAAGCCCTCGGTCCGCGCGCCAGGTCTCGATCTCTTCCAGCCAGACGTTCCAGGCGTCGGCAAGTTGGGCGTGGCTGATGAGGCGGTCGGCCAGCGGGAAGTAGGCGTTGATGCCGATGAAGTCCAGGTCATCCCAGAAGGGCACGTTGGCAAAGCCGCCCAGACCGGCCGAGGGTGCGTGGCCGGCCGCGTAGGTGAGCGGCCCGCCGAAGCGCTCTCTGACGCCCGCGATCAGCCGGCGCCAGTCGTCGGCCTGCGCGGCCTCGGAAAATCCCAGGTCGGTACCGAGGCAGAGCAAGTCGGCGTCGGCTTGGGTGGCCAGATCGGCATAGTGGTGCGTCATAGACGCGAAGCCGGCAAACCAGGCCCCGAGGTCCGCGGGCCGAATGTCGCCGCGCCACATCCCGTCGTCGCTGTCGACGAATGGCTTGAGCATGACGCGGAGGTCTGCGGCGTGCGCCCGATCGATCAGCCGCCGGATGTCGTCGTCCGGGGGTGTCCGCACGGAATCTGGGCGGATCTGGGATGCGTCGCTGGTTGCCTGATACCAGCCGGGAGCAATCGATACCCAGTCCGCGCCGGTTGCCACGGATGACTCAATCAGCCGCACGGCTCGCTGCTCAGCGAAGTCGGTCTGGGACAGGCCAGCAAGAGTGAGGCCATGCATGAAGGGCGCGCCGGTGGGATCGCGCCGGCTGACGCCGGCGAAGCCGCAGCCGGCGAGGGCGGCGCTAGCGGGGGCGAGCGCCGCGACGGCCAGGAGCGACCGGCGCCGGATTTTTGCCGGCGGGCGCATCAAGGGTGAATCGGGCAGCTGGAGCTAGCGGCCGAGGATCCAGCGCACGTCCTCGCTCATCATCTCTTCGTTCCACATGGGGTTGAAGGTGAGGTCGATCTCGGCCTTGCGGACGTGGTCCAGCGACTCCGCTTCCTGCTTGACCTGCTGGAGGATGTAGGGACCGGCCGGACAGCCGGGAGTCGTAAGCGTCATGGTGACGGTGGCGCGCTCGTCGCCGGCGGCGGCCTCAGGTTCGCCTTCGCCGGCAACGTAAGGGACGACATCGACCTCATAGATGAGGCCCAGGTCGACGATGTTGATGCCGATTTCCGGGTCGATGACGGAACGTAGCTGGTCTCGGACCTGATCGGGGGTTGTGGTTGCCACGGGGAGCCTCGTTGTTGCAGGCCTTCAAGTGTAGTGGGCACAGGCTACTGGGCACGGACGTATGACTCGCGGGCAATGACTCAGACGGACCCTCCTACCGAGGAACGCCTTTCCCTTCGTCGCAACGTGGTGGCTACGTCTGGAATCCGACATCAGCCGCGACCCTTCGCTGACGGTCGTCGAGGGTCACGAATACGAGCTGGTCCGGATGCGGAGCAACGTACAAGGCTGTGGCGACGTGCCAGAGGTCGGCTCCGCGGAGATATCCGGCCTCCAGAGTGGTGGCCAGTTCCGTCGCCAGCGGCCGGTCCGGCAGCACCCACTCAATCGGTGCGACGAGATCGGGCTGAAAGCCAAGTCCCTCCCTGGCAAAGACCGCTCGCAACTCGGCTTCCAGCAGGTTCGCGGACAGCAAGCGCGAATAGCCATGCAGCCGGCCGGCGACAGCCGCGCCTTCGGATTCGTCGAAGGCCACCGCGACCAGAGCGGATGTGTCGACGTAGGCGGTGCTCAGCGGCCTCTCTCGGCGAGAAAGCGCTCAAGGGCGCCCGACCGCGCTTCTGCAGCCCGTAAACGGCGCCCTGGCGCAGAGGCAGGAACGAGGGCGCCTCGCCGGCTGAGATCGTCCAGTCGCTCGTCGAGCGTTACCCGGTCGACGTGCGGGACCCGGGTCTTCGCCCGCTTGTCTCCATAAGCCAGCGTCACAACTCAACTCTCCGATGCCAGACGCACGGCTTTAGCTCACCTTGCGTCGGTATCAACAGGATCGCTCTCATCGATGAGCGTACATCAGCGAATCCTAAGGACCTCGGTCCAAGAGTGCGCGATCGGTGTCGAAGGTGGACGTTGATTTCCTCGGAGAAGCAAGTATTGCTGACACACCCAAGCTGAACGTCGGGCGTGGCCTGCCTCGTTCAGCCGGCTTCGTAGCCCGGCAGGATGCGGACGCCGGGATAGTTGACGGCGCGACCGGCTTCGATTTCCAGTCGGTGATTCCAGCTGACCTCGCGCAGACGGTAGGCCCATTCACGACGCTCGCCGTCCCACCAGACTTCGGCCCAGTGGGCCACGGCGGCCCAGTGCGGTTCATATTTCAGACCGACGCTGCCAGGGCGCAGGATAGTGGTGTTCTTGTATTCGAGCTCGAGCGGGGCGTGGATGTGTCCCACGACCATCAAGGCAGGCGGGTTCGGGCCGATCAGGCGTTCAAGCTCCGCCGGCGGCGTATCCGCCCAGACGAACTCGTGCAGGTTGATGCCGTTGGCGTGCGCGATCAGTAATTCGGGCCCGTTGTCAACCTGAAACCGCAGGTGCCTGGGCAGGGCAGCCGCGCGTTCGCGCAGGTCGGGCGGCAGCAGTTTCACCGTCCAGTCGAAGACGGCCAGGATGAGGTCGCGGCGCAGTCCACGGCCGGGCACGGCCTTGAACGAACCGAGCGCCAGATCGCGTTCGGTGTCGCCCATCAGCAGCGTGACGCCAGCAGCTTCCAACGTGTCCCACACTTCCAGCGGGCGCGGACCGCCAAGGAGTTGATCGCCGGCGGAGACGACGAGCTGGAATGGACCCTGCGCGTGGATGTCGTCCATTACTGCGCGCAAGGCCGTCAGGTTGGCGTGTACGTCCGTGAGAACCGCGATTCGCATGCAGCGGCCGAGTGGTGACTAGCTCCGCGCCGGCTCCTCGACAGGGCGGCAAGCGGAAAAGGGCTTGTTCAGCCTAAGCAGCGCGCGCCGGGGCTGGCAACAGAATCAGCCCGGGCGACCGGTTCCCCGCCAACCTGTGTTAAGCTCTGCGTAAGCGCAACGCCGTTCCGAGCGTCGCGTCCTTTTTGTCCCCAATGCCAAAACTCAAAACCCGAAAAGCTGCCGCCAAGCGTTTGCGGCGCACGCGGCGCGGCAAAATCACGTCTTCCAAGTCGTGGGCCGGCCCCTACCGGCGGCGCAAGAGCCGTCGCGCTCGTCGGGCGAAGAATCGCGAACACTCGCTGCCGCCGGGGCAGCGACGGCAGGCGGAACGCCTGCTGGCGTCGAACTGAGGCAGACCAATGGCTCGCGTTAAGCGTGGCGTGACCAAACGCCGCCGTCATCGCAAGGTGCTGAAGGCTGTGCGGGGCCATCGCGGCGCGCGCAGCCGGCACTTCCGGGCGGCGAACGAAGACCTGATGCACGCGCGGCAGTACGCCTACCGCGACCGGCGCACGCGCAAACGACAGATGCGGCGCCTCTGGATCATGCGAATCAACGCCGGCGCCCGCCTGCACGGCCTGACCTACAGCACGTTCATCCGTGGCTTGCAGGCCGCGAACGTCACGCTGGACCGGAAGGCACTGGCGGACCTGGCGGCCAACGAACCGGCGGCCTTCGAAGCTCTGGCCGACACCGCCCGAGCCGCGGCCTAGGGCGGCGTAGTCCCGGCGCGGGGCCGCTCCCGCCATGATTACCAGCGTTCGGAATCCGCAGGTGGCGCTGGCGCGCCGCTTGCATCGAGCGTCGGTTCGGCAGCGCGACGGGCTGATTCTGCTGGAAGGTCCGCGCCTGGTGATGGAAGCCGCCCAAGCCGGCGTTCTCCAGACCGTCCTGGTTGCGGACTACCCCAAACCCGACATCAAGCAGGCAGCAGACGCGGCGGCGGAGGCCGGGGCGCGGGTACTCACGGCCGCGCCGCACGTGCTGGCGGCGGCTGCGGACAGCGCCTCGCGCCAAGCCATCGTAGCCGTCGGCCGCCGACCGCAGGTGGCTGAAATCGACGGCACGCCGCTGGTCCTGGTGATCGACGGCGTGCAGGACCCGGGGAACGTCGGGACGCTGGTCAGATCGGGCGCGGCCGCCGGAGCGACGCTGATCGTTCGCACGCGGGGGAGCGCCGACCCCTTCGGACCCAAGGCTCTGCGGGCCGGGGTGGGCGCGCACTTCCGAGTGCCAATTCGAGACGCGGCCACCCCGGCGGACCTGAAGCCGCTGGCGGATGACGTTGCCTTCTACGCCGCGGCGGCCGATGCCGAGCGCGGCTATCACGATATTGACTGGACCGGCCCTTGCGGACTGGTGGTGGGCGCGGAGACGCGCGGCGTGTCCGACGCCTGGCGAGCCGCCTGCCAGGAAGTCGTGGGCGTACCGATGCTCCATGGCGTGGAGTCGCTGAACGCGGGGGCCGCGGCCGCCGTTATCCTGTTCGAGACCGCGCGACAACGCGCGGCACTCCCCCAGAGTTGACCCGACGGTGCAAGAGCGACTTGACGCCCTGCTGGCCTCCGCGCGCGCGGAACTGTCCGCCGCCGCGGACGACGCGGCGCTCGAGCAGTGGCGTGTGACGCACCTGGGGCGTCGCAGCGAACTGACCGGGTTGCTGCGTTCGGTCGGCAGCCTGCCGCGCGAGGAGCGGCGCGAAGCCGGCCAGGCGGCCAACGCCGCACGACGCGCGCTGGAAGAGGCCTTTGAGGCTCGCCAGGCCGAACTACGTCGCGGCGCTGACGGCGCACAGCTGGACGTGACCATGCCCGGCTACCCGGTGCGCCTGGGCAGCCTGCATCCGCTGACGCGAACCCTGCGGGAGATTCGCCGCGTGCTGGCGCCGCTGGGCTTTCGAGCCGTCAGCGGCCCCGAAGTGGAGTGGGACCGCTACAACTTCGAACTGCTAAACATTCCGGCCGACCACCCGGCGCGGGACATGTGGGACACGTTCCACATCGACGACAAGGCCCGGCCGGGCGAGTTGCTGCTGCGAACCCATACCTCACCGGTGCAAGCGCGAGTAATGGAACAAATCCAGCCGCCGGTGCGGGTGATCGTGCCCGGCAAGGTCTACCGCTACGAGGACCGCGACGCCTCGCACGAAGCCGAGTTCATGCAGGTGGAGGGCTTGGCTATCGACAGGCACATCACGATGGCCGACCTGCGTGGGACGCTGACCTACTTCGTGCGCGCGATGTTCGGCCCCGACCGCGAACTGCGGATTCGGGCCAGCTACTTCCCGTTCACCGAACCAAGCGCCGAAGCCGAGATGTCCTGCCACGCCTGCAACGGCGACGGCTGCCCGGTCTGCGGCGGGACCGGCTGGATCGAGATCCTGGGTTCCGGCATGGTCCATCCGAAGGTGCTGGCCGACGTGGGCTACGACCCGGACGTGTACCAGGGCTTCGCCTTCGGGATGGGCGTGGAGCGCATCGCGATGCTCAAGTACGGCGTGACCGACATCCGGTCCTTTTACCGCAACGACCTGCGGTTCCTGCGGCAGTTGCGCTGAGCCATGCGGGTTCCCTTCGAGTGGCTGTGCGAGTTGACGGGGATCGAGGCGTCCGTCGACGACGTGGCCACGCGCCTGACCAATGCGGGTTTCGAGGTCGGAGCGATCCACCGCGCCGGTGAGCACTGGGACCGCATCGTGGTGGGCGAAGTCGTACGTATCGACCCGCACCCCAACGCCGACCGCCTGAATCTGCCGACCGTGAACACGGGCAGCGAGGAAATCCAGGTGGTCTGCGGGGCCTGGAATTTCAAGGTTGGCGACCGAATAGCCTTCGCCCCCTCAGGCTCGCGGCTCTGGGACCCCTACGCCGACGAGCCGGTGCTGAAGGAACTGAAGCCGACCCGGATCCGGGGCGTGGTCTCGCGCGGCATGTTGTGCTCCACGAAGGAACTGGGCATCAGCGACGACCACGAGGGCATTCTGGTCCTGGATCCCAACGCGCCGCTGGGCCGGCCGCTGGCGGAGGCGCTGGGCGGTGAGGTGCTGGAGTTCGAACTGAAGGCCAATCGCCCGGACGCGCTGTCGGTGCTGGGCATCGCCCGCGAGGCGGCGGCGCTGTACGGAACGCAGGTGCGCTCGCCGGTTCCTGACGACCGCGCGGGAGAGGATGGACCGAGCCAGCCGGTTCAACTGCAGATCGACGATCCGTCGCTCTGCGCGCGGTATTCGGCCGCCCTCGTGCATGACGTGACGGTCGGCGAGTCGCCGGCCTGGATGCGGGACCGGCTGGAACAGGCTGGTGTGCGTCCGATCAGCACGATCGTGGATGCCACCAACTACGTGATGCTGGAACTCGGGCAGCCGCTGCACGCCTTCGACTGGGACACGGTGCGTGGCGGATTCATCGGCGTTCGCACGCCGCGGCCGGGCGAGCGCCTGGTGACGCTGGACGGTCAGGACCGCGAGCTGACGCCGGAAACGCTGTGCATCGTGGACTCCGAGGGGCCGGTGGCGCTGGCCGGGGTTATGGGCGGCCTGGATACCGAGGTCACGGACAGGACGTCCACCGTCCTGCTGGAATCGGCCACCTTCGACCCGGTCAGTATTCGGCGCACGGCGCATCGCCTGAACCTGCGGAGCGAGGCGTCGCGACGCTTCGAGAAAGGCCTGCCACCCGAGTTGACGGTGCTGGCGCTGCGGCGCTGCGTGCAGCTGATCGAGGAGATCGGGGCCGGCCAGGGCGAGTTCCTGACCGCCGATGCCTACCCCGAGCCGTCGGATCCGGCGCCGGTTTCGCTGGCGTTCGATCGGATCGAGCGGCTGATGGGCGTGGCCTACGACCGCAGCGAGGTCCGGCAGGCGCTCAGCTTGCTGGAGTTCGGGTTGGATGAGGACGGCGACGAGCTGCGCGTGACCCCACCGTTCTGGCGTCGCGACGTGACCGCGCCGGCGGACGTGGTTGAGGAAGTGGCCCGCCTGGTCGGCTACGAGCGCATCCCCGACACGCTGCCCACCGGGCAGGTGATGGACCTGGCGCCGGGTGAGCTTGACGAACGCGACGACGAAGCGCGCGACATCATGGCGGGCCTGGGATTCGCCGAGTGCGTGACCTACGCGCTGACCAGCGAAGCGCGCATGGCACGGCTGCTGCCGCCGGACCTGTTGGACGCTTCGCCGGAGACGCCGCTGGGCGACACGGACACGTGGGCGGCGGTGCGGGAGTCGTCGATGAACGATGCCGGACGCTCACTAACCGACCGGCTGCTGCCGCTGGACCGCGAGCCTCTGCGACTGCGCAACCCGCTCTCGATGGAAGAAAACGCCCTGCGACTGACGGGCCTGGGCACCATGCTGGAAACCCTGCGAGCGAACCGTCGGCACTCCGACCGCGATCTGCTGCTGTTCGACTACCAGCCCTCCTTCCTGGCGCGCGACGGCGACCTGCCGGAGGAACCGAACTTCCTGACCGCCGTGATCGGCGAGCGGGTCAGCGCGGACCGATGGAACGAAACCGGCACCGTTGAACTGCCGTTCGTGCGCGGCGTGGTGGATGAACTGCTGTCGCGCTCAGGCGTGCCTGCCAACGCGACGAGCCACGACGACCTTCAGCACCCGACTTTCGCGTCCGGCGCCTCTGCCGCCGTTTCCTACCAGGGCCGCCTCCTGGCCGCCTATGGCGAGGTAGACGCCGAGGTGGCCGAGGCTTTCGATCTGGACGAGCGCACCTGGGCGCTGCTGGTAGACATGCCCGCCGTACGCGCGGCCTCCGCCGGCCCGCCGGCCTTCAGCGCCTGGTCGGAGTACCCATCAGCCCTGCGCGACCTTGCGATCGTGGTGGACGCCGAAGTGACGCAGGCCGATGTCTACGACGCCATTCTGCGCGCCGGCCGCCCGCTGCTGCAGTCGGCCCGCCTCTTCGACGAGTACCGAGGCGAACAGATCCCCCCGGGCAAACGCAGCCTCGCCTACGCCCTCAGCTACGCCGCACCGGACCGGACGCTGACGGATAAGCAGGCCGACCGGGCCCACAACCGCGTAGTGCGGGCCTTGCAGCACCGGTTGGGCGCGGAGTTGCGCGGTTAGGTCACACTCGTCCCGGTCAGGATCGTAGTTTCCAACGCATCATGGCGAAATTAGCCAGTGCCACACTCACTTTGCGCGACATTCGTGTTCGATCCAAGCTATCAACGCCAGTCGAACCTAATATCAAGCTCACGCAACACAGTGTAAATGTCCTGGTACTGGATTCCGAACTGCTTACAGACGTTCGGCAGGGGCACTCTGTTCTTTGACTCTAGCCGAAGAGTTTCATGAGTAACTACAATCGCGCTATGGACTTTTCCGTAAGCTGCAATCCATCCGTCAGCTACGCGAGCAAACTCATCCTCAGCAGCCTGCGAGAACTGTTGTCGCTGCCGGACCCACTGCTGCATCTCCGAGAAAGTTTGTACAACGTCTCGTTCAGCAGTAGAGAAGAACATCACGCCAGCGACCTGATCAGCCCACTCGACTAATCCAGCAGGATAAAGAAGTTCCGCACGAACTCTATCGATACTCGATACTCTTCCCTGGTGGGCATAATGCGTAAGACTCTCCCAGAACCCCGGACAGAGGTCCGGCGCATAGTACTGGCGAAAGGCTGTCACGAACACGTTCGTATCGAGAACATAGATTCTCGGCTCGCGCGCCGATGAACTCGCGATCACTAAATTGGCAGGCCCATCTTCTCAGGCATGCGCTCAAAGGTCTCGCCACGAATGCCCGTAAGGCCATATGCCTCACGATACGGCAGGCGACCCTCCTTGACGGCGCGAGCAACGGCGGTGCCAAATCGCGGACCAATACGCCATCGCTGAGTGCTCCAGAAGTTCCCGCCGCCAGACTCGCCACGCCGAATACTGCGGAGTTCATCATCCCTATAGTCTGAGTAGAAGTCGAAGAACATCCGCCGGCTGATCAACTCAGAATCGAGGGCACGACGTGCGGCGACAAGTGAACTTACTTTGAAGTGACGCGCAATGGACTGATATGGATCCCGCGCTCGTCTAGCGTCACTCCAGAATTCACTTAGCTCTGCCGCCGGCACCAGAAACTCGGCAGCCGCGCTATTGCAGAAGTTCTCAGTCTCGTCCGACGGAGGCTGCAGTGCCTCGAACCGAGAGACTCCATCCGATCCAATAAAGATATGCGCCAATTCGTGGGCCAGAGTAAATATCTGCGCGGCCTTGAAATCAGCGCTGTTAACAAACACCAGAGGAGCATATTCGTCGACAAGGGCAAAGCCCTGAAATTCGTTTGGGTCGAGTTTGCGCCGCGTATTGTTTCCAACGATTCCATTGAACACGACAAGTACGCCGGCATCTTCGATTCGATCCCGAAGCCGTCTCAAGGCATCTGACCAAGTGCCCTCGGCCGCTGCCCATCCGTCGCTCAACTGCAGTGCATCGCGCATCGCCGTAGCTACGCGCTCAGGCCGAGAGTCCAGACTAAAGGCTCCCACAAAGTCCAGCGGGTCACTCTCTTCCTCCGCGAGGTCGTCGTGCATCCAGGCCTGACGGCGCTGCATGAGGTAGACGGTCTCCAGGAGATCAGGACTCGGCCGCTCAAGTGCGTCGCCGCTGCGGGTCCGAAAGTCGGAGATTGGCAAACGATCCTCGGGCGGCTCGTCCAAATACAGATAACCCGCTGGAGTGTGGGTGTGATGCGCGACCTTGTCGGCTTGCGCAACCGTGATCGTGCCCGAGGCTTCCCATTCGGCCACGCGTTCTGGCCGTACGCCAACCTTGCGGGCAAGCACGTCAACGTCCAGGCTTGCCCGCTCACGCGCCCACTGCAACACAGACGGCTGCAAGGTGATCAGCAGCCTGCTCATGGCGCTGCCTCCTCGCCGCTAGTCGGCGAATGCATAACCCGGATTATATAAATCAGCCTGACCCGGCTTCCGACGGCTGCCCGGTCCAGGCGTTCGGGCTACTCCTCGAAGGTGACGCTGGCGGCGTGGAGTTCGTCGGCGCAGGCCTGGTCGATGGGGACGGGGGTGGGGAGGTTGTTTTGCTGGATGTAGCCCTTGGAGGCCAGCCAGGCTTCGACTTCCTCACCGCTGACGTCCGCCAGCATCCGGCCGTCCACGACCACGCAGGGTGAGAGCGGCTGGCCGCTCCTGGCGACCATCTCGTAGTAGTTGGTCGCGTCGTTGATGATGTCCTTGTCCTCGTAGTCGAGGCTGTACTTGTCGAACACGGCGCGGACGCCGGCGCTCCAGCCGCAGACGGGCTTCAGGTAGGCGGTGATGGCGGGCTGGTCAGTTGTCATGGGGTTCACTCATAGAGGCTTCACGGGTTGTCCGATTCTGGCAGACCGGAGCGACCACGGGAAGAGTAATGGCCGAGGCGGGCGGGGGTTGACCGGCGATTGGTGAACCGCCACGCTGCGGGTGCCGCGCTGGAGAGGATGACCGGCATGACGCGACTGAACGTGGGCGACCGATTCCCCGAACTGACGGGACGCTGGGACGACGGCCGACCGGCCCGCATACCGGACGACCTGGACGCCGGACCGGCGGTGCTGCTGTTCTACCGCGGTCACTGGTGATCGCATTGCCGGCGACAGTTGGTCGCCTATAGCTACGTGCTGGACGCCTTTACCGCGCTGGGCGTGCAGGTCGTGGGGCTGTCGGTCGACTCGGCCGCGGACGCTGCGGCAACGCGCGAGCGGTTGCAAGTGGACGTGCCGCTGGTGGGCGAGCTTGCCTACCCGGACTCGGTGGACGCGCTGGGGGCGTACCGGAACGAGGATCGGCAGTCGCACCAAGCCAGCGCGTTCGTGCTGGACGCGGACCGCCGAGTAGAGCACGCCGTGTACAGCGCCACCAACGTCGGGCGGCTGATGCCCGAAGAGGTGCTGCGGATTCTCAGCTAGCCGAGGTCAGGCCAGGTTTGGGTTGACGGAGGACCACCCGGCGACGGGCGGGATGATGCCCATCTCGATGGTCTCGTCGCGCAGCGCCTGCAGGTGGGCGTAGGCGGCGTCGAGTTCGGCCAGTTCGGCATCGTCGCCCTGCGGCATGGACCAGCTAACGCCGTCCGGCCCGAGCTCCGCGGGCATGGCCATCATCACGTGCGCATAGGGCTCGCCGGTCAGGTAGGCACCGCAGGGCCACTCGAAGGTCGACCCGCCGGCGGCGGCGTGCACCATCATGGCCGTCTGGTGGCCGGGCGACTGGAAGGATGAGCGTCCGCGCAGCTTGATGATGCGCGAGCCGCCATCCAGCACGTCCTGGCGGATGCCGGCCCAGCCGTCGGCGTCCAGGCCAATCCCGTTCACCGTGGCGGCGCCCGCGATGACGTCGTTCAGCAGGACGCCGTCAATGCGCGTTTCGCCCTTGAACAGCGCCATCTCCTGGCCGTGGCCGCCGTAGGTGCGGCAGCCGGTGACGCGTGACTGGGAGACACCAAAATGCTCGCCCAGGCGCGTCTGCAGGCGGGTGCTGTCCAGGCCGGCCAGCGTGCTGACGCGCGAAGCGGGCAGGCCGGAATGCACCAGGGTGACCAGCCCGGTCACGTCGGCCGGGTTGAAGACGATCACGACCAGTTTTGCGTCCGGCGCGTTGGCGGCGATGTCGCGGCCCAGTTGGGCGGCGATTTCGGCGTTGCCGCGCAGCAGGTCCTCGCGCGTCATGCCCTCGCGACGCGGCGCGCCGCCGGAGCTGAGCACGAAGGCCGCGTCAGTCAGGGCTTCGGCGGCGTCGGTGGTCCAGGTGACCTCGGCGCCTGGGAAGCCGCAGTGATGAATCTCGGCCGCCGCGCCCTCCAGGCCCGGCCCAAAGGGGTCGAACATGGCGATGCGGTTGGCGGCGCCGGTGGCCAGCAACGACTGGACGATGTTGGATCCCACGGCGCCGGCCGCGCCCATCACGGCGACCTTGTCGGTGGTTACGTAGTTCATGGCCGCCGGCGTCAGGCCTTCATGCCGGCCAGGGCGTCGCTGGCGGCGGTGGTGAGCATGCGCAGGTCATTGCCGAAGTCGATCAGGGTGAAGCCCTGCTGGACCAGTTCACGGGCCTTGGCCACGTCCGAGATTGGCGTGCCGGCGGGCTTGCCGTTGGCCTGGGCGCCGGCCAGGATCGCGTCGATGGCGGCCACGTGGTCGGCGTCCACAAACGCCTCGGACGTGTTGAGGCCCATGGAGATGGCCAAGTCGTTCGGCCCGATGAAGGCCACGTCAATGCCGTCCACGGCCATGATGGCCTCGATGTTGTTGACGCCTTCCATGTCCTCGATCTGCGGGCAGACCAGGAGCTCGTCGTTGATGCGGTCGCGGTCGGCCATGTCGATGGTGGCGCGGCCGGAGCCGGCGGAGCGGTGTCCGACGGGCGGATAGCGGCAGGCGTCGGCGATGGCCTCGGCCTGCGCGACCGTGCTGACGTGGGGAACGATCACGCCCATGGCGCCGGCGTCCAGCGTGCGGGCCAGGACCACCGGGTCGTGCGACTCCACGCGGGCCATGGGGATGCCGCCGCGGGACTCGATGGCGCGGAAGGCCTCGGTGGTGGTGCCGATGTCCCACTGGGCGTGCTCCACGTCCACGGCCAGCCACTCGTAGCCGGCCACGACGAGCGCCTCGGCGGCGATGGGCGAGACCAGGTTCAGGAACGAACCGTACGAGGGCTGGCCGGCCTGGATTTTCTGCCGAACGGGGTTGGGGAACTGCAAGGGAGACCTCTTCTGGGGATGCGACACAAAGCTGGGTTGATTGTTACGCACGGATGGGGGGCTGTCAGTCGGTCGTGGGGCTGACTCCCGCGCCTACACTGGCTGTAGTGAGTGAACCTGGAGATTCATGTATGCGGACCGAGATCGAGTACAACCCGGCCTACACGATGCTGACGCTGGAGCTGTCCAGCGGGGAGTCGGTGAAGGCGGAGCCGGGGGCCATGGTGGCGCAGCAGGACGTGGAAATGACCACCGGCATGGGCAGCGGCGGCATTTTCGGCGGCATTAAGCGCATGGTCGGCGGGGAGTCGTTCTTCGTGAACACCTTTACCTGCCACGGTCCCGGCAACGGCTGGGTGAGTCTCGCCCCGCCGGTGCCCGGCGACATCGTGGGCCATGAACTGCGCGGGGGCGAGAGCCTCATCGTCCAGTCGGGATCCTTCCTGGCCTCCAGCGGCGACGTGGAGTTGGACACCAGCTTTTCCGGTGGGCGCGGCTTGTTCAGCGGCGAGGGGCTGTTCCTGCTGCGGGCTTATGCCGACAGCGGCGGCGGCACGATCTGGTTCGACTCCTACGGCGCGGTCAAGGAACTGGAGATCACGCACGGCTCCGAGCTTGTGGTGGACACCGGGCACATGGTGGCGTTCACCGAAGGCGTGGACTACAGCATCGGCAAGGTGGGCGGCATCCGCTCGCTGATCGGCGGCGGCGAGGGCCTGGTGATGAAGTTCCGCGGCATGGGCACCGTATGGGTACAGAGCCGGAACATCTCCGCGCTGGCCAACTCGCTGATCCCGTTCCTGCCGAAGCCGAGCTCCAGGTAGGCCGCGGCCGGCCGCGGCGGGCCGGTCAACGGAAGCTGACGCCCCTGGGGCTTAGCCCGAGAGGCAGGCCATGACGGGGTCGTAGTCGGGCAGTTCCGGTACGTCCGGAGCCGTCTCGATGTGGGCGACCTTGCCATCCGGGTCGACCACGATGACCACGCGGTTGGCGATGTTCATGCCTTCCAGCAGCACGCCGTAGGCGCTGGCCGTGGCCCCGAGGGGGTTGAAGTCACTGAGGACCGGATAGCTGATCCCAGACTGCTCGGCCCAGGCCTGTTGCGACCACCCGTTGTCCGTGGAGATCGCGACCGTCACCGTGTCGGCGAGCCCGGCCAGCTTCTCCTCGATGATGGGGAGTTGGTTGCTGCAGGTCGGCGAGAACGCCGCCGGCACGAAGTTGATTACGACCGTCGACCCGCGATGGTCGCTCAGCTTGAACGGTTCCTCGCCCCTCGGTTTCGACGGAAGCTCGAAGTCGGGGGCCTCGTCGCCGACCTTCAACGTTGCTGTTTCAGACATTGCATGCCTCCCACAGAAGTTCTGGCTGCGATCGTACGGGCCGCGGCCCCGGCTGGCTATTGGTAGGCCGACGCCTGCATGCCGAACCAGGTGGCGTAGGTGCCGTCGAGGGCGATGAGTTCCTCGTGGGTGCCGTGCTCGGAGACGCGGCCATCCTCGATCACGTAGATGCGGTCGGCCATGCGCACAGTGGAAAAGCGGTGCGAGATCAGCACGGCCATGCGTCCGGCGACGAGTTCCTTGAAGCGTTGGAAGACCTCGTACTCGGAGCGGGCGTCGAGGGATGAGGTGGGTTCGTCCAGGATCAGGAGCTGCGCGTCGCGCATGTAGCCGCGGGCCAGGGCGATCTTCTGCCACTCGCCGCCTGAGAGTTCGGTGCCGTCGCCCCACCAGCGGCCCAGGGTGGTGTCGTAGGTGCGGGGCAGGCCCTCGATAGCCTCGGCGGCGCCGCTGCGCTTCGCGGCGGACTCGACCAGCCCGGGCGTGTCCTTCAGCGGCAGGTTGCCGTAGCCGATGTTGTCGCCGGCGGTGGCGTGGTAGCGCACGAAGTCCTGGAAGATTGCGCCGATCTGGCTGCGAATGCTGGCCACGTCGTAGACGCGCATGTCGCGCCCGTCGATCAAAACGCGGCCGGCGGATGGGTCGTACAGCCGGGTCAGCAGCTTGACGATGGTGGTCTTGCCCGCGCCGTTGGCGCCGACCAGGGCAATGGTCTCGCCGGAGTTCACTTTCAGATTGATGCCGCGCAGCACCGGCTCGCGAACGCCCGGATAGGCGAAGTTGACATCGCGGAGTTCGATCCCGTCTTTGATCGGCCTCGGCACAGCGCGGCGGCCGGGATCGGGGCGAATGTCCGGCTCGAAGGCCAGGAAATCAAAGAGGTTGGTGAGGAACAGGTTGGCCTCGTACATCGAGTTGACGCTGGCGAAGATCATTCGCAGGCGGTCCTGGGTTTGGACCAGCGCCTGGTGATAGAGCGTGAGGTCGCCCAGCGTCAGCCGACCGGCGATGGTGGCCAGCGCCACGAAGATGTAGAGGCCGGAGGCGGTGCCCGCCGAGAGGATGCCGAGCACGAAGGTGACGCTTTCGCGGGAGATGGTGAGCTTGCGGTTCTCGCGGTAGAAGCGGGCGAAGGTGCGGCGGTACTGGTCCAGGAGGTAGCCGCCAAGGTCGAAGAGCCGGACTTCCTTGACCGTCTCGTCCGAGGTCATCACGTAGCCGAGGTACCAGAGCCGGCGGGCGTCCGGGGCTCGCCGCCACTGCATGCGGTGACTGAGCCGGGCGAACCACATGTCCGCGCCCAGGTAGGGGACGGACGTGACCGCCACCACGATGAGAATCCACCAGGCCAGCGAGGCCAGCAGAGCGGCGATCGAAATGAGCTGGATGAGGCTGCCGGCCAGCGAAAAAGCGTTGGTGACCAGGCCGGTGGGGCGCATGTTGGCTTCGCGGCGGGCGCGTTCCAGCATGTCGTAGAAGGTCGAGTCCTCGAAGTAGGCCAGGTCCAGGGTCTCGGCCTTCTCCAGGATCATGATGTTGATGCGGTTGGAGAAGCGGTCGCCCAGCATGGCCCGCAGCGCGCTGCCGCCGTGGTCGAGCGCGGTGGCCGCCAGGGCCAGGGCCAATTGCAGCACCACCAGCATGACCACGCGGTTGACCGACGCATCGGTCCCGCCGTTGGCGATGGCCTCGACGACCGCGTCGATCACCAGCTTGGTCAGCCAGATCGTGGCCGCCGGAATGAGGGCCCGGACTCCCGTAATGGCGGCCACCCCGGCGGTGAGTCCGGGGCTGGTTTGCCAGACCATGCCCAGCACGCGTGGGGTGTAGGCGAAGGTGGTGCTGAGGGCGCGGAGGTACTCGCGGGGACTAAAGCCCGCCCGCCCCGACGGAGGTCCGCGACGAAAACCCATGAGGTAGAGGGGTCGGGGAATTAACGAGGACTAGAGGCTAGCAACCGACCGGCGCGGATTTAGGTAGGGTTCGTCACCAATCGCGTCGCCGGATGGTGAGCCGCCCAGGCCCACCAGAAGGGCGTGCTGTGAACGAGCGGCGGCAACTGCGCGCCGGCCAGCGGACCTGACATAGCTCGTCCGCTCAGGCTCCAGACGCTGCCGGTCTCGTGATCGCGGAAAGCGCCGTCGGCAAACTCGAATGTGAGCAGGCGGCCGTCGACTTCGCGGCCGTGGGCGGCGGCCATCCCCACGTCGCGTGAGTCGGCAATCTGGAGCGTATCCAGAACGGACAAGGCGCCCGGCGACCAGAAGGCCACGACTGGCTGGCCGCCCACGGCGTGGTTCAGGACGCGCCGGCTGGCCAGGTGGCTGAAGTCAAAGGCCACGGCTTCGCTGTTGAGGTCCAGCGCCAGGACGCGTGCCGTTGAATCTAAACGGGGATCGACCTCGCCGGCGGCGTAGGGCGTCGAATCCCGGCTGCCTTCGTAGCCCGCGTACCTGGTAGTGCCGTATGCCGACTTGTCAAAGTCATCGGGGTGGCTCCCCGGCTCGAGAACGCGGCCTTGCGGGAACATGCCCTTGAACTCTTCATAGCTCACCAGTAGCGATGGGCGCGGCCGAAGTCGCAGGCCGGTGTAGTCGCCAACGATGGCTTCGCCCGTGAACTGACGCCACCAGCTCTGGGTCAGGGAGTCCCACAAGAGTCGTCCGCCCAGGTGTACGGCGTCGGCCGCTCGAAACCGCATGGCCGCACCCAACAGGCGACGCTCATACACCTGCGCCAGGTTTGTCCGCGGGTCGTAGGTGACCAGTAGCGGCTGACCGCCGACCACGTC
>DAOUJT010000154.1:0-26405 GCA_034422315.1 Chloroflexota bacterium | reverse complement strand
GTCAGCGAGCTTGGCCAACGGCTGTGACATCGCGCAGTCCGGTCGTCGCGTCGGCGCCGGGGCGGGCCGGACTGCTCGGCAATCCCAGCGACATGTATGGCGGGACGGTTATTGCCTTCGCGATTCCGAGACGAGCCTACGTAGCAATCCAACCGGCTCCGCGACTGCGTCTACTGGCGCTGGACGCGAATCTCGATCTCACCGTTAAATCTTCGGACGACCTGCGGCTCGCCGCTGCCCCAAGTGCGCTGGCGGCGGCCCGGATGGATCCGGAGGCCCTGGCTGCGGCCCGCCGCGCGACATACCTGAACGTGCTGAAGGCTGTTGTGGCCGCGCAGGGGATGGGGCACGAGCAGATCGAGCTCCGGTGTTGGAGTGAGGTGCCCCCTGGCGCCGGCCTTTCCAGCAGCAGCGCGCTGCTGGTCGCCGCCCTTCATGCGACGAATGCCTGGATTGGCCGCGAGACTCCGATGCACCATTTCTCTGAAACGGCTCGCGAGATCGAGTTCAGTCGCATGGGCATTACGTGCGGGTTTCAGGACTTTTACGCCACGACCTTCGGCGGATTGATGTGTATGGATTTTCGCGACAAGGAGAACTGGCGCGGACCGACTGTTGATCCCCTGGCGACCGTGGAGCCATTGCTTGACCCCGACGCGGAGCTACCGTGCGTGCTTGCGCATACCGGGCGACAACGTGACTCCGGCGAAACCCACCGCCCCCTGCGGTCCCGCTGGGTCGAGGGGGATCCGGATGTTCGGTTGGCCATGCGCGCGCTGGGATCCATAGCTCGGAAGGCGAAGCGCGATGTGCTGGAGCGCAACTGGCCGGCGGTAGGGACAGCCATGAATACCGCGCATCGTCAGATCACGGCCGTCGGCGGATCGGGACCTGTCGTTGACGCGTTGACTGAACAGGCCATCAGGCTCGGCGCGTACGGGGCCAAGCTCGCCGGTGCGGGCCTAGGCGGCACCAT
Source organism: Chloroflexota bacterium (assembly GCA_034422315.1). Taxonomy (GTDB): domain Bacteria; phylum Chloroflexota; class UBA11872; order UBA11872; family UBA11872; genus UBA11872. The sequence continues at coordinate 25,429 of DAOUJT010000154.1, read as the reverse complement.
CGTGGCGCTGCATGACGACCCGGCGTGGCTGGCGAGAACCATCGTGGATCACGGGGCCGCGTCCGCTTTCCCGGTCCCCCGAGCGGCGCCGGGCGTCCGCCTTGAGCCAGCCGACCTGCCTATACCGTGCCACGGTCCGGTCAGTTCCCCACAGGCATGAGTCGTCTGGCGGTCATTGGGCTGGATCTTGGCACCACGGGCGCGCGCGCCGTGCTCGCGGACGTTTCAGGAGCAACGCTGGCGGTTCACGAAGCGCCGTACGACCTGCACACCCCGAGGCCCGGCTGGGCCGAGCAGTCCCCGGTGGATTGGGAGCGAGCCGCATTCACCGCGTTGTCGGCGGTGGCCTCGCGGGCCGAACGCGCGGATGAGGTTCGCGCGATAGGGCTCACCGGTCAGATGCATGGACTGACGCTGCTGGATCGCGCCCGGCAGCCGCTGCGCGACGCCATCCTGTGGTGCGACCTGCGCACCGGGCCGCAGCGTCGCGAACTCGAGGACTCCATTGGAGTGCCCGCGCTGGTTCGCCACACGGGCAACCTGCCACTGGAAGGATTCCAGGCGCCCAAGCTCGTCTGGGTCCGGCAGCACGAGCCGAAGCTTCTGGAGCGTACGGCTCACGTGCTGCTGCCCAAGGACTTCATCCGCTTGCGGCTGTCCGGTGAATGCCTGACCGACGTGTCCGATGCCAGCGGGACCGGCTATTTCGATTCGGCCACACGCCGTTGGTCCGCCGAGATGGTGGACGTGCTGGCGATTGATCGGGCGTGGCTGCCCGAGATTCGTGAGTCACCGGAGATCGCAGGCAGGCTGACTCCCGCTGCCGCCGAGCGACTGGGGCTGCGACCCGGAATCCCAATTGCGGCCGGGGCCGGTGATCAGCCGGCTGGCGCCGTGGCGGCCGGGGTGATCTCCGAGGGTGACGCGGCCGTCACGATTGGCTCGTCCGGCGTGGTCTTCGCCGCCGCCTCCGCCTATGGCGCGGCGCCCGATGGCCGCGTCCAGGTCGGGGCCCACGCCCTGCCTCGCCGCTGGTACCTGATGGGTGTCACGCAGGCGGCCGGCCTATCGCTGCGGTGGCTGCGCGACACGTTCATGCCGGGTATGTCGTACGACCAACTGGTTCCTGGGGCGGCAGATTCGCCGCCGGGCAGCCGGGGCCTGCTGTGGCTGCCCTATCTGCAAGGTGAGCGAACCCCGCACCTTGACGCCGCCGCCCGAGGCGCGCTGGTGGGTCTGACGACCGCGCACGGTAGAGCCGATATCGTGCGGGCTGTTCTGGAAGGGGTTGCCTTTAGCTTGCGCGACGCTGCCCAGGCGATTCAGGGCGTCGGCGCGTCCGTGGACCGGTTCAAGCTGGCTGGTGGGGGAGCTCGCAGTCCGCTGTGGCGGCAGATCGTCGCGGATGTCTTTGATGCTCCGATGCGGGTGGAACCGGAGGGCCGCGGCCCGGCCTTTGGCGCGGCCATGCTGGGAGCTGTTGCATCGGGACTGTTTGCATCAGTTGCGGAAGCGGTCGACGTCACGTCCGCCCCGCACCAGACGGTCGCGCCGAGCAGCGCCGGAGTCGCGGCGCTGGAGGCAGCGTATGAGCGTTACCGTTGCCTCTACCCGGCACTTGCCGACGCGAATCGCGCCGCTGCCGCGGTTCAGGCGGCGGAAGCTGCGGACGCGTAACCAAGCCAAAGTTGCGCCGTTGCTATATTCGACGCCTAGCCCGAGACCGACTGGTCGGGCCTGAGTACATGCTCCATGCCTGTTGACCGATCGACACCCGATGCCGTTCTTCGCGCCCTGGCCGGGCGCCCCCTGCTGTTTGACGGCGCCATGGGCTCGGTGCTGAATGACTTTCCGGACCGCGACTGGGAGGCGCCCGAGGAAGCCACGCTCCGTTTCCCGGATCTAATGGCCGCGGTGTACCAGGGTTATCTGGACGCGGGCGCGGACGTTCTGTCGACCAACACGTTCGGGGGCAACCTCATCCGACTGCAACGGGCCGGCCTGACAGAGAAGTCCGAAGCCATTAATCGAGGCGCGGCTGAACAGGCCAGGGCTGTGGCCGGCGATGATGCCTGGGTGGCTGGAAACATCGGTCAGAGCGGCGATTTCCTCGAGCCGCTCGGGGAAATCACCGAAGCTCGGATGACCGAGGCCTTCCGTGTCCAAGCCGAGCAACTCGCCGAGGGCGGCGTGGACTTGCTGCTCTGCGAGACCTTTAGCGACATTCGCGAAGTCCAGATCGCTATTCAGGCCGCCGGATCGACCGGTCTGCCCGTCTTCGCGACCATGACTTACGACATCAACCTGCACACGATGATGGGCGTGGCGCCGGTGGACGGTATGCGCGCCTGCGAGGAGGCAGGCGCCGCCGTTGTTGGTTGTAACTGTGGGAACGGTCCCGAAGAAATGACGCAGGTGCTGGAGCAGATGCTAGCGGCCGGGCCACAGCGTCCCCTCATGGCCCAGTCAAACGCGGGTGTGCCCGAGTTGATTGATGGCCGGGTCTGCTATGTGTATCCGCCGGAGAAAATGGTTCAGTTCGCTCGTCGGTGGCAAGACGCCGGCGTGTCGGTGATCGGCTCGTGCTGCGGCAGCACAAGTCAAACAACCCGTCTGTTTCGGGAGATGATTGACAAGCTGCCCGTACGCGTGCCTGCCTGAGGACACGCTGAATCGGAGGCGGGTAATCCGTCTGGGCCGTCCGGCGCAAACGGCCGCTCGGCTACCATGTGTGGAGGGGTGCGGCAATCGTCCGTTTCCGCGGTGAAGCGCTGTGGCAGACGTCTTTCGACACACGTGGTGGGCATTCGCGCAGGTCTATTACGACCTCCGCGCATTGGCGCTTGTGGGGAACTTCTTTTGGTTTCTGACCGTGCTCCCCTTGGTCCCAATCGTTGGAATCCCCGGCGCGTACGCGCTGCAGCAGGCCGTGCTGCAGACGGACGCCCCGGTCACCGGCCTCCAGTTATTCGTGATCATCGTCGGCGGCACCGTCGTTGGCGGTGCACTGGCGGGCCCTGGCACGGCCGCGCTCTTCTACGTGGCGCACCGCCATGTCGAGTACGAGAACATCGAAGCTCGGGACTTCTGGCTCGGCTTCCGCATGAATTTCGCGCGGGCCTGGCTCCTGTTCGTGGTGGATATGTTCCTGCTCTACGGCTTGATTGTCGGGTTCATCTTCTACACCGGAACGGGGGAACTGCTGATCCAGGCGTTGGGATTCCTCTCGCTGTATTTCGTTGTCCTCTGGACGGCGGCGCAGGCCTACCTCTACCCAATGTTCATTCGCTACGACATGTCGCTCTACCATTTGTTTCGGAACGCGTCGGTGATGGCGCTCAGTTCGCCTGGTTCGTCCATCGCGTTCTTTATCATCGTGGTTGGAAGCGTCGTGCTCAGCATGCTGCTGATCTTCCCGGCGGTGTTCCTGATGGCGAGCACCTTGGCTCTCGTGGCGATGCGAATGACGCAAGACCGACTCCACGCGTTTGGCGTGGAGCCGGAAGGGCGAGTCCTGTGATGGCTCGCCGATCGAAGTCGACAACAGGCTCGGAGGGGTTCGATGGCTGACGTTCAGATTCGAGACGCTCGGGTGATCTTCAAAGAGGACTCAGACCCGGCGGCCGTGATATTCGGGCAGATGGGCGGCACGCCCGACGAAGAAAAGTCCGACTTGGTGGGTCAGGCCAACTACCACGACGGCATGATTCATGCCATTGACGGTGTGGATCTTGACATCCACGACGGCGAGTCAATCGCCATATTGGGGCCGTCTGGCTGTGGCAAGTCCACCATGCTGCGCGTGGTTGCCGGCCTCATCAGACTGGACCACCCCAACAGCGGGACGATTCAGTACGGCGAAGAGGACTGGACGCTGCTCGGCGCCAAGGAGCGGCGCGTGGGCATCGTGTTCCAGAACTACGCGCTCTATCCCCACATGCACAGCAAGAAGAACCTGGGGTTCTTCTTCAAGATGCATAAGCGCGAGGAAGAAGTGGACGAACGAGTCGAGATCGTCTCGCAAATCATGGGCGTCGGCTTCGATCAACTCCTGGACCGTCGTCCCAAGGCGCTCTCAGGCGGACAGCAGCAGCGCGTGGCGATCGCGCGCTGTATCGTGCGCGATCCCACGGTTTTCCTATTTGATGAGCCGCTCTCGAATCTCGACGCCAAGCTGCGCAGCCGCACGCGGGTCGAGATCAAGCGGTTGCTGCGCCGGTTCAACATCACCACGGTGTACGTCACGCACGATCAGACCGAAGCCCAGGCCATGGGCGACCGGATTGCGGTGATGCAGGCTGGCAAGATTCAGCAACTCGGCACCTACCGCGAGATCTATGACAACCCTTCCAACATGTTCGTGGCCGGGTTTGTGGGCCTGCCACCGATGAACCTGATGCCGGCCAAGGCCGAGCAGGGCGGGGTGCGCGTGGACGGTCACTTTGTTGATCTGCGCAACGATGCCCTCGGGAATCGTGAGGGCGCGCCGGTGAACCTGGGTATCCGACCCGAGGCGATCGAATTGACTCATCATCAGGTGGACGGCTCGGTGCCGGTGGAGGTGTACTGGGTTGAGAGCCACTTCTCGGAGCAACGCAAGGAAGTCACGTTCGACCTCGCCGGATCACGGGTGATCGCCAAACGGCCGCTGGAAGAGGAGTGGGACCGCAACACCACGGTGTACGCCAAGGTTCCAGTGGATGAGGCGTATGTCTTCGACTCTGACGAGGCCCGGCTGATCTAGCTGCCGGATTGGTCCGAGTGCGGCAGTCATTTGTTGGATCAAGGGCGGGTTTGGGGTGGCCTTTGTAGCTTCAAAGTCCCCTCTTGAGGCAAGCTCGCCCAAGCGTGGTGGGCAGTGCTAAACTACGCTTAGCCGCACTGTCTGCCATGGGCGGGCGAGGGTCCGTCCTTTTCCCGGGGGAGGGAAGCGGTCCAAACGTCCTGAGGAGGCTATCCCGTGCGCAGTGACTTCATGTTGGCGCTGCAGCAGCTTGCCGACGAGAAGGGCATTCAGATCGAGGCGGTTGTTAATGCCCTGCGCACGGCCATCACTTCGGCCTTTGAGGACTACAACAGCGATTACGACGACATCGACATCGAGATTGACCCGGAGACGGGCGACTCGACCGTCTACGCAAACAAGACCGTCGTCGAAGTCGTGACCGACGAGATTCACCAGATTTCCCTGGCCGAGGCCCGCAGTTACGACGAAACCATGGAACTCGGCGAGATTTTTCAGATCGACATTACCCCGCCAAACTTCGGACGTATTGCCACGCAGAAAGCTCGCCAGGCGATGCAGCAGGCCCTGCGAGACGCCGAGCGACTAGAGATCTACACGCATTTCATCGAGCATCGAGGCCAGTTGCTGGTTGGGCGTGTGACCCGCGTAGAGAACCGCGGCGTTTTCGTCGACCTGGGACGCGGCGAGGCGATCATGCTTCCCGCTGACCAGGTTTCCGGCGAGTTCTACCGCTCAGGTCAGCGTATGCGTGTGCTCCTGCTGGAGGTGGCCGACGGTGGACGGGGTGCGCAATTGCGTGTCTCGCGCTCCCATGCGGATTTCGTGCGGCGACTGTTCGAACGGGAGGTTCCCGAGATTCAGAACGGCCTGGTTGAGATTGCGGCGATTGCGCGCGATGCGGGCGTGCGGACCAAGCTGGCGGTTCGCTCGCGACAGGAGGGGCTTGACCCCGTCGGATCGGCCGTCGGTATGCGCGGCACGCGGATCCAAAACGTGCTGCGTGAACTTGGACAGGAGAAGGTCGAGATCATCTTGTTCCATGACGAGCCGCGGCTGTACGTGGCCAATGCGCTGAGCCCGGCGCGCGTTCGCAATGTCCACGTCAACCTCACGCAGCGGGTAGCCGATGTGTTCGTGCCGACCGATATGGTGTCCTTGGCTATTGGACGTGAAGGCCAGAACGCGCGCCTGGCGGCCAGGCTGACTGGATTCAAGATCACGATTCGGGACGCGGCGGAGCCGGAAGAAGCCGTGGGTGTCGCGGAGCCGGAGGGCGTTGACGGCGGCGAACCGACATTGGCCGATTCTGAACCCGTTGAGGATTCCGCCGATATTGCTCCAGACACTGTTTCGGCCGGAACGGCGGAGCATGTCGGCCGCGGCGCCGTTGGGCACGGGAGTTGACCATCGCCCGCCCTGAGCCTGCGCGTACGTGCATTGTCACGCGCGTGAAGCGTCCCAAGCGCCAACTCATTCGAATTGTGCGCACGCCGGAGGGCGAGGTGCGCTGCGATTCCTCGGGCCGGCTGAATGGCCGCGGAGCATATCTTTCCCTGGACGCCGGGTGTGTGCAGACGGCGCTCGCGCGCGGCATTCTGAGCAGGCAATTGGGAGTGGTCATTGATAACGCAAAGGCTTTGAGCTTGATCGAACAGGTTGAGAGCGAGCGTTTGGCTCGCGTGGCCGGGAGCGCTCGTTAGCATGGCGCGCCGCCGCCGCACGCGTCGCCGCCCGCCGCCTCGTCCGCGCGCCCGTCGTCGCCCGCAGCAACGGCCAGGACCGGCTGTGGAGGAACGGCCGGCTGAACCCCAGGAAGCGCCGGTCATTGACTTGCGCCAGGTCGTCATGCCGGCTTCGGCTTCGATCGCCGACATCGCGGAACGGGCTGAAATTCCGCCCACGGACATCATCATGGAATTGCTCAACCGTGGCGTGCTGACGACGATCAACGCGGCGATCGACCGTGATACGGCACGCGCCGTCATGCGCAATCTCGGCGTCGCTATCGTCGACGAGCCAAAGGAGGACGATGTCGCGCCGGCGGCGACTCGACCACCGGCACGGCAGGATTCCACTGCGCCTCCGGACGGTGAGCCACGGCCGCCCGTCGTGACCGTGATGGGTCACGTCGATCACGGCAAGACCACGCTGCTGGACGCGATCCGCAACACCAATGTCGTCGACAGCGAGTTCGGGGGAATCACGCAGCACATCGGGGCCTATCAGGTTCCCGTGGACGGCAGCGCCGTCACCTTCATCGACACCCCTGGGCACGAGGCCTTCACGGCGATGCGCGCGCGTGGGGCTGGCGTTACGGACATCGTCGTGATCGTCGTTGCCGCCGATGACGGGATCATGCCGCAGACGGTGGAGGCTATCGGACACGCCAAGGCGGCTAGCGTCCCGATCATCATTGCGGTGAACAAGATCGATCTGGAGACGGCCAACCCCAACCGTGTGCTTCAGCAGCTGACCGAGCACGAAATCGTCGTCGAGGATTTCGGCGGCGACGTCGTGGCCGTCCCGCTGTCGGCTCTCGAGGGCGAAGGCATCGACGAATTGCTCGAATACATCAACCTGACAGCTGAACTCGAGGAATTGCGTGCTCCCGTGGCCGGCCCGGCAGGGGGCACGATCATCGAAACGCGGCTCGACCACAGTCAGGGGCCGGTGGCTACGGTGCTCGTTCAGCGCGGCACATTGAAGGTCGGTGACTCCGTCACGACCGGGGAAATCAACGGCCGCGTGCGGGCGCTGTTTGACGAGAGCGGCGGGCGCCTCAGGTCGGCCCTGCCTTCGACGCCAGTCCAGGTCATGGGTCTCGATTCGATGCCCGAGGTGGGCGATCCCCTGAACGTCATCGCGCGCCAGCGCAAACGGCGCCGGCAGCAGAGCCGCACACCGGCGCGTGGCAGCGGTGATCAGGCTATGCGCCTGAGCCTGGAATCGCTGGCGGCGCAAATGACCGCAGGCCGTCTCCAGCAAATCAATCTGGTCGTGAAGGCCGATACCGCCGGATCCGTCGACGCTGTCGTGAAGTCGATCAACCAGTTGGGCGACGACCGGGCTCGCGCCATGGTGGTCTTTGAGGGCGTGGGATCCGTTTCTGAGTCGGATGTGAATCTCGCGTCCGCCGCCAAGGGCCTGGTGCTGGCGTTCAATACGCGCGTTGACGCCACGGCCGCCGCGGAAGCGGAACGACAGAACGTTGATGTGCGTATCTATCGCACGATCTACGAGCTGATCGACGATGTGGACGCGGCGCTCAAGGGCTCGATCAAGCCTGAGCAAGTCGAGGTCGTGGATGGTCGGCTCGAGATTCGCGGCGAATTTCGAACCGAGCGCACGCGCCAGATCGTGGGTGGCATGGTGCTTTCGGGACGCGTCTACACGGGCGCTCGGGTCCGAATCCTGCGCGGCGCCGAGGAGATCGGCACCGGCCATGTCCTCACGGTGCGCCGCTTCTCCGATGAGGTGGAAGAGGTTCGACAGGGCTTTGACTGCGGATTGGCCATCGAAACGACCACCAAGATTCAACTTGCCGACATCATCGAGGCCAGCCACACCGAAGAACGGCTCCCGTAACTCCGGAGGCCGAATCATCGCTACGCGCCGTGCGCAACGGATCGAAGCCCAGATTGCGCGAGAGATAAGTGACCTCATCGAGCGCCAGCTCGAAGATCCGGCCATCGGTTTCGTTACCGTGCAACGCGTGTCGATCTCGCCTGATCTTGGGCAGGCCGTCGTGTTCGTGACGCCGCTGGGCGACGCGCACAATATCGAGGAATCGGTGACCGCCCTGCAGCGTGCATCAGCGTATGTACGCCGTGAGCTGGCGACCCGCATTCGCGTCTATCGCATCCCGCGCATCCGATTTCAACTCGATCCCGAGATGCTGACGTCCGAGGCCATCTCCCAGCGCCGCACCGAAGGGGAGGCAACCGATCAGGGGGCTCACGCCCTCACGGTTCAACCTTGCGATGGCCCGTGAGGGTCAGGTCCCGCCCAATGGCGGATTCATCAACACTTACAAGCCAATCGGCGCCGGCTCCACACAGGTTGTCGGGCGCGCCCGACGCGCCGTGGGTGTGCGACGCGTCGGGCACTGCGGCACCCTGGATCCATTGGCTTGGGGCGTGCTGCCGCTGGCGATAGGGCGCGCTACTCGGCTGAGCAGCTTCGTCCTGGATATGCCCAAGACGTATGAGGCTGCGGTGCTCTTCGGCGTCGAGACACCTTCCTACGACCTGGAGACACATCCAACCGCCGAGCCTCGCCCAGCACCCGGGCCAGGAGCCGTGGAGCAGGTGCTTCCCTCATTTACGGGCGAAATTGACCAGCGTCCGCCGGAGTACTCGGCTCTCCGGGTTGGCGGCGTGCGCGCCTATCGCTCAGCTCGCGCCGGCAGGCCGCTGGATCTGAAACCGCGTCGAATCCACGTTGGCGCGCTGCGTCTCGTTTCGGCTGGCCGCATCGGCGTGCGGATGATTGAAGGTCGCCTTCAATTTGGTGGCGGGGTGGGCTGGAGCGACGCTCTGCTGGCCGGTCTGCGTATTGAATGTTCGTCCGGCACGTATATTCGTGCATTGGCCCGCGATCTGGGAGCGGCGATCGGCTGCGGAGCCACGCTGTTCGGCTTGGTACGTACGCGCGTGGGGCCTTTCACCCTCAAGGCCGCGACCGAGTTGTGGCAGCTTAGCCTCGCGGCCCGCGAGGGATTCCTGGACACGCTGCTCTACGCTCCGGATACGGTGGTCGAGCACCTGCCGTCGGCCATCCTCAGCGACACGGATCGCGTTGAGTTCGGTCACGGACGGCCGCTACAGCGCGCAGCTTCCGGGCTGCACCGTCTGTATGACGGCGACGGCAGCTTTCTCGGTCTCGCGGACGGCCACGCCGGCCGCTGGACGCCCCGCATGGTGTGGAAAACCCTGTAGTGACAAAGGCCCCGAACGCTCGCCAGGTGCGCGTCTTCCGGGAAGACGACACGTTTGTTCCTCTGGGCGGCGCGGCCGTGACGATTGGCCGCTTTGACGGCGTGCACCGAGGTCATCAGGCCTTGCTGAGGGCAACAGGCCGGGCAGTTGCCGCGCAAGACGATGGGCGCGCGATTGCCGTCACGCTCTGGCCCCCGCCCGAGTGGGTGCTGCGGCCGTCCGAACCCCGCCGGCTGTTGACGACGCTGGACGACCGACTGGACTTGCTGGCCGCCTCGGGCGTCGACGACATCATTGTATTGCGATTTGACCGGGAGTTTTCACGCCGTTCGGCCGACGAATTCCTCCACGATCTGATTAAGCGGCTGGACATGCGGACGCTCGTCACCGGGCCTAATGCGGCGATTGGACGGGATCGCGAGGGCACGCCGGATGTCATCGCGAGCCTGGCGCCACGCTTGGGGTTTTCACACGTGGCTGTGCGCTACGAGGGCGAACCAGGCGCCATTTCGAGCACCCGGGCCCGAGAGGCATTGGCTGCGGGTGAGGTGGATCGGCTGTACGGGATTCTGGACCGAACGCACAGTCTCTTCGGCATCGTTGCCCGGGGCGATGGTCGAGGCCGCGACTTGGGCTTTCCGACGGCCAACGTCCAAACTCCGCCATGGCTGGTTCTTCCAGCGGACGGTGTCTATGCCGGAACAGCGCTCGTGGATGGAGATTCCACGCTTTACCCGGCCCTGATCAGCGTAGGCACGCGCCCCACGTTTGGTTCGCGCGTCCGTCTTTTTGAAGTCCATCTCCTGGGATTCGACCGCGAAATCTACGGCTGTGGGTTGCGCACCTTTATTCGTACCTGGCTCCGCGGTCAGGAGGCGTTTCCCTCGGTTGAGGCGTTGGTGACCGCCATGCGTCGTGATCGCGAGGCTGCCGAGACCACCGATCTGGGCGGCTTGGAACAGGCGATGCCGTTTCTTCGAGCGCGGGGCTGATCGCGTCGTCACAATCCAGCAGTCGTGGACGGCAAGGAACGGTACGGCTGTGCCACCATGTGTCCGAACAATGAAGACGCCAACCGAGGTTTGTCGTCGGCGGCTTGGGTGTCTCAGGCTCTGACGACGCAGCGATATCGAGCGATACACGATGCGTGACTTAGGGCGGAGCGCTGCACGGTCGGCCGGCCAATACCCAGATGCCGGCACGCTGAAGCGACGCTACCTGCGACAGGTGGAGGTCTTCCAGGACCTGACCGAAGCGCAGATCTACGAAGTTGAGCGCAGCACGCGCATGTCGACCGTTGGCCCCGGGCGGATCCTGCATCAGCCGGACGAGAAGTCTGAGGCGCTATTTCTTCTGAAGACTGGTCACGTTCAGACCTACCGCATCTCATCCGATGGCAAGCGCTTCATCATCTCCAACATCGAGCCAGGTATGTTCTTTGGCGAGACGGCGCTTCTGGGACAGGCGGTCCACGACTCGTTCGCCGAGACGACCAAGGAATCGACCCTGTGTGTGATCAGCCGACGAGATTTGGAATACCTTATCGGCCGATTCCCGACTGTAGGCGTTCGTATCATGCAGGCTCTGGCCGACCGCCTGAGCGAAGCCGAAACGCAGCTTGAGGATCTGGTGCTCAAGTCGCTCACCGCTCGACTGGCCACGTTGATCCTGCGTCTTTCCTCAGGCGCCGATGGACGAGTGACCGGGCTAACCCACAACGATTTGGCTGAACGCGTAGGCACATCGCGCGAGACAGCAACGCAGGCCCTGAACGAACTGAAGAACGCCGGGCTGATCGCCATTGGCCGCAAGCGCATCGACATCCTGAATCGCCAGGCGCTGGAAGACTTGGCCGAGGCGTATTGAGCGTGCGCGACGTGGAGTTAGCGGCACGAATGCCCGCCGGATATGCCACGATGCCGGAAGACGCGAATCAAGCGACCTGTCATCCATCGCAAGGAGTTGAGCGCCCATGTTTGGACGGCGGCCAAGCGTCACCTCGCGCCGCGGCGTAGTCGCGGCGGCCCATCCCCTGGCCTCGCAGGCGGGGGCCCGCGTTCTCTCCAACGGCGGCAATGCCTTTGACGCTGCGGTGGCCACGGCAGCCGCGCTTGATGTCGTCGAGCCGTATATGTCCGGCCTCGCCGGTATGGGCACCGCGATGGTCTATGTGGCCGCCGAGCGCCGCGTGCGTTGTCTGGATTTCACGCCTGCCGTTCCACTCAAGTTTGACCCTATTGCGCGACGCGACGACGACTTGACCCGCGGTCCGCACGGGGTAGGCCCTCCCGCCAGTCTGGCCGGCTGGATGAAGCTGCTGGACACGTACGGGACGAAGAGCACCGCCGAACTCTTTGCCGACGCCATCGATCTGGCTCGCGCCGGCTTCCCGGTCAGCGAAGGCAACGCCCACATGATCGGCGGTCGCCTGAACGACATTGCCGAGATATTCGCCGGCTGGTCGGAGATCTTCCTCGACGACGGCGAAGAGCCCGACGCCGGTTGGATGCTGCATCAGCACGATCTGGCCGACACCTACGAGGCGCTTGTCAGCGAGGGGCCGGACTACCTGTACCACGGTGAGCTGGGCCAGGCCCTGGTCGACGAGATCCATGCGCTCGGCGGCGCGCTTTCCATGGACGACTTGGCCGCTGTCGAGGCCCGCTGGCAGGAGCCGATTCGGATGGACTACCGCGGTCTCGAAGTGAACGGCGCCCCGCCGCCATCCGAGGGCTTTCAGATGCTGATGACGCTCGGGCTCGTCGCGCACCTCAATATCGGCGACCTGGAGCGAAACGGCGTGGATCACCTGGACGCGATTATCCGCGCGGTTCGACTGGCGTCGCGCGAGCGCTTCCGGCACGCCAACGCGCCAATCGAAATCGTGGAAGAAATTCTGGGAGACGAGAACCTGGATCGGCTGCGTGGCGTACTTGGCTCTCCCGAAGCCCTGAACGGCCCGACTGAACAGATCGGTGCCCCGGCGCCGCCCGGCTCGCAGCCCGATCCGATGCTTGAACACACCACCTCGTTCTCGGTCATGGATGCTGAAGGGAACGCTGTCTGTCTGACCCAGAGCCTGGGCGCCGGTTTTGGCTCAGGAATCGTGGTTCAGGGACATGGCGTGCTGACCAACGACCTGCTCCGATGGGGCGACCTGAACCCACTCAGCCCGAATCACCTATACCCGGGCGCGCCGCTGTCATTGCCGATAGCTCCCACCATCTCGCTGCGCGACGGCGAACCGGTGCTGGCGTTGGGAACGCCCGGCAGCTACGGCATCTGCCAAACCCAGCCGCAGGCCCTGGTGCAGCACGTGGACTTTGGGCTGGACGTGCAGTCGGCAATCGAAGCCCCACGCATGCGGCTCATGGATGGCGACTTGGTGCTTGTCGAATCGCGCATCGATCAGAGCGTGATTGACGATCTTGCCGCCCGCGGCCACGGCGCCGAAGCGACCGACCCCTGGACCATGTCCGTCGGAGGTATGCAGGGCGCCAGCCGCAACCCGGCGACCGGCGCGCTCCAGGGCGGCGCCGATCCGCGACGAGATGGCTACGCCATCGGCGTGTGACCGGAAGCTTGATGTGGTGAGGTATCGGGCCGCATTGAGCGATGCGACCTGGTGTCCGGAGCGCCACCTGGTCGCTGCTTCGCCACATGCGGTCACGGTAGGAGTGTTGTTCGAGTGCGCATAGTCCATGCGGCAGATATCCACCTGGACACACCATTTCGGCGGCACGACGCGGTGCTGCGGCAGCGACTTCAGCAAGCCGGCCGTGAAGCCTTCAGCGCTCTTGTCGATCTCACCCTCGAAGAGCGAGCGGACGCCCTCGTGATAGCCGGCGACCTCTTCGACAACGAATGGCTGACCATCGCCACTGAACGGGTGCTGACCCGTGAACTGCGACGGCTGACCGACGCCGACGTCACCGTGGTGTACGCCACCGGCAACCACGACCCTGGCCGTACCAACTACCGCGCCGCCCACATCGACTGGCCGCCCACCAACTTTCACCTGCATAGCTCCCGGACTCCGCGAAGGATTCCGATCCGTCGCGATGGCGAACCGATCGGCTGGGTCGTGGCTGCCGGGCATCAGACGACCCACGAGTCGACCAACCTCGCGGTGTCCTTCCCGCCGGCGCCAGGTCCTCAACCTGCTGTTGGGCTGCTACACGCCGACGTGGGCGGTGCTCAGGGGGCGCCGGATGACGAAGCTGGCAACGTCTACGCACCCGCCGCCTTGTCCGATTTGGATCCCAGCTACGACTACTGGGCGCTGGGACACATCCACAAGCGGCAACGTCTCCGCGAGGATTCCCCGGCCTGGTATCCCGGAAACCTACAGGGACGCGATTTTGGCGAAACCGGCGCCAAGGGCGCGCTGGTGGTTGACCTCAACCCACCCGAACCGCCACGCGTGCGCTTTCAACCCCTCTCTCCGGTGCGCTGGGAGCGGTTGTCGGTTACCGACCTGCGTGAGGCTCGCGCCATCGGCGACGTCCACACGGCAGTTCGAGCGGCGTTCGATGACCTGCTCGAAGCGGACGAGCACGTGCTCCTTGGCCAAGACTGGATCCTGCGCGTGGAGCTGTCGGGTCCCTGCCCGCTCACGGCGGTGCTCCGAAGCGACGAGGAACGCGACGGTCTTGCCGAGTACCTTGGCGAATCCCTCGGCGCGCTGGAGGTTGAAGTTCGCGATGCCGGGCTCTCTCCGCCTATTGATCTGAGTCGCCACGTTGGCCAGCGACACGTGCTTGGCGAGGCCTTGGAGTTGATTGAGCAGGCAGGTCGAGACGACACGCTTCTGTCCAGATTAGCTCCATCGGAGTTGGCTGGTGGCGACGAGCAAGCTGAAGAGGGTGAGCGTCTGCAGTACCTTCGCGGGCTTCTCGACGGACTTGACGCAGCCGCGGCGGAACGTCTCCTCCGCTCAGACTCCACATGAGGATCGACGGCTGGTCCATAGGCGCCTTTGGGCCGATTGACCAATGGACCGTGTCGGGTATGGCGGACGACGACGTGGTCGTGGTGCTAGGGCCCAACGAGTCCGGCAAGAGCGCCCTCTTCGAGTTCTTTGCCAGCGCCTTGTTTGGTTTCTCGCCTGCTAGGGCCGAGGCGCATCCGTATCGGCCGTGGGACGGTCGCTTTCTCGACGGCCGGCTGGACGTGGAGTTGAGTGGCGGCGAGCAGATTCGAATTGCGCGCAGGCTTACGTCGAGGCCCGAGGGGCGCATCATCCGCGGACAGACTGAGGCGCGGCTGGCCAATAGGCCGGTTCCTGCGGTTGGCCTCATGACGCGCGACGTGTTCAAGAACGTCTACGCGCTGACCCAGGAGGAAGCGCTGGGCCTGGACGCTCGGGCCTGGCAACACGTTCAGGACCGGGTGTTGGGCGGTAGCTCGTACGACTTTCTGCGTCCGTCGCGTGAGGTGGTGAGCGCGTTGGACACCGAACGTCGGCGTCTCTGGCGACCTGACCGTCGCGGCCGGCCGGAGGCTCGCGAAATTGCGGCCCGGATCAGAGGCTTGCGGGATGGTCTTCGCGAGGCCGCTCAGCGACGCGCGCAGATTGAAACGGCCGACGAGCGACTTCAGGAGATCGCGGCGGAACTCGCCGGTCACACCCGCGAGTTACAGCGTATTGAGTTGGCCCTGGAGCGAGACGCCACGTTGGCGCCGCTGGTTGGGCGGGTTGAACGCTTGGAGCGATTGACGGCTCAGGCCGATCACCTGCTGCCGGAAGCCGACTTGCCCGATGACCTTCCGGACCGTCGCGATGCCGTCATCGAGCAGCTCGACGAGCTCTCGAAGGCTCGAGAGACGCATCTGCGCGAGATCGAGAATCACGAAAAGTTAGTCGAGATCGCCGATCCAACCAGGCGTCTCTTGCAAGCCCGCGTAGCCATCGAACGCCAGGACCGCGAACTTGCGCTTGCCCGCGCCGATCAGGATCGAATCGACAGCATGAACGCGGAACTTCAACGTCGCGATGGCGCCCTGCGCGAAGTCGCCGTGCGAGCGCTCGTCTCCGAGCACGTCGATTCGGAAACGGGTGACGCGATTCTCAGTCTTTCCGTTGCCGAATTGCGCGGTCGGCTCAATGCCTCCAACGAGGCGAGCCAAAGGCTCGACGCGGCGTCGGAAGCTGCGCGAGCTGCTGAGTCAGAGCGAGCGCGCTTGGAGCAGGCACTTGCCGATTCCGAGTCGGCGCAAAGCCGGGCCGAACTCGATGCGCGATTACGAACACTCCACGAGATTGAATCCGCCCAAAGACTGGGCGCTGCGCATTCCTCGCAGACTCGGTCGTTGCCAAGTGCATCGCTCGTTGCCCTGGGACTGGTCGGGGTGGTCCTGCTGGGGTTTGGCTTGGGCATTGGAGGGCTGGCCGGCACGTTGCTGGCCGTCGTAGGAGCGGCAGGCTTGGCCGCCGCAGTCGTTCTCAGCTACCTGCGCCGCCCGGCAGTTGCGTCTGCTGCTACTGATCTGGATGCCTGGCTCCGGCAGTTGGACCTTGGCGCCAATGCCGACATCTCCGCCGAAATCACCCGTACCCAAACCGCGCGCGACTCAGCGCTGCGGCGGGAGTTGGACGCTGAGCGACTGGCGCGAGCGCAGGAGGCCGAGTCGACGACCCGTGAAACCGCGCGCACCGCAAAGACTGCGTTCCACGCCGCGCGGGCCGAGTTTCTTGGAGTGATTGCCAGTGTCCCAGTGGCTCCGATCCACCGCGAGGCGCCCTCGGAAGGGCTGGCTCGCGACCTGGAAGAAATGCGTCAGGCGATCCAGGACACGCGGCGTCTCCAGCGCAATCGAGATGAAGTGGCTCAGCGGCTGACGGCCTGGCGCGCCGAAGTGGAACGACTGCGCCAGACGCTCCAAGTCGAATTACCCACCGATCCCTACGAAGCAGCACCTGCGGCCCGGCGTGCGCTGAGTGAGGCAATAGAAGCCGAGCGTGCCGCATCCGAGGCTATGGTGGCGCTCACTGGACTACGCCAGAGTCTCGAGGCCTGCAATCTCGAATGTGATGCCGCAATACTTGATCTTGAGCGGATCGATACCTCCTTGGCCGCTCTTGACCCGGAGGGCGCAGAGGCGCTGGTGGGACTCGATAGGTTCCGCCAGGCCTTGGAGCTCCGAGCCGAGGCGAGCCGGGTCCTGACCGATCTGGAACGTGACGCACCAGGCTGGCGTGAGCGAGTCGCCGAGGCCGAGACGTTAGCCGCTGCAAGCGAGCCCGTGGGTCTTAGCGATGCCGAACGAGTCGAACATCGCCTTCGCGCCGACGAGCTGCGGGCAGCGGGACAGAAACTCGCGGCCGAAAAGGGCCGGTTGACGACCGAACGGGACCGTGTGGCCGGCGAGCCGGGACCTGCTCACATCATGGGCGCCATTCAGGCCGCCGAGGAACAGCTGGACTTTGTGCGGCGTGAGCACGACCGGCTGGCTCTGCTGCGCCAGGTCGTCCTCATGGCCGAGCACTCATATCGCGAGCGCTACCAGGCACCGCTTCTGCAGGCCGCTGGCGGCCACTTGCGCCACTTCACCGGTGGGCGCTATGACTTGCTAACGGTCGATGACGCCTCGTCTAGTGACGTGAAGCTTCAAGTTCGACGAACCGGCGAGGACTTTCCTCAGGACGTTGATACTCCCCTCAGCCGAGGAACGATTCAACAGATTTACTTTGCGTTGAGGCTGGCCATGGTTGATCTCGTGGAGGGTGACGAACCGCTGCCGATATTCCTCGACGAAATGTTCGTCAACTGGGATCCGGGTCGGACCACGAGTGGTCTGGCGGCCTTGGCCGACATGCCCGGCGATCGGCAGGTATTCCTGTTCACGGCCGACCCGTTCTGGGCCGAGCGAGCCGTGGAGGATGTGCCGGCGCATATCGTGCGCACGCCTGTGCCCTAGAGCCAAAATCCCACCTCGGCGAGTGGCCGAGCGCTGTCGAGTCGGACGTGCTTACGGTGTGAAGTCGTCGTCGGCTGAGATTCGGTTGGCGAACTCGGCCAGCAACGTGGCGGCGGCATCGGCGTCGGCGAGGGCAACGATTTCGGACGGCGTGTGCATGTAGCGCAGCGGCACACTGATCAGGCCCGTTGCCACGCCGGCCCGCGTTAGCTGGATCGCGTTCGCATCCGTTCCTGTCCCTCGACCGGCCGCTTCCATCTGAACCGGCATGTCCAAGGCCTCCGCGGCCTCGACCAGCTTCTCCACGACCACAGGGTTGAAATTAGGACCGCGTGAAATCGTGGGGCCGCCGCCAAGCGTCACATCGCCAGCGGTCTTCTTGTCGACGTTGGGGTGATCCGTTGCATGGGTCACGTCGACGGCTACTGCCACCAGCGGGTCAATGCCAAACGCACTGGTCTCAGCGCCCCGCAGTCCAATCTCCTCCTGCACCGTGGCCACGGCGTGGACCGAAGCCTGCAACTTCGCGCCGTCGATCCGTCGCAGTGCCTCACCGACCACCCAGGCGCCCACCTTGTTGTCCAGCGCCCGTCCAGCGACGACTCCGTTCCGCAGGTCCTGGATACCCACGTCGTAGGTGATCGGGTCGCCGATCTGCACCAGGCTGGACGCCTCGTCCTTGTCGGCAACCGCAATGTCAATCCAGATGTCCTCCACTTTGGCCGGCTTGCCACGATCACTTGCGGGCGTGAGGTGGATCGCCCGGCGGCCAGTCACGCCAGCGACCGGACCGTTTCGCGAGTGGATCGTTACTCGGCGGCCCGGAATGACGCCGGCGTCGTGCCCCCCGATCGTGTTGAAGTAAATGAAGCCTTCGCTCGTAATGTAGTTGACCTGGAATCCCAGCTCGTCGCAGTGCCCGGCGAACATTACGCGCGGACTTCCATCCGCATTTCGCGTGGCGATGACATTGCCATGGACATCCGAGCGCACGGCGTCCGCAAACGCCTGGGCGTAATCGTGGTACACGCGTCGCACTGGCTGCTCGTACCCAGACGGGCTCGGCGCCTCGACGAGCGCATTCAGGAATTCGCGTTCCGGAGTGTTCATTTGATCGGGCGTATGGGCCGCGGCCCCTAGCCGGACTCCTCTCGCTTCCGCGCCGCCATCGCGACGATCTGCTCCTGGATGTTCGGCGGAGCTTCCTCGTAGCGCACGAACTCTCTCGTGAACCGACCGCGGCCTTGCGTGATCGAGCGCAGGTCCGTTGCATAACGCTGGACCTCCGCTTCGGGCACCTCGACCTCGACGATCGAGCATCCCGGCTCTCCATCGGCCGGCGCCATGCCCAGTACGTGTCCTCGCTTCGAGCTGATGTCGCCGATCACATCGCCGGTGTTGCCATCCGGAATCAGGATTTCGAGCTTGAGGATCGGCTCAAGGATTACGGGGCCTGCATTCGGAATGCCATCCTCATAGGCAAGCCGCGCCGCGATGCGGAATGACTCGTCCGATGAGTCGACCGAGTGGTACTGCCCGTCGAACAGCGCGGCCTTCAGATCCACCACGGGATAGCCCGCCAGCAGCCCGCGGTTGATCGTCTCGACGAGCCCTTTCTCGACGGCCGGAATGTACTGGCGCGGGACTCGCCCACCTACCACGCGGTCTTCAAACTCGAATCCCGAGCCGCGCGACAGCGGCGCAAACTCGATGTGAACATCCCCAAACTGGCCGTGGCCGCCCGACTGGCGCTTGTGTCGGCCGTGCGCGTTGACGGTTCGGCGGATTGTCTCGCGGTAGGCCACACGGGGAACGTCCGACGTGAGTCCAACCCCAAACTTTCGGCGCGCGCGCTCCAGGCTGATGCGCACGTGCGACTCGCCTAAACCTGCAAGGATTGTCTCGCCCGTTTCGTCATTCCGATACGTCTGCAGCGACGGATCCTCTTCCGCCAGACGAGCGAGGGCTGTCCCCATTTTGTCCAGGTCGGCCGACGTTTCCGGGGAAATTGATGCCTCGAAGAGGGGCTGCGGCATGGCAAACGCCGGCAAGCTCATTGACTGTGAGTCAGCTGTCAGCGTGTCGCCGGTCGCTACACCATCCAGTTTAGTAACGAATCCAATGTCGCCCGCCGCTATCTGTCGGGCGGGAGTTCCTTCCTTGCCAGTTGCGAACTGAATGTTCGTTAGCCGTTCAGTTTCACCGGTCCGTTGATCCACGAGTTGCGCGTCGCCATCAATCTGGCCCGCAAACAGGCGGAACATCGAGACCTTGCCAACGAATGGATCGGCCAGAGTCTTAAACACCTGGGCCACCACCGGCCCGTTAATTGGCGGGGCGCTTCCGTCCAGCATGCTCTCGAGCCGCTCGGCTGGCGATGGCGCGAGCGTCGCCAGTGTCTCAATGGTCTCCTGAACGCCCTTGAGGTCAGTCGCCGCCGTGAACAGCACCGGAAAAATGCTGCCGTCCGCTATCCCGGCCCGCAGCGCGCGTTCGAGGTCTGCGCGTTGTAAGTCCTCGCCTTCCAGATACTGCTCCAGAAGGTCATCGTCGGTGGATGCCACGGCCTCGACCAACTGTTCGCGAGCCTCCTCAACCGTGTCGACCAGGTCGTCGGGAACTTCGGCAGTCGACGAGCCATTTTCGGTAAAGATGCGCGCCTTGCCGTCAAGGAGGTCGACCACCCCCCGGAATTCGGAACCGTCGCCAAGCGGTACCTGGATTGGGGCCACATTGGCGCCGAACCGTTCACGCAGATCGTCGACGACCGCCTCGGTGTCGGCGTTGTCCCGGTCGACACGACTCACGATCAGAAGGCGCGGACGATTAAGGTCGGAAGCCAGACGCCACACGATTTCCGTTCCGACTTCGATTCCCGACGTGGCGTCGACGAGCACAGCGGCAGCGTCGGACGCGTTGAGGCCGGATATCACCTCGCCGACGAAGTCGGCGTAGCCCGGCGTGTCGATGACGTTGATCTTCGACCCGTTCCACTCACAGGCAATGGCAGCCAGATTGATCGACATGCCCCGCTCGTGCTCGTCAGGGTCGTAGTCGGAAACCGTGTTGTGTTCTTCGACGCGCCCGAGCCGGGACGCCTTGCCCGTGACGTAGTACAACGCCTCGGCCAGCGAGGTCTTGCCCGCGCCGCTGTGGGCGACGAGGGCCACGTTTCGAATGCTCTCCGTGTTGTATCGATCCATCGTCTCGCTCATCTGCGGCCATGCGGCGACCGGCGCCAAAGCCGAGGGCCGCCATTATAGGCGCGAGACTATGGGCAGTCGGCGGCGGCTGACTACAATCTGTGCGCCGATTCTCCGCAGGCTGGGGGGACTCTGGTCGATGTCGCCCAATTCCCGTCGAATTGTCGTGAAAAGCGGTACCCGCCTGCTTGCCGGCGACTCCGGGATCAATCACGACTTTATCGCCAACATGGCGCGACAGGTCGCGGATATTCGCTCGGCGGGAACGCGGGTTGCCCTGGTGACATCCGGGGCGGTGGCTGTTGGACGTTCCATCGTCCCACTGCCCGGCGACGCGCTGGTTACGCGCCAGGTGCTGGCGGCTATCGGGCAGGCGCCGCTGATGGCCCACTACTCGGAGTGCTTCGCGGAAGCGGGTATGACTGTCGCGCAGGCGCTGCTGTCGCGAGCCGATCTGCACAATCGCACCGGCTATCTGAACGCCCGAAATGCGCTGACGGGACTCTTTGACGCTGGTGTCGTGCCGATCGCTAACGAAAACGACGTGGTGGCAACGGAGGAACTCAGGTTCGGTGACAATGACCGGCTGTCGGTCCTGATAGCCAAGCTCATCGGCGCTGATCGCCTGTACATCCTTTCGCGTACGGCTGGCCTCTACACGGCAGATCCTGAGAGCGAGCCCTCCGCGGAGTTGATTCCGGATGCCAGCGACATGCCGCGTGCGGAACTTGAACGAATCGCCGGCGGAGCGTCCCAAGGCGGACTCGGCGGCATGCGATCCAAGCTGCAGGCGGCACTGGAAGCCTCGGCCGATGGCATCGACGTCGTCATCGCCGGGGGCGACGAGCCAGACGTGGTCGTGCGACTTGAATCGGGTGAACGCGTCGGTACGCGCTTTGCCAGCCAGGGTCCCCGCCGATCCAGCCGCGCTCGGTGGCTCAGCTCCAGCGTGGCGCAGCGCGGCTCCATCGTCGTGGACGATGGCGCTCGTCGGGCTCTGGTCAGCAACGGCAGCAGCTTGCTTCCGGCTGGCATTACCCAGGTGCAGGGCGTTTTCGAGCGCGGGGATCTGGTAAGCCTGATCGACGCGCGCGGAAACGTATTCGCGCGCGGACTCGCCAACTACGCGTCGGGCGACTTGTCCCGGATTTTTGGCAAGCCTTCAACGTCCATCGGCGCTATCCTCGGAACCTCAAGCGGTGACGAGGCTGTTCACCGCAACAATCTGGTCCTGATCGACCGCGACGCCGAGTGAGCCCCATGACGACTCTGACACCAACCCGTCCAGTTGTTGACCTGGCAGCCATCGGCGCCGCGGCGCGCGATGCCGCCCGAGTTCTGGCGACTCTGCCAACCGGCGTGAAGAACGACATTCTGGACGCCATGGCCGCCGGGCTGACCGCGCAGACCGATGAAATCCTGGCTGCCAATCAGGTCGACGTTGACGCCGCCCGCGAGACCGGAATGACCGATGCGCTGATTGATCGGCTCACCCTGACCCCGGAACGGATTGCCGACATTGCCTCAGCCGTTGGAACCGTCGTTGGCCTGCCGGATCCGATCGGAAGTGTGGAAGACGCGCGACGGGTCAAGAACGGTCTCGAAGTTGGCCGCCGACGTGTTCCGCTTGGGGTCGTTGCCGTGATTTTCGAGGCCCGGCCCAACGTGACGGTGGACATCTCGGCGCTCTGCCTCAAGGCGGGTAACGCCGTGATCCTGCGTGGCGGCAAAGAGGCGCTACACAGCAACGTCGCGTTGGCCGCCGCGATTGGCCAGGCGGCTGAGTCGGCCGGGGCGCCGCCCGCCGCCGTGCAATTGATCGCCGATCCCGATCGCGCATTGCTCAACGATTTGCTGCGAGATCGCGAGCACATTGACGTTATCGTGCCGCGTGGCGGCGCTGGCCTGATTGACTTCGTAACCGAGACGGCCACCATCCCGGTGATCGAGACCGGTTGGGGTGTCTGCCACACATTCGTGGACGTAGGCGCCGACCTGGAGATGGCCCAGCGGATTGTGGTTAACGCCAAGACCCGCCGCCCCTCGATCTGTAACGCGCTCGATACGCTGCTGGTGCATCGGAGTGTCGCGCCAGAGTTTCTTCCTTCGATCTCTCGCGAACTGGCCGAGCGTGGTGTTGAGCTGCACGCCGGTCCCGATGTCAGCGGGCTGCTTGACGAACATGCACAGGTCAAGCCGGTTGGGGAGCATGACTTCGATACCGAGTGGTTGTCGCTGCGAATGTCCGTTGCCTTGGTCGACGGCATGGACGACGCGATTGCTCACATTCGCAGGCACGGCGGCGGTCACTCAGAAGCAATTGTGACGAACTCGCATGGCAACGCGCGTCGGTTTACCGATGAGGTGGATGCGGCGGCGGTGTACGTCAACGCCTCAACCCAGTTCACCGATGGTGGCGAGTTTGGGCTGGGGGCCGAAGTCGGCATCAGCACGCAGAAGCTGCATGCGCGCGGACCGATGGGCTTGCAGGAAATGACGACCTACAAGTGGGTCGTTCTCGGCGACGGACACATTCGACCCCTTTGAGTAGGGTCTCTTGAAGCCCTGGGCGAGGCGGTTGAGATGACCGCGGGCAGGGTGCCTCAGGGCTGACGCCCTTCGTCCGGTTGCCGCAGCTTCCGCACCCGGGGCCAGCAGCGCGTCCGGTGGCGATCGTTGGGCTGCTGTTGTTCATCGCGTTGGTGGTGCTGGGTCAGGCGGTGGGTGGTCCGCCCGGACGCGCGACACCGCCACCGCTGCCGGCTGGGCAACTTGAGCTTCGAGTGTTTGATGTTGGCCAGGGCGATGCCATCTTGCTGCGTTTCGGGGAGCGGGCCGTGCTGGTCGATGCAGGTCCAGATCCCCAGACGGCTCGGCAGGTTTTGCTGCCGAGGCTCGCGCGCTTAGGCGTTGAACGTCTGGACGCCGTGGCCCTCACGCATGCGGATGCCGATCACATTGGCGGTGCGGCTGACGTTCTGAATGCCCTCCCGGTGTCAGCTGTCTGGACGGCCGCGAAGGACCATGCGCATCCATTGCTGTCGGTCATCGAGGCTGCAGCCGACCGCGCCGGAGCCGTGATCGAGCGGCCTGTCGACGGCCAGATCCTGAATTGGCATCCCGCGATTTTCCTGCGAGCGATCTTCGCATCGCCTGACGTTGCACGCGGCGACAACAATCAGTCGATGGTGTTGCAGGTGCGATACGGCGAGGCTGACATCCTGTTGACCGGCGATATCGAGCGGGCTGCTGAGCTTGATCTCGTTGCACGAAATCTCGGGTTGGAAGCCGATGTTCTGAAAGTTGCGCACCATGGGGCGGGCACGTCGAGTTCGCGGGAGTTTCTGGCGGCCGTGCAGCCGCAGGTGGCGATTGTCTCGGCCGGGTTGGGTAATGCGTTCAACCATCCGCGGGACGACGTGCTGCGACGGCTGCGGGGGATGGGTGCGCAGGTGTTTCGAACCGATCTGGCCGGTGATGTCGTAATTCGGACTGACGGGCAGCGCATCACTGTGGCGTTGGAGCGGGTGTAGGTCAGGCGACGGCGATCATCGCTACCCCGGCCGCAACAAGGACTGCGCCGCCGATGCGTTCGCGGCGCAGCGGTTCGCCGAGGAAGAGGACGCCGAGGACCGCGCCGATGACGATGCTGAGTTCGCGGGCGGCGGAGACGTAGGGCGTTGGGGCCATGGTCAGGGCGGTGAGCACGAGTGAGTAGGCGGCGATTGACAGCACGGCCAGGGTGGCGGCCTGGACCCAGGGTCTGGGCTGACGAAGCGCGTTCCAGTCGGGCGGGCGGACGGCGAAGATTACGAGCACTCCAAGTCCTGACAGGGCGTACATGAAGTAGATGTAGACGAGGGGATGGACGACCGAGACGCCCTGGTTGTCGATCAGGGTGTAGGCGGCGATGGAGACGCCGGTGGCGGCGGCGTAGCGGCCTTCGGGGCGGGTGAGGGCCTGGATGGGCGCCAGCCAGGAGCCGGGTTGGTTGCGCTGGAGGTTGATGGTGTAGATGCCGAGGACGACGGCCACGACGCCAGTGACGCCGAGGGCTGAGACTGGTTCGCGGAGGATGCCGACGGCGACGATCAGGACGAGGGCCGGGCCGAGGCCGCGGGCGATGGGGTAGGCGACGGAGAGGTCGGCGCGGCGGTAGGCGGTGGCGAGGGTGCCGAAGTAGAAGGTGTGGATGATGCCGGTGAGGATGATCCAGATCCAGCCCTCGGGTGGGAAGGGGTTCTGGATGAGGAGGAGGATGAACGGGACGAGGAAGATGACGGTGGCGGCGACGAGGGCCTGGAAGAAGAAGAGGGAGCTGCCGCGGTTGTGTTTGGCGATCAGGTTCCAGCTGGCGTGCAGAACCGCGGAGATGAGGACGAGGACTAGCGCGCCGAGGGGCACGGGGCATTCTCAGTGGAGGACCTTGAATTACCGGGGGGCGGTTGCCCGGAAGACCCCTCACCCCCGGATCGCGTCCGGGGCAGGCTCCAACCCTCTCCCCGAGGAGAGACCTTTGAATAATGCGCCCTGCGCAGCGCCGAGGGGTGGTTTTCGACCCGCGGCTGGGCGCCGCGGGCTGGAGTCGCGCGGAATCGCTGCTTGCCGAGCCGGAAAGACCC
>DAOUJT010000153.1:0-8827 GCA_034422315.1 Chloroflexota bacterium | reverse complement strand
CAGGGCATCTGGGCGACGGTGGCGAGGTTGGTGCTCAGCAGGGCGGTGCGGCAGCCCATGCGGGCGGCGGCCAGGGCCGCCTCGCAACCAGCGTGGCCGGCACCTACGACCAGAACGTCGAAGCTGGCGGCGGGAGTGCGGGGTCGTCGCAAACGCATGGCTTCATCTTCCCACGCGCTGGTGTGTTTAGGTCCAATTTCAGGTTTGGCGGCGATATACACTCGGATACTCGCGCCGCCGTCGTCGCGGCGCGCCGTGGCGCCGCTGGAGCCTTCTATCGCCGTGCAGAACTCCGATCCCAACGCCCAACTGATCGATGCATTCGTGGTTCCCACGGACACGGGGAGCGCGGTGCTGATTGACGCCGACTACGGGCAGCTGGACGCCGTGGCCGGACCGTTCCAGATCGCGCTGTACAGCCGGTTGCCGCTCTCGATGGGGGAACTGGCGGTTATTCGGGCGCGGGTGGAGGCGGATCTGTTTGCGCACGCGGTGCGAACGGCCGCGGAGGGCCGGCGGTGGCTGCTGGCGCTGCTGATGGGGTTGCTTGAACTGGGCGTGGTGGGTGTCCTGCTGGCGTTTCTGTTCCTGAACCGCGAGCCGGTGCATGCGGTGGTGGCCTGGGCGGCGCCGCTGGGATTCGTTCCAGGCCTGCTTTTTGCCTGGCGCGCGGTGGCGCGGCGGCGGGTCGGCGCACGCGCACGGGCAACACTGGAGGTTGGCGAATTGCTGCCGACCACCGCGGTTGGGCGCGACGGGGACTCGCTGGCGCGGCTGCGCGATCTCTGGCGGTTTATCGATCAGCCCAACGAGCCGCGCGACCTGATGCGCCTGGAGCGCGCGGCGCGAATCCGTGTGCGCTGGCCGGCGGCGGCGCGGTTCTATCGAGCCCTGGCGGCCGCGCCCGAGGCCTCCACACCATCAGGCCGCCTGGCCCGGCTGCGGGCACGAGCGCGCGGCCAATGGGCGGCGCCGCAGCCACTGACGTACCTGGAAGCTCGCTCACGATGATGAACCTGGCCTGCTGGGCGGTGCCGATCCGTGACGGCTATGTGCTGCGGGCCGATCGGTCAACGGCGGCGATTCTGCAAGCGGCGCCAGCCCGGAGCCCGCAGTTCTGGGGCTGGCGCATTGCACTGATCCAGCCGCAAAGCCAGCAGTTCTCGGCGCCCCTGGCCGCGCGGGCGGCCGTGATGGCGGTGGACTATGCGCGCCTAGCGGGAGGTGTCGCGCCGCACGATCAGTCTCGACGCCGCGGCCGAATCATGATCTGGATGGAAGTGGCGCTGGGGCTGGCGCTCATCATTGCCTCCGGTGGGCACTGGGTTCCGGCGCTGGCCGGCGCCTGGTTGCTGGCCGGCCGGCGATGGCTGCACTGGCTGCTTGGCCTGGATGCGCGGGTGACCCAGTCGCCGGCCGCGCCGGCACAGTCGCCGCTGGTCAGCTCGGACGCGCACGCCGGACTTGGCCGTATCGAGCGCTCGATGCGAGAGATCGACGACGACTCGGCGGCCTACGCGCTGGGCGCGGTGCTGGCGCGGGCGGAGGGGCTGGACGAGGCTGCCGAGGTGTACGAGGCCCTGACGGGCGGCACGCACCCATCCACACTGCCGCCGCACATTGGCTTCTGGGTCGCGGACGAGACCCTGCACAACCCGTGGCGACTGGCGCTGCCTGCGCCGACCGCGGCGACCGAGGGCCCGGGATGAGCCCGAGCGCCGGGAGCGTTGAGCCGTGATTGCCGAGGGCGTGCGCGTCGACATTCCGATTGACGAGTCGCGCTATCGCCGGTTGCTGCGCCCGACGGACTGGCGGGACGAGACCGCGAAGCTGGCCGGCGTCTATGCCGAGCGCACGATTTACGAAGGTCCCATCGGGGGCTTGCAGGAAGGTCGCCTGCTGGAGTTGACGGCCGGCGACTCCGCGGCCGAGGTTCGAATCGCGATCGACGCGGCGCCCAACACGCTCACGATGCCGGTGCTGGCGGCCGGCCGGGCGGTGGCGCGCGCGTTCGGAACGCCCGCCAGCGACCGACAGTCGCTGCTCTCGCGCGTTGCGCTGCTGTTGTATGTGGTGGAGCCCGCCGCGTTCGGGGACATTCCCCAGCCGGAGCAGCCGGCGTTCGGACTGCCCGCCGCCCTGCGGTTGCTGGCCTCGCCGGTCCGGCCCCGCGCGTGGGCCGCGCTGCGCGCATCGCTGAACGCCTTTGAGCCGTCGTTCGTCCTAGACCTGCGCGACGGGGGCGCGGCGATTGAGGCCCAGGAACTGGCCTTGATCGTCCACGCGCACGGCCAGCAGTCGGACGTGCGGTGGCATGACGAGCGGCGCGCGCGAATCGGCGCGGATGAAGGGCAGCGCACCGCGGATGAGATTCGCCGTCGAGGGATCAACCTGCTGGCGCCGCACGCCGACGACCTGCACATGGCCGGGGTACTTTCGCTTGCGCCAGGGGTGCTGGCGACTGCCCCAGGGCAGCCGCCGGACCGGACGCTGGCTTCGTGGGCGGCGCACAGGACCGGGGCGATTGGCGCTTCGGCCGTGGCGGTGGGGCGGATTGGGAGCCAACGCGCAGCGGCCCTGGCCGCAGCGGCCGGCGCCGTTTTCATCGCCGGACCGGCCGCCGTGGCACCGGAGGCGCTGTAGATGCGGACCGAACCATCGCCCATGGCGAGCATGACGGCCGAACGAAACGACCCCGCGGCGATTCCGCTGGATTACATGCCGATTCCCGCGGGTCCGAACGGTTCGGTGCTGATCGCGCACGACCGGCACCGACTGAGGCAAGTGGCGGGGCGAGCGCTGATTCCGGCTCGCACCCTACGGGTAGACGCGCATCCCGGCGACGCCTCGGCCGTGGATCAGATTGAAGCCAAGGTCGTGCGGGGGCTGCGGCGTTCAGGGCGCCATGTCCGAGCCCGGCTCTGGGTGCAGGTGACGGCAGCGGTGGGATTGCCGTTCCTGGTCGCGGCGCTACTGGGGCTGGTGTCTGTACCGATTCGCAGTGTCCCCGCCGTAGGAGCGAGTGTTGCCGACTTCCTGGGCAGCGCCGGCGGTTCCCTGGGCGGACTGCCGCTGGCCGTCGTCATTTCCCTGCTGCCGTCCGCCTGGTTGATCCGCCGCGCGCACGGACGGGTTGCGGCGCATCCGTTGGCTCGCGGCGCCGAGAGCGCCCTGCGGGTCGCTGATCTGCAGGTGCGCGAGGACGCGGGGCCGTTTCTGGCGGCCGCCGATGGGCTGCTGGCGGACATTGGGAGCCTGATGGGTGGACGGGCGCGGATCGACGGCCAGCGAGCGCTGCGCCTGGCGACGAGGTTCGACCGGCTGAAGCAATTGGCGGCTCACTACCATCAGGACGCGGTGCAGGCCTTCGCGGCCGACATGGCCGCGCAGTTTCGCCGGGCCGGCCGCCCGCCGCGTCGCCTGATTCCAGGGCTGTACGCGCGGCGGAACTCGGCGCACATTGCCTCGATTACGTCGCCGTACGACCCGGCCTCACGGTCGCGCGTGCCGACGTTCGTGACCGTTCCGGCGATTCTGCTGCTGGGCGCGCTGGCGGCGGTCGTGACGTTCCTGGCCGCCGGGGTCTTTCGGTTGAGCGCCGACGACGCGCTGGTCCTGCTTCAGAACGAGGCGGTGGTATTTCCAGGCAGCGCCGGCGTGTTGTCGCTGGGTAAGGGATTCGACCAGCCGGAGGAATCCGGCGTGGGCACGCTCAGCGTCGTGCAGGGTCCAGGCCTGTTCTGGAGCTGGCCGCAGCCGGTGACGGATCGACGGCTGATCAACCTGACGGATCGAGCGGCGCCGGTGACGCTGATCTTTCCGACGGAGGCGGAGCCCGAAGATCTGGTCGTGCAGTTCCAGTACGACGTGACCGATCTGACCGCGTATATCCGGCTGGGGGTTCCCGAGTTCGCGGATCAGTTCGTAGCCGCCATCCTGCAGGAGGGCCTGACGCAGTTGCTGGCATCGTGGCGGGACTCGCTGGTGACCGAGAACGAGGGCAACAACGAAGCGGTAAACGAGGAGTTGCGGTCGGGCATGGACGACTTCCTGAACCAGTTTGTGGATATCGCCAACGCCAACGAACGGCTGACGGGTCTGGGGATCATCCTGAAGCCGCGGCCGGACTTCAGCATTCAGCGAACCTGAGGGTCCGGACATTCCGTCCGTCCGCCGCGCGATAATCAACTATGGCGACGATGGGTGAAATGCTGCGCGCGGCTCGGGACCAGGCCGGGCTGAGCCTTGAGGCGGTGTCGAGCACCACGCGGATTCCGCGCCACAATCTGATTGCACTGGAGTCCGACAACCTGGATGTGTTGCCGGCGGAGCCGTTCACGCGGGGGCTGATCCGGGTGTATACCCGGACACTCGCGGTGCCGGAGGAGCCGGTGCTGAACGCCTACGCCACGGCCCTGAGCGCGCGACGCCTTGCCGCGAGCGCGCCCAACCGGGCGCTGCGGCGTCGCCGGGGGCGCCTGATAGCCGCGGCTATTGCCGGGGTGGCCGTGATCGCGGTGGCGGTGCTGCTCGTGGTCCGATCCGGCGGACTGCCCCTGCCGGCAGCTTCCGGGTCGTTGACGGCCACCACAACGCCGACCGGCATCGGGCTGCGGGCAGGCAGCGTGCTGGAGTTGGTCGTCGTGCGTCCGACCGAGATTGCAGTGGTCGTGGACGGCCGGCCGGTCTTCGATGGACAAGTTTCGGCCGGGTCGAGCCAAACGTGGTCGCCGCAGCGGGAGATTGTGGTGCGGGCCGAAGCGCCCGATGCGATCGAGGTGCGAATCGACGGCGCCGCGACGGGATTGCTGGGTCCGCCGGGCGGATCGTATCAGCGGACCTGGCAGGTTGACGC
This sequence comes from Chloroflexota bacterium, assembly GCA_034422315.1. Lineage (GTDB taxonomy): Bacteria > Chloroflexota > UBA11872 > UBA11872 > UBA11872 > UBA11872. The sequence goes on along the minus strand of DAOUJT010000153.1, from coordinate 3,972 downwards.
CGGTGGCTGAGCCAACGACATCCCTGCAAGACGACGGCGTCGGCCACCGGTCTGCGGACCGGGGTGGCACCGGGTGGGTTGCCGGCCTGCCCAACCTGTTGACCGGGTTCCGGGTGCTGATGATCCCACTGGTTATCGGGCTGCTGCTGTGGGACGGCCAGGCCTCGAACCAGGCGGCCGCCTGCCTGTTTATCGTGGCGGGGATTACCGACGTGCTGGACGGGCTGATCGCCCGTCGGTATGGGTCGGGCTCGCAGTTGGGCATCTTCTTTGACCTGGTCGGCGACAAGTTGGTCGTTGCCGCCCTTGTGATCACGATGGTTGAGTTGGGCTGGATACCAGGTTGGATGGCCTTTGGTTTCCTTGGACGCGAGATTTTCGTGATGGGGATGCGGGCCTACGCGGGGGCGCAGGGCGTTACGGTAAGCGCGGGGCAGTTGGGCAAGATGAAGATGATGTGGCAGTACATCGCGCTAAACGCGCTGATCTGGGACCGCGTGCCGTTGACCTGGGCCCTGGTGACGTTCGCGTTGGCCATGACGGTTGCTTCAGGGCTCTACTATCTCGTCAGCGTTTCGCGCGAACTGCGCGGACGGCCCGCCCCGGACGTTCCGGACCCGGTTTGAGGTGACGCCGACATGAGTGAACGGACTGTGTTGCGAGTGGGCGTGGTTGGGGCGACCGGGCTGTTTGCGCCGACCTATCTGAACCCGGCCATTGACCTGCCCGAGTTGGAACTGCGGGCGATAGCCGCGCGTAGGCCAGGGCCGCTGGCGGAGACCGCGGCGGCTTACGGAATGCCGGATACCCATACGGACTGGCGCGAGCTGGTGGCACGGGACGACCTGGACGTGGTGGCGATTGTGACGAGTAACGCGATGCATCACCCGGTGGCCATTGCCGCGCTGGAGTCGGGCAAGCACGTGCTGTGCGAGAAGCCGCTGGCCAACACGGCCGAGCAGTGCGCCGAGATGGTCGCCACGGCGGAACGCACCGGGCTGGGCCACGGCCTGGGGCACTACATGCGGTTTGCGGAACCGATGCAGACGGTGCGGCGGCTGATCGACGACGGGGAGATCGGCGAGGTGCAGGCGATGTTCGGGCGTATCTGGCAGCCGCGCGCCCTGCACGAGCCGGTGCAATGGTGGATGACCGAGGAGGAATGCCCGGCCGGGTCGATCGGCCTGCTGGGCGTGCACCTGCTGGACCTGGCGCGCTACCTGACCGGCAGCGAGATTACGGCCGTGTTGGGCCACCTGCCCGTCGTGGTGCCGGAGCGGCCAGACATGGGCGATATATCGCGAGTCGACGCCAACCGCTGGTCGGCCGAGAACCCGGAGGGAGTCGCTCCGGGAACGCCGATGGCGGAGGTGACCGCCAGCGACTTTGGGACGATTCACGGCGAGATGGCGTCGGGTGCGCTGTTTACCTTCACCGCCGGCCAGACCACGTTTACGCGACCCGGACCTACGCCCGACGTGCAGGTCCACGGGTCCAAGGCGTCGGCATTTGTCAGCTACTCGGGCGGCAACCGTCGGGCCGGCCAGGTGAGCCTGGTGCGCGGGGTGGACCCGGAAGTGATTGACGTGCCGGTGCGGGTTCACGAGTCGCCGCGGGCGCAGAACACGGCGATGTTCGGGGAGATTGTGATTCCGGGTCTGCGGGCGCATGCCGCCGGCGAAGCTACGCGGCTAGCCAGCTTTCACGATGGGCTGGCGGTGGCGCGGGCGGTTGACGCGGCGCGGGAGTCGGAGCGGGAGCGGGCTTGGGTGGACCTTTAGCAGCCATGGGGTATGACCGGTGATCCCTCTAGTGGCGCAGCACGCTGACAACGTTGAAGCGCTTTGCCGGCGCTACCGCGTTCAGCGGCTCGACCTGTTCGGCTCGGCCAGTGTTCAGGACTATCTGCCGGAGGACAGCGACCTTGATTTTGTCGTGGAGTTTCAGCCGGATGCCTTGGTCGCCTATGCCGACGCGTACTTTGGCTTGCTTGAGGCTCTGGAACAGCTATTCGGGAGGCGAGTGGATCTGGTGGTTGACTCAGCCATCCGGAACCCCTATTTCCGGGAAGCCGTAGATGAAAGCCGAACTCGGATCTATGCGGCGTGAAACTCGAGATTCCCGACCGCCACGAATCGGATCTTGAGATTCCGTTAAGCGATCACCACGATGAGTAAGAGGTCTTCTGACCGACAGAATGGCCTCGGATGGAGCGCCACTGCCTGAGATTGTCGCCATGTCGGACGCAAGGTTGTTTTACTCAATTGATTGAGTAAAATTACTCAATTGATTGAGTAAACGGTTGTGCCGCGTGCGATACATCCGTCCCCAGGCCACTGACCTACTGGCTCGGCTGCGGGAGCCGCGACGGTTCATTCAGGTTGTGGCCGGCGCCCGACAGGTCGGCAAGACGACGCTGGTTGGCCAGGCGGCGGAGCGTTCGGGCCTGCCATATCACACGGCCAGCGCCGACGAGCCGGCCATGCGCGGCGTTGGGTGGCTTGCGACCCAATGGGAAGCCGCACGGCTGCTGACGGACGGGAACGGCACCTCGGACGCCCTGCTCGTGCTGGACGAGATTCAGAAGATTCCGGACTGGTCGGAAACCGTAAAGCGCCTTTGGGACGAAGACACCCGGCGTGGGCGGCCCCTGCGGGTCGTGCTGCTGGGTTCGGCGCCACTGTTGGTCCAGCGCGGGTTGACCGAGAGCCTGGCAGGACGGTTTGAAGTGTTGCGGCTGCCCCACTGGAGCTTTGCCGAAATGCGCGCCGCGTTTGGATGGACGCTTGACCAGTACCTCTTCTACGGCGCCTATCCCGGGGCCGCGCCGTTGGTTGGCCAGCATGACCGATGGTCGAGCTACATCCGCGATTCGTTGGTGGAAACGACGATTTCTCGCGACGTGCTGTTGCTCTCCCGGGTGGACAAGCCGGCGCTGCTTCGACGGCTGTTCGAGTTGGGCTGCGCATACTCGGGGCAAATCCTCTCGTACACCAAGATGACGGGCCAATTGCAGGACGCTGGCAACACGACGACGCTGGCCCACTACCTGGACCTGCTGGCGGGCGCTGGAATGCTGGTTGGCCTGCAGAAGTACGCGGGGGGCGTGGCGCGACGGCGCGGCTCCAGTCCGAAGCTGCAAGTTCTCAATACTGCGCTCATGTCGGCACTTTCCGGCCTGACGCTAGCGGAGGCACGGGCCAACCGTGAGTTCTGGGGTCGGCTGGTGGAGTCGGCCGTCGGCGCTCACCTGGCAAATGCCGCGGCGGGCGGCGAGGTGGACGTTTTCTACTGGCGGGACCGGAACCGTGAGGTGGATTTCGTACTACACGCCGGACGGCGTTTGGCCGCGATCGAGGTCAAGAGCGGGCGCGCGCGAAATGCACGCCCCGGACTGGACGCTTTCGCGACGGCGTTCCAGCCCGACCGCAGCCTGATCGTGGGCAGCGATGGGATTGATCTCGAACAGTTCCTGGCGACACCGGTCGCGCACTGGGTATAGGCCCAGGTCGACCGGCTGCGTGACGGCACGGGCCAAGGTGCGGCCCTGCGGAAGGGTCAGGTGGTGTTGGGCATCGTGGAGGCGAGGACGCTGGCTTCTCGCTCGGGTTCGGCGCTTTCGAGGCGCCAGCGGGCGCTGAGTTGCTGGCGGCGGACCATGTCGGCGTACCAGCCGCCCGCGGCCACCAGGTCGTCGTGGGAGCCGGCGGCGGCGACGCGGCCGTCGCGCAACACGATGATGCGGTCGGCACGGCGAACGGTGGCGAGGCGGTGGGCGATGACGAGGGTGGTGCGGCGGAGGGTGAGGCGGTCGAGGGCTTCCTGGATGAGGGCTTCGGTTTCGGCGTCGACCGACGAGGTGGCTTCGTCGAGGATGAGGATTGGGGCGTCCTTGAGGACGGCTCGGGCGATGGAGATGCGCTGCTGCTGGCCGCCGGAGAGGCGCACGCCGCGCTCGCCGATGCGGGAGTC
>DAOUJT010000152.1:0-6920 GCA_034422315.1 Chloroflexota bacterium | reverse complement strand
TCCGGGGTTGGCTGGCTCGCCCGGCCTGGTTTGGCTGGTCGCGCGGGGAGTGGCTGCTGTACGCCGCGATCCTGGCCGTGGCCGCGGGGCTGCGGTTTTTCGATCTGGGCGAGCGGGTTTATCACCACGACGAGGCAATCCACGCCAAAGAGTCCAACGACATGATCAACGGCAAGCAGTTCCGGTACGACCCGGCGTACCACGGGCCGCTGCTCTATTTCGGGAACGTGATCGTGTTCCTGGCGGCCGGTGTGAACGATGCGCTCGGGCGGGTGATTCCAGCGCTGTTCGGGGTGGCTTCGGTGGGCGCTCTGCTGATCTTCCGCCCGGAATTGGGCCGCACCGGCACGCCGCTGGCGATGGCGGCGATGACGATCTCGACGTCGTTTCTCTACTACTCCCGATTCCTGCGCATGGACATCTACGTGGCGCTGTTCACCCTGCTGCTGATCGGCTCGGTGATGCGCTACCTGGAACAGCCGCGGCGGCGCTGGATCTACCTGGCCTGGGCGATGCTGGGACTCTCGCTGGCGACGAAGGAGAACACCTTCATCCACGGCTTTGCGCTGCTGATGGTCCTGATTGCCGTGGGAGGGTTGGCCTATCGCGCCAAGCGCCTCGGACCGGGCGCGTCTCCGCTGGGCGACCAGGCGCTCAATGCCTTTCGGTCGTTGGGATACGACGTGGAGCACGTGGTCTACGGCGCTTTGACGTTCGTTCTGATCGTGTTTGCGTTCTATACGTCGTTCCTTACGCACCTTCCGGGCTTTCGCGCCGCGTTTACCAGTTCCATCGAGTACTGGACGAGCGTCCATGAGTCCGAGCGGGTCAATCAGCCGTGGTTCTACTACGCGATGTTCCTGGGTCTGTACGAGCCCTTTGCGCTGCTGTTTGGCGCGGTCGCCCTGGTTCGCGCGCGCAGTGCCCGGCACCTGCTCCCGTTTGTGCTGGGCGTGTGGATCGTCGTGACCTGGATCGTCTATTCGGCGGCCGGGGAGAAGGCGCCGTGGCTGGTGCTGCACCTGCTGTGGCCGCCGCTGCTGCTGGCCTGTTGGTGGGTTGGCCGCTGGTTCGATGAACCGCGCCCGCGCATACCTCGGTTCGCGGTTGGGCTCTTGAGCGTCGGTTTGCTGTTCTGGACCGTATGGTTCGCTATTCCGATCACATATGAGCGGGGCAGCGTGCCGAACGACCTGGTGGTGTACGTGCAGACGACGGACGATGTGAAAGAGGTGGCCGCGATTGCGGACGAGGTCGCGAGGCGGACCGGTGAGGGGGACAAGCTGTCCATCCTCATCGACAACAAGTACGCCTGGCCGACGGTCTGGTACCTGCGCGACTACACGGATGCGCTGTACACGAAGGACATGAATCTTGAGGACGCGCAGGAGGCGCAGATCGTACTGATGTCGCCGTCGAGCGCCGACACGTTAGGCATCCAGCTTCCCGAGTTCGTGGGCCGGCGGATGAAGCTGCGGTGGTGGTTCCCGGAGCATACGTACAAGGGCTGGGACCTGGGATTCCTGGGCGAGTTCCTGGCGGATCCGGAGGCGCGGGGATCGTTCCTACACTGGTTGTTGACGCGTGAGGAGCCGCCGGTTCCCAAAGGCTCGTATGACTTCATGCTGTACGTACGCACGGACCTGCTGAAGCAGGGGCCGCTGGGACCGTTCCGGCTGTGAAGGTTGTGATTGTTGGCGCCGGGATTACCGGGCTGGCGCTGGCGCATGAGCTGCTGAAGCTTGGGCATGAGGTGACGCTGGTGGAGGCGGCGCCGCGGCCTGGGGGTGAGCTGGCGACGGTGGAGGTGGGCGGGGAGCCGGTGGAGCGGTTTTACCACCACCTGTTCACGCATGACAGCTTCATGATCGGGCTGGCGGAGGAGTTGGGGGTTGGCGACCGGCTGGAGTGGCCGGAGCCGGAGATGGGGTATTTCCTGGGCGGCCGGCTGTATCCGTTTACGTCGCCGTTGGATTTGCTTCGGTTTGGAGCGTTGAGTCCGTGGGCGCGGCTGCGGCTGGGATTGGGAACGGTGCTGCTGCAGCGTCGGACTGATTACCGGCCATTTGAGGACCGGACGGCGGCGGAGGTATTGCCGCGGTATGTGGGGCGAGAGGCGTTTGAGGCGATATTCGCCTCGATGCTGCGGGCCAAGTTCGCGGGGCACTGGGAATCAGTGTCGATGGCGTGGATGTGGGCGCGGTTGATGGCTCGGGCGCGGACGCGGACGCCGGACAAGCGACGGGAGCGGTTGGGGTATTTCCGCGGGAGCTTCCGGGTGATCGTGGACGCGCTGGCGGACTCAGTGCGGAAGCGCGGGGCGGAGTTGCGGCTGGCGTCGCCGGTGCAGGAGATCACGATTGGCGAACCCGGGGCGCCGGCGCTGCGGGTGAGGGACGAGCCGGTGGAGGCGGATGCGGTGGTGGCGACGGTGGGGTTGCCGATCATTCGGCGGCTGCTGCCGGTGTCGCGGCGGGGATTTACGGACTCGCTGGCGGCCACGGCGTATGTGGGGGCGTGCGTGGCGCTGATCCAGATTCGGGAGCAGTTGTCGCGTTATTACTGGACGAATATCGGGGACCGGGACCTGCCGTTTGCGGGGCTGATTGAGCACACGAATTACGTGGGGCGGGAGCGCTACGGCGGGAAGCGGCTGCTGTATGTGAGCAACTATCTGCCGCCGGAGCATGAGTTCTTCCAGTTGGATGACGATGTGCTGATTGAGCGGTTCGTGGAGCCGATCGCGAAGGTGTTTCCGACGTTTCGGCGGGAGCACATCGAGGAGGCGTGGGTGTCGCGGGACCCGGTGGCGCAGCCGGTGATCGAGGCGGGGTACCAGCGGCGGAAGCCGCCGTATGCGTCGCCGATACCGGGGTTCTACATCTGCAACACGGCGCAGATCTACCCGGAGGATCGCGGAACGAACTACAACGTGCGGATTGCGAAGGAGTGCGCGGGGCAGCTGGAAGCGGATGCGCCGGGGTTGGTGGCGCGGCGGAGCGACGACACCTAGGCACCGGACCAGACCTGAATGCGGCCGTGGCCGCCGACTTCGGGGACTGCTTGGGATGTGTCGACCTGGGCGCAGTAGGCGACGTCGTCCCAGAGGCCGACGGGTTTCAGGAGGCGGGCGCTGCGGGAGGCGGCGAGGGCTGCCTGGGCGGACGGGTAGGCGCCAGCCACGTGGAGGGCGGTGAGGGTGGATTCGTCGAGGTTGAGGTCCGGTGAGGCTTCTCGCAGGCGCTGGATGATGACGCCGGCGGTGTAGAGGTCGTCGAGGGCCAGGGCGCCCGAGCGGCCGGCGCAGGCGATAGTGATGGATGGGGCGTTGGGGCCCTGGAGGAGGCGGTCGGCGACGGCGCTGGCGTTGCGGAGGGCGGCGATGAGGGTGCGGCGGGAGTGGCGCCAGCGTTCGATGGCGTAGGCGCCGTTGGTGGTGGAGAGGACAGCGCGGCGGCCGGTGAGGTTGGCGTGTTGGAACTCGCGGGGGGAGTTGCCGTGGTCGAAGCCCTGGGGTGGGAGGCCGCCGCGTTCGCCGCAGAGGAGGGTGTTGGGGCCGAGTTGCTTTGCGGCTTGGCGGGCGGCGGCGACGTCGCCGGCGATCCAGACTTCGGGATCGCCCGCTTCGGCCATGGCGACGAGGGTGGTGGTGGCGCGGATGACGTCGACGACGGCGCAGACGCCCTGGGGATCGGGTTCGAGAGTTCCCGGTAGAAGCTCGACGCGGACGAGGGTCATAGGCGGATGGTCTGCCAGCGGCCAGAGGCGAAGCGGACCAGGGAGGCGATGGCGATGGTGACGTAGTTGACGCCGGCGCCGATCCACATGCCGGTGAGGCCGAAGCCGAGGACGATGCCCAGGCCAAGAGCCAGGGGGACGCGGATGATCCAGAGGGCCAGCAGGGAGATCAGGAGCATGGCGCGGGTGTCACCGGCCCCCCGGAGAGCGCCGGGCATGGTGGTGGCGATGCCGACGAGCGGCATGAAGAGGGCGACGGTGCGTACGGGGAGTTCAGCGGCGTCGAGGACGGCGGGGTCGGTGGTGAAGGTGGATAGGAGGGCCCGCGGAAAAAGGAACATGAGCACGCCGACGGCGGTGGACACGAGGGTGGCGCCGATGGCGGCCTCGCGGCCGTAGCGGTGGGCCAGTTCCGGATCGCGGGCGCCGAGGCTCTGGCCGACGGCGGTTGAAGCCGCAATGCCCAGACCCAGGGATGGCATGTAGGCGAGCGAAATGATGGGGCCGACGACGTTCTGGGCGGCGAAGGAGACGGTGCCCAGCTGCAGGCCGATGATGCTGAAGGCCATGATGCCGCCGACGGAGATGAACATCTCGCCGACGGCGGGGCCGGAGACCTTGAGCAGGCGTCGCTGCATGATCCAGTCGGGCCGGTAGGAACCGAAGGCCCCGGCGCGGTGGGGTGAGCGGTAGATGGTGGCGAGCATGAAGATGGCGGTGGCAACCCGCGCGACGCCCATGGCTACGGCGATGCCCAACAGGCCGAAGCCGGCGGTTACCAGGAGCAGGCCGATCACCAGGTCGACGGCGGCCATGAGGACCGAGCCGAGCATGGGGGTGCGGGTGTCGCCGACACCGCGTTGGACGGCGCCGACCATGACCACCACGGTCTGGAGCGGGGCGCTGAGGGCGCTGATGGCGAGGTAGGGGGCGGCCAGGACGACGAGGTCGTCGGAGCCGCCGACGAGGTGCAGGATCGGGTCGGCCAGGAAGACGAGGACGAAGACCGAGATGAACGAAGCGGCGACGGCGGTGAGCATGCCTTGGCGGCCGGCGGTGTGGGCGGTGGTGAGGTCGCGGGCGCCGTACGAGCGGGCGACGAGGGCGAGGGCGCCGATGCTCATGCCGAAGAAGAGGGAGAAGGTGAAGAACATGAGGAAGTTGGAGATGCCGGCGGCGGCCAGGGCTTCGGCGCCGAGGCGGCCGGCGAGCGCGGTGTTGATCATGAACAGGGCGCTCTGCATCAGGTTTTCGAGCATGGCGGGCCAGCCGAGCGTGAAGAGGCGGCGGCGGATCTGGGGGAGGGTGAGTTGGGGCGGGCCCGCGGCGGGGGGCGGCGTGACCGGACGCGCAGACGGCAACCGGGTGCCCCCGAGATTTGAGTGACCGAAGGTGGTTCGAGGGGATTCTACGGCGGGGTGGGGAATGGGGCGGGGAAGTGGGGGTCTCGCGCGCAATAAGAGTTTTTTCTAAAAAACTCTTGAGGCTGCGCGGGGTGCATTTTGGGTGGTTTTGAGGAGCGTTGGCGGCGTGGGTTGGACGGCGTGGTGGGAGCGGGTTGGAGGGCACGGGGAGCGTGGGATGGTGGGGTGGACGGGGTGGTTTGGGGAAGGTGAGAGCGGAGTGCCGTGAGCGGTGAGCGGGAATGAAGAAGGGGAGAGGGGAGCGGGGAGAGAGAGGAGACCGGGAGGGGATGGGGACGGAGCGGGGTGCGAGCAGTGTGAGGCGGAGGGGTGGGAGGAGTCGGGAGAGAATCCAGGTGAGCCAGGCGATGGGCATTTGAGGGGTAGGGACAGGGGCTTACTCAGGTAGTGTACATTATCTGGGGGCAGGTGGCAAGTGGGGGAAGGAGGGAGGTGAGGGGGCAGAGGGAGTGAGAGGGGGTGGGGCGAGGAGTGAGCGAAGAGAAGTGAGAAGTGAGAGCGGAATGGAAGGACGTGGGGCCGCGCTGGCGGCTGTCCTGGGCGTGGTCAGGTAGTTGAGGGATGGGTGTGTGGAGCCTTGAGTTAATTCGTTAGTTAAGTGAGTGCGAAAGGTATTGGAAATGGCTGTCGGGGGCTGGGGACATGGCGATGCGGAGATGGGATGGATGCCAGCAATGCTCCGCAGCCAGGCGACGCGCCCGCAGGGTCGGCTCCGCTTGCACGAGGGCGGCGCTGGGCGTCGTCTGGTAGCCGAGTGATTGGGGTGTGGAGCCTCACGGTAATTTGTTGGTTAAGTGAGTACCGAATGTAATCGAAGTCGCTGAGTGGGGATGGTGCGGGGGTGGGGGTGCTGCCGGGGGGCTCGGGAGCGAGGCGCTGGGGGGCGCCGGGTGGGATTCGCCGGCAGGGGGGGCCGGCAGCTCCCGGTCCAGTTCGCGGAGGTCGGCGCGCCGAACGGCCGGGTGGGCGTGAGGCACCGGCCAGGTGTCGATCTCCACGTCGAGGAGGTCCTTCGCCCCATTGAGCCCGACCCCTAGGTCGGTTCGGGGCGCCGTCCTCGGCGTGGTGAGATAGCCGAGGGATGGGGGTGGAGCCTTCGCGTGGTTCGTTGGTTAGGTGAGTACGACAGGCAATTGAGGTGGCCATCGGCATAGCGACGGGGCGCGGTGGTGGGGCGGTAGGGGCGCTGCTTGGGTGCAGGGTGTGATCCGCGTTCACGGTGGCTGGCAGGTCGCGGTCCAGCTCGCGGAGCTCGGTGCGCGGCCGGGCCGGGTGGGCGTCTTGGCGCGATCGGCGTGTGGGGGTCGCCGGGGGCACCGGTGGTGGGTGGCCGCGCGCAGGGTCGCCACCGCGGGCTCGTCTTCGCCCGTGGCTGCCAGCACGAGGCGGGTGGGCCGCAGGGCCTGGAGGCGGGCCCGTAATCGGCGCCGGCTCGCCGGCGCGCGCGGCACGGACCAGCTGGCCTCGGTCGGCCACACTGCGGCGTCCAGGACGTTGGTCGCCACCTTGGGCTCGACCGCCAGGTTGGTTGGGGCGTCGTTTGGTAGCCGGGTGATTGGGGTGGGGAGTCTCGCCTTGATTCGTTGGCTAAGTGAGTACGAGAGGTAATTGAAGTGGGTGGTGTGGGGGCGGGGTAGGGGGTGGTGGCTGGGGGATGGCGGCTCGGGGAGCGCCTGACGGGTGGGGCTGGGCGAGCGGAGTGGTTGGTCGACCGGGGCCGGGGCGTGGGTAGGGGCGAGGGGGTGGTGGTTGGTGGCT
>DAOUJT010000151.1:0-8787 GCA_034422315.1 Chloroflexota bacterium | reverse complement strand
GGACCGTCGATTGCCGGCTTGCTGGTGCCGGTGATCGGGGCCGCGGGGGTCCTGTTCATCAACGCCACGACGACGCTGCCGGTCTTCGCAGCCCTGGCGCTGATGCGGCTGCCGCGATTCAGGCCGCGCCCGCCCGAGGCTGTCCTCAATACGGTCCGCGACGGCCTGCGGTTCGCGTTCAGCCGCGAACTGATCGTGCTGGTGCTGCTGGTGTCGGCCGTCGCCAGCCTGTTCGGCCGCTCGTTCCAGCAGTTGGCGCCGGTCTTCGCCAGGGAAGTCCTGTTCGCGGACGTTACCGGCCTGGGTTGGCTGGTTGCCGCGCCTGGCTTAGGCGCGGTGATGGGCGCCTTCCTGGTGGCCAGCGGCAACTGGCTGCCGGCCAACGGACGTCTGGCCGGAATATCCGTCGCGGGTTACCTGGCCGCCCTGGCCGGCTTCGCGGCCTCGACGTCCTTCGGCCTGTCGCTGGTGTTGCTGGTGCTCGTGGGGATGCTGAATACCGTCTTCTCCGCCAGCGTGCGCACGATGCTGCAACTGGAAGCCACCGAGGCCTACTACGGCCGTGTGATGAGCCTGAACACCATCACCTTCATTGGCCTGTCGCCAATCGGCGCACTGATCATCGGCGCCATCGCCGAGTCGGCCGGCATCCAGGCCGCCACCCTCCTCGGCGTGGTGGTGGTGACCACGGTGTTTGGGGCCGTGTGGCTCATGCGCCCCACCCTGCGACGAGCCGCGTAGACTGCGGCGGATCAGGTTCGACGGGGTACCGACGGATGGCGCATATCGGTGTGTTCTACAGCGAAGGCTTTGATCCCGGCGCCTACAGCGTGGCGCTGTATCACGCTCAACTTGAGGCCGCGCGCGGCGGGCACGGGCTGAGCATTCACCAGTTCCCTCAAGGTTCGCTGGCGACTGCGGCAGAGCGCGCCCCGGAGGTGGACGGCTTGCTGGCGTTCGCCACGGGAGTGGCGGACCTGGAATTCCTGCGCGGGCACTCGCGACCGTCGGTCGTATGCGAGCGCGTCGCGCCCGGTTGTGCGTGGGTGGCTCCGGACAATCACGACATTGGGAGCACGGCGGCCCGGCATCTGCTGGACCTTGGGCACGAGCGCCTGGCGGTAGTGCTGCCGGGGGACCCGGCCAACCTGGACAGCTACCACGGCTCCCGCTTCGCCGGGGTCCGGGACGCGGCGGCCGCCGCCGGTCATCCGCTGGACGACGCGGACATCTATTTCGGAGCAAAGGTCGCGACGACCGGCCAGGACGCGGCCGAGGCCATTCTGGCGCGCGGCGACCTGCCGGACGCCATCTACGTGCAGAACATGCCCATGGCGCTGGCGGCGCTGCGGACGCTGACCGAGGCGGGCGTGGCTGTTCCGGACGACGTTTCAGTCCTTGGGACCACGTTCATCCAGCTCAACGCCCCTGCGGCTACCGAGCACACCACGCCGCCAATGACGGCGGTGACCTTCGAGAAAGAGGAAATGGGCCGGCAGGGCGTGGCCTACCTGGCGGCGGCCGCCGAAGGCCGGGCAAGCGAGCGCCTGGAAGTGATGTTGCCCGGGGTGCTGGTTCCGGGCAGGTCAACGAGCAGGGCGCGCGCCAGAGTGCCCGTGGGCTAAGCGGCGCGGCCAAGGCCCACAGAGCCCGGGCTGCGGGCAGCCCGGGCCACGGTTGAGGGCGGCGGCTTAGTCGGCGGGTTGGCGCTGGAGGACGGGGCGGCGGAGGGATTGCGGCAGTGGCGGGCCGACGAAGCCTTCCTCCTCCAGCCGGTGTCCGAGCTTGAGGGCCAGCGAGCGGCCGATGCCGAGTTCACGCGCCAACTGGTCGGGCGTGACGCTGTCGTGGCGCATCACCAGTTCGGTGGCTTCCACGAAGATCTCGTCCTCCTCGTCTTCCTCTGACCGCTGGAGTTCCTGCCTGGATACCTGAGCGGGTTCGCCCTGTTCGCGCCAGTGCTGGACGACCGCGCGAACTTCCTCGTCGGTGACGCGGGCGCCCTGAATGCGCTGCGCTTTGCCGCCCTCGGGCGGCGCGTAGAGCATGTCGCCGCGGCCGATCAATCGCTCGGCGCCGGCGCTATCCAGCACGGTGCGCGAGTCGGCCTGGCTGCTGACCATGAAGGAGATACGGGTGGGGAAGTTGGCCTTGATCAGGCCGGTAATCACGTCTACCGAGGGGCGCTGGGTGGCGATGACCAGGTGGATGCCGGTGGCGCGCGCCATCTGCGCCAAGCGCGCCAGCAGCCGCTCCACGTCGCCGGGGGCCGTCATCATCAGGTCAGCCAATTCGTCGATCACGACCACGATGTTGGGCAGAGGGCCGTCCGAGTCCTCCGGCGGAGCCGCGTTGTAGGACGCCAGGTTGCGCACGCCGGCCTTGCTGAACGTGCGGTAGCGGCGGGCCATCTCGTTGCTGACCCAGGTGAGCACGTCCACGACCTCGTTAACGTCGGTGACCACCGGCATGCGCAGATGCGGGATGCCCTCGAAGGCCACCAGTTCGACCATCTTGGGGTCGATCAGGACGAACTGCATTTCCTCGGGCGTCTTGTTGAACATGATGCCGGTGATGAACGAGGTCAGGCAGACCGACTTGCCGGACCCGGTGGCGCCGGCGATCAGGACGTGCGGCATCTTGGCCAGGTCGGCGACGCGCACGTTGCCGGCGACATCCTGGCCGAGCGCGATCTTGATGTCGGCGTCGGACGCGGCCCAGGTCTGGCTCTCCATGACCTCGCGCAGCGTGACCACCGCCGGGTTGTCGTTGGGCGTCTCCAGCCCCACGAACGGCTGGCCGGGCACCGGCGCCTCGATGCGCACGCTGCGAGCGGCCAGCTTGAGGGCCAGGTCGTTGGCCAGCGCGGTGATGCGCGCGACCTTGACGCCCGGGCCCGGCTCCAGGAGGTACTGGGTGACGACCGGCCCCGGCACGGCTTCGGCAACCCTGACCTGGACCTTGAACGACTCCAACGTTTCTTCGATCGACGCGGCCTTACCGACGATTTCGTCTTCCGGAACCTCGCCCGTAGCCTCGGCGGGCAAGAGCATGTCAAGACCCGGCAGTTGCCAGCGGCCGTCCTGCTGCGGGGGGGCGGCGGCGGCCGGCATACGGTCGGCGACGCGAATGAGCGGCTGCTGGCCCCAGGCGGGCCCTTCGTCGTCCTCGGCTTCGGGCGTTGCGGCCTCGGCTTCCGGCCGCGTCCGGTCAGCCTTCTCCTCGGCGTCCGTTCGCTCGGCCGGCGAAAGCCATGGCCGCGCGCGGGCGTTCGCGGCGGAAATCACCGATACCAAACCGACGGCCAGGTAGCGGCCGGCCCGGATGACGACGCGTCCGGGCCGCATCACGGCTTCGGTGCCCCACGGGGAGGCGGCCATGCCGTAGGCGAGAGCCAAGACAGCGGCCACGGCCAGAACCAGGAATGCGGGAACGTCGCCAATGGCTGTCCGGACGGCCGACCCGATGAGGCCGCCGATCATTCCGCCGCCTTCGGGCTGCCCCTGGTTGGCGACGGCGGCGGCGAGGTCGGTCATGGCCGCCAGCGCCGCCACGAATACGGCCGCCGCGACGAAGTGGGTGACGTCGATGATGGACCGCCGTCGCGCGCCGGCCACCAGGACGGCGGCACCAATCGACGCGCCCGCCAGCGCACCCAAAGGCGCGGCGCGGCCCAGGCCGGCGGCCATGGTGGCGGCGGCGCCGGTCACAACCAACGCGTCGTCGACGATCAAGCCAACGAACGACAGCACGCCGAAGGCGGCCACGATAAAGCCGCCAAAACCCGCAATATCCCAGTGTTCGGGCCGCGTCGCGCCTGTAGACAGCGCGGCGGCCTTTCGGCTCGTGGCCACGGGAGGCCCTCCTCGGTGCGAGCTGTCGCCCGCCCCTTAGCTAGACCTCAGTGACGATCGGCAAAATCACCGGTCGCCGCCGGGTCTCCCGGAACAAACGCCTCCCGAGTGCGTTCCGGATCTTCCTCTGTAGATGTTCGGGGGATACGTCCGCGTGGTCGCCGGTGTCCACCACCGACCGCACGGTGTCGCGAGCACGCGTCAGCAACTCATCCTGAGCGTCTGACGCATACACAAATCCCCTTGTGATGATATCCGGGTCTGTCAAGCATTGACCAGTGTGTCGGTCCACGTTAACAACGGTAATCACCAGGCCGCCTTCCGCCAGGTGCCGACGGTCGCGAATGGTGGCGTCGCTCTCCTCGCCGACGGTAAGTCCGTCGAGGTACACGTTGCTGACGTCGGTTTGGCCGACCACGCTGATGTCGTCCGCGGATAGCTCCACGATGTTCCCGGACTCGGCCACCAGCACGTGCTCGGCGTCCACGCCCACGCGCTCCGCCAGACGCCGGTGTTCCTCCAGGTGCCGGAACTCGCCGTGCACCGGCATGAAGAACTTGGGTTGCAGGGTGGACAGCATGTACTTCAGGTCTTCCTGGCCGGCGTGGCCGGAGACGTGGACCGGGAGCAGGCGCTCATAGAGCACGCGGGCGCCCTGCCGGGCCAGGCGGTCGATCGTCTGGTTTACGGCCTCTTCGTTGCCGGGAATGGCCGACGCCGAGACGACCACCGTGTCGTCCGGCAGCAGGTCGATGAAGCGATGATCTCGATTGGCCATCCGCACCAGCGCCGAGCGCGGTTCGCCCTGGGAGCCGGTGCAGATGACGGCCAGTTCATCTCCCGGGTAGTCCCGCAGGTCGCGCGCATCGACCTCCATGCCGTCGTCGGGAACGTGCAGGTAGCCCAGATCGCGGGCCACACGGACGTTGCGTTCCATGCTGCGCCCCACGAAGGCCACACGGCGGCCGTAGGCGTAGGCCGCGTCGACAACCTGTTGGACGCGTGAAATCAGCGACGAGAACGTGGCGACAATGATTCGGCCGGGCGCGTCGTTGAAGACCCGATCGAAGGACTCGGCAATGACCGCTTCGGACGGCGTGTGGCCGGGCTGGTCGGCGTAGGTGCTGTCAGACATCAGCAGCAGCACGCCTTCGTCGCCCAGGCGCCCCAGGGTCTGGAAGTCCGGGGGGATGCCGTCCACCGGCGTGTGGTCGATCTTGAAGTCGCCCGTGTGCACGATGGTCCCAATGGGCGTGTGGATGGCGATGCCCATGGCGTCCGGAATGCTGTGGCAGACGTGGAAGAACTGGCAGCGGAACGGTCCGATGGTGACGGTCTCGCGCGCTTTCACCACGCGCAGGTCCGCCTGATCGCGCAGGCCGGGTTCTTCCAGCTTCACGCCGACCAGTCCAAGCGTGAGCTTGGAGCCGTAGATCGGCAGGTCAAACTCGCGCAGCGCGTAGGGCAACGCGCCAATGTGGTCCTCGTGTCCGTGCGTGATCACAAAGGCGCGCAGCTTGTGGCGAATCTCGCGCAGATAGCTGAAGTTCGGCAGGACAAGATCGACGCCCAACATGCCGGCGTCGGGGAAGGTGATGCCGCAATCGAGCACGATGGCGTCGTCGCCGTACTCGATCACGGTGCAGTTTCTGCCGATTTCGCCGATGCCGCCGATGGAGACGACACGCACGACTTGGGCTGAAGATTGGTTGGTCATGTGAGAGGTTCCGGGGTTCAGAGCGTTAGCCGAAAAACGAGAGTTGCTGCGTATCGGGCGGCGGCGGAGGATCAGGTTCGACCTCGGTCGCGTCGGCCAGCAGCTTGGGAATCATCTGGAAGTCCTGCGACAGGATGTCGCGCAGTCGCAGTTGTCGCAGCGCCGCCGCCGGATGGTAGACGGGCAGGTACACGCGGCCGTTCAGCCGCCGCGCCACGCCGCGCGCCCGCGAAATCCGAGCGTCCGGGAAGAAGGCGTTCAGCGCGTGCCGCCCCAGCAGCACGATCAGGTCGGGATTGATCAGCTCAAGCTGCTGGTCGAGGTACGGGCGGCAGGCCTCCGCCTCGTCAGGCAGAGGGTCGCGGTTATTGGGCGGGCGGCACTTCAAGACGTTGGCGATGAACACGTCGGCCCGGCGCATGTCGATCCCGTGGATCAACTCATCCAGCAATTGCCCGGCCTGGCCCACAAACGGACGGCCCAGCCGGTCCTCGTGAAAGCCCGGCCCCTCGCCGATGAACACGACACGCGCGGTAGGTGAACCCTCACCGGGGACCGCGTTCGTTCGTCCCTGGTGCAGGCCGCACCGCTCACAGGTCCGAACCACCGACGCCAGACTCGAGAGATCGGGAAAGGTCGGAAGGCCGATCACGCGCTACGCATGCACCGCGGCGGGCTGGAGGAAGGCGTCGAGTTCGTAGAGGTCGAGCACCGATTTCAGGTCTTCCTGCATGCCGGCGGGAAACTCGATCAACGGCGAACGTGGGACGCCCACCGAAAAGCCGCTGAGGTTCACGGCGGCCTTGACCGCGATCGGGTTGGGCCAACCGGCCGGGAACAGCGCCCGAGCGATCGGCAGCAGGTGCAGGTGCTTGCGGCGCGCCGTCTCCATGTCGCCTTCGACAAAGGCGTCGATCATGTCGCGGGTCTCTCCGCTGACGACGTGCGACTGCACGCTCACGACGCCCACGCCGCCCAGGGCCATGAGCAGGTAGGTGTCGCTGTCGTTGCCGCTGTAGATGTCGAAGCCATCCTCGGCCGTGCGGGCGATCTCCGCGATCTGGTCAAAGTCCCCGCTGGCCTCCTTGACGGCCACGATGTTGTCCACGGCGCTGAGGCGCGCCACGGTGTCGGCGGTCATGTTGAGGCTGGTTCGGGCGGGCACGTTGTACAGCATGTTGGGCAGCGGGGTGGCTTCCGCGATGGTCTCGAAGTGGAGCACCAGCCCGTCCTGCGGCGGCTTGTTGTAGTAGGGCGTGACTTGCAGGAGGCCGTGGACGCCGATCTCGGCGGCTTCGCGCGACAGATGCACGCTCTCGACGGTGTTGTAGCCGCCGGTGCCTGCAATCACCAGCGCACGGTCGCCGACGGCCGATAACGCTTCGCGGTAAAGCTGGAAACGTTCGTCGTCGCTGAGCACCGGCGATTCGCCGGTGGTGCCGGTGACGACGACCGCGTCGTTGCCGGCATCGACGAGTCCGGAGACAAGACGTCCGAACGTGTCGTAGTCCACCGATCCGTCATCGGCGAACGGGGTGATCACCGCGGTAATGAGCCGGCCAAAGGTCAACATTCGACAGCCTCCGCCCGCGACCGTACGAATGGCCGCGATACGCCGTGCTGTAGGGGCTGATTGTACCTAGCGGCTGCGAATGGGTTGCCGGGCGAAGTCGGCCGCATACCGAAGGCGGTGGCCTGTACCGTCAGACAGGAGACGTCGTGCTTGCTTGCGCAGACTGCCTTGGATCGTCGGCCGGTGTGGAAGCCGTCTGAAATGGGACAGGTTGGGTTGGCGGGTCACCGGCCGGCCGTGTGTGCTCCTCAATTCGCGCGAGCGTCGCGAGCATGGCCTGCTGAGTGGCATCCAGGCGCGCGACGGTTTGCACAATCTCGTACTGACGCCCCTCAAGCGTGTCCATGCGGGCGTTCTGACGCCCGTCAAGTCTCAGTATCAGGCCGACAAGGGCGCCGGCGGTGGCCAGGCCGCCCACCAACAGCGTCGCGCCAACGCTCAGGATGCCGACCAACTCGGCGCTCATGGCGAGGGGTCGTTCATTCCCGTGCGCGATTCAACGGGGCGACTCTAGCACGACGCCGTCAGCCCTCCATTCGAAGGCGCGAGAGCCGGCGCGGCCAACGGCGCGCTGAGCCGCGCCTACCGCCCTACCAGTTGACGCGGCGGCTGAAGTAGCGGTGCCAGCGGCGCCAGACGCCCTTGCCGTAGAAGGCCTCTTCCTGGCGCTCGATGATGACGGCCTCGGTGGTGAGAATCTGGGACGCAAGACCGGCCGCGTTGTAGGGGCTGAGCGCCTTGAGGATGTCGGGGAAGGCGGAGCGCCACAGCGAGCGGAACAGCAATAGCCCCAGGGCCAACAGGAACAGCACCGGCACGGCGCTGGACTCGCGAAGATACGGGGTCAGCGCCAGCAGCAGCGGGGCCAGCATGGCGACCCATAGGAGGATTTCGACCTGCGCGTTGACTCGTCGCGTACGGCGACGGTGGGCAAAGGAATAGGGCGCGCGCTGCCGCTCGAACCGCGCCCGCTCCAGCAAGGCCAGGCCGGCGCCCATGACGCCGAACACGGTGGCTATCGCCAGACCGGCGGCAATGAGAACGCCGCCCGGCGTTCCAACTGGCGGGCCCTCGCGCTCTCGCGGAATCTGCTCTTCGGCCACGGCCCGACTGCCCTTGCCCTCGGGATCGATCAGCAACTCGACCACGCCCATCGCCACGATCATGACGATGAACAGCGCCAGCGCCGCCAGCACCACGCCCATGCCCGCCAGAAAGCCCGACTTCAGCAGATCCAACGTCGGCGTCCGGGCCGCGCGAATCTCCTCCAGGTAGATGTCCAGCTCTTCCTGCGAGGTCTCCGGCGACATACCGGCGCGCACCAGCGCCTGCTGGGCCTGGCGGTAATCATCGCGCCGGTCCGCCGGACGCGAAACCGCGCGCCACCACGATTGAATGGAGGACACCAACGCCATGGCCCCATCCTAGCCGGGGCGGCGTTGATCCCTCGCCAGCGACTGACCGCTAGGCGAGCCTTTGGCTCAGACCAGCCCCTGCTCGATCATCGACTCGGCGATCTGGAGGGAGTTCGTCGCCGCGCCCTTGCGCAGGTTGTCGGAGACGACCCAGAAGACCAGGCCGTTGGGGTGCGACATGTCCTGCCGCAGGCGGCCGACCCAGGTGGTGTCGTTGCCTTCGGCGGT
>DAOUJT010000150.1:0-3562 GCA_034422315.1 Chloroflexota bacterium | reverse complement strand
CTGACCCAGGCGCCGGCCTATCACTGGGATCGGACGGAGGCGCCGGCGGAGGTATCGGCGAAGGAAGGCCTCTCGGAGCAGAACGAGCCGGACTCGAACGCGATTCACACGTTTGGGGTGACCGCCAACTTCTACACCAGTACTCAAGACCCCAACGAGCTTCTGATTGCGGTCATCAGCACCGACCGGCCGATGCGCAAGCGGATGGCCCAGGCCAAGGTGACCGTCGATTTCACGAACCTTCAGTACCACAACTACGACGGCTTTGGCGTCGGCATGCCCGGACTGATCGTCACGGATGCCGGGAACGTGGTTGCCGTGTGTTGCCGGCGCCACGACTCAATGAGCGACGGCGGCCATGAAAACGACCTCCTGTCGGCGCGCAGCGTGGACGACGGCAAGACCTGGACCCGCCAGCAGGTCATCCACGCCGAAAAAGGCCAGTACACGTTCCTTGGAGCGATTGTCGAAGACAGGGTTACGCGAACGATCTTCGTGACCTTTTGGAACATCCCCGCCGAGGTTCGGGATGACCTTGGGCATTTCAGCACCTACGCCGAGCAGGGCGGCGGGTTCGGGCTCGTCAGGAGCACCGACGACGGCCGGACCTGGTCGGAAGCCGTACGCGTCGATCCAAGCCCCAATGCCGAGGGCTGGACTGGGTGGCCCAACAACAACGAGCACGGGATTCAACTCGTGGCTGGGCCGCACCGCGGTCGGCTGGTGATTCCTGGCTTCCTGTATAAGGAAGGCGAGTCTGGACAGGTCCCGGGCGTGCGCGGCGGCCTGCTCTACAGCGACGACCACGGAACGACGTGGACGGTCGGCGCAGTCCTACCCAATGGATCCGACGAGGCGTCGCTGGTGGAAACCGCCGGCGGCGAGCTCTACGTCAGCTATCGCCGAAACACGCAGCGCCGCGACGGCCGAACCTATGCCCGCAGCCGCGACGGCGGACGGAGCTTCTACGAACTCGGCGAGCATCCCGAACTCAGCGGGCGGCCGGTCAACGTGGGCCTCGCCCGCCATGGCTCGGGCGACGACAACCGACCGGAGATTCTCCTGTTCTCCCATCCGATAGGCGTCAACCGCCGCATCCCCGGCGGTACCGAAATGACCATCTATGCGAGCACGGACGGCGGACGCACATGGCCGATCTCGAAAGTCATCGATCCTCGACCCTGCCGCTACTCCGACCTTGCCGTTACCCCCAAGGGCACCGTGCTATGCCTGTATAGCGTGGGCACCGTCCGTGACCTCGAGAAAATCACCCTGGCGCGACTGAGCCTCGGCGATCTCCTGGCGTAGTTGCCGTCAGCGGTCGATCGCGCCTCGCTCGGCCCGAATCATCTGCGCCGGAGACTCAGTCGGCGCCGGTCGATCTCGCTTGGCAATCCGCGCCAGCACGACTTCGACTGGAGGAATTGCCAGGGCCTGCTCCAGTTCGCGCAACACGTAGGCGGAGAGGCTTAGCCCCGCGCGATTAGCCCTCGCCTTGACCTTGCGGTGCAGGTCGTCCGGGACGTTTCGGACGTGGATCGTCTTCGGCATGGCATGAAACACTAGCGCACGTCTGCACGAAGCGGGTCCCAAGCGTCAAGCTGCACTCGACCCAGGTGCTGCGTGCCCCGCTTGACAGGCGCCGGTGGCACGGGAACACTTCCGCCCGACCGAACTTAGTTACGCATCGTTCGTTCAGGTGCCCGTCCCAGGGAGAATAGGGAAGGCGGTGAGAATCCGCCACGGTAGCGCCACTGTAAGCGGGATTTCGGGGCCGGAGCCCACTGTCGAGGGATCGACGGGAAGGGGCCGGCGACAAACCTAAGCCCGTAAGCCAGGAGACCTGCCTGAACGAGAGGTGACCGCTCTCCGCTTTAAGAGAGGGTTCCTCGGAGTCAGGCTATAGGGCCTGGCCGACGGAAGCCCTGGACTTCAGCGGAGATTCGCTGGAGGCAGGATTTGCGAGAGACCGCTCGACCGGTTTCGGTGCGTTCATTCCGACAGTCCGGCGTTTCCGCGCGCCTGGCGGTGGGCGGCGCAGTCCTGGGCGGGCTGGTGTTGCTCACGTCGCTGATCTCGCTGAGCCTCGGGCCGGTCGACATCCCGGTAGAGCACGTGGCGGCGATCGTGCTGTCGTTCGTGGGCCTGGACGTTGCCGAGGTCGGGCGCACCGAGCAGTTGGTGATCGAGCAGATCCGCTTGCCGCGGATCCTGGTGGGCGCGTTCGTGGGAATGGCCCTGGCGGTGGCCGGGGCGACGATGCAGGGGTTGTTCCGCAACCCGATGGCGGATCCCGGGATTATCGGGGTTTCGGCGGGCGGGGCGCTGGGCGCGGTGATCGCGATCGCCACCGGTTTGACCGGGCTCTTCTTTCTGGCCCTGCCGTCCTTTGCCTTCGTGGGCGCGGTGGCGGCGACGTTCCTGGTCTACGGAATCGCGGCGGTCGGCGGGCACTTTTCGATGGCGACGCTGCTGCTGGCGGGCGTGGCGGTAAACGCGTTCCTGGGGGCGGTGATCTCCGCGATCATCATCCTGCTGCCCGACAACGAAGCGTTGCGCGAGATCCTGTTCTGGCTGGCCGGCGGCCTGGATTCGCGGGCCTGGGAGCACGTGCACATCTCGGCGCCGCTGATCGTGGGCGCCACGGTCGTGATCCTGCTGAGGGCCCGTGACCTCAACCTGCTGATGCTTGGCGATGACGAGGCACAAGCGCTCGGCGTTCGCGTCGGAGTGACGCGAGTGGTGTTGCTGGCGGCGGCCGCGCTGGCGACCGGCGCGGCGGTGGCGGTGAGCGGGACGATTGCCTTTGTGGGCCTGGTGACGCCGCACATCCTGCGGCTGGTGCTGGGCCCGGATCACCGGGTGCTGATTCCGTTAAGTGCCGTTGCCGGGGCGGTGTTCGTGGTCGTGGCCGACACCTTTGCGCGGACGATCATCCAGCCGGCGGAGTTTCGGGTTGGCGTTCTCACGGCATTCGTGGGAGCGCCGTTTTTCGTTTTGTTGCTGATTCGGAATAAGCGTCAGGCCTATGCCCTGTAAGGCGCGGCCAATTGAAAGGACTCATGGTTTCGATGCAGCGATTTTGTAGCTTCGCCGTGCGGCCACTTCTGGCCATCGCATTTGTGCTGGCCTTGATGGCCTGTGGGCCGGAAGCCGAGGCCCCGCGGGAAGAAGCGCACCGCGACACCTTTCAAGCGGCGGCGGCCACAGCCAGTCCGCCCCCCCAGGTCACGCCTGAGCCGACGCCCGCACCGACCGCCGCGGCGAGCCCCACCGCAGAATCCACGGCCGCACCGACGCCGACGGCGACTGCCGAGCCCACGCCGACTCCGGAGCCCACGGCCGAAGCAACGCCTGTGGCTACAGCCACGGCAACGCCGGAAGCCACACCCAAGCCGGCTCCGACGCAGGAAGCGACGCCAGCAGCACCGGCGTTTGCGGAGGCCTTCCAGGGCGTGCGCGGGATCGTAGATCCATCCAACTTCGGCTGGCCGCGCGAGGTCGAAGGCCTGAACGGCGTGGTGAGCATTCCAGCGAAGCCGCTGAGCATCATCACGGCGTC
>DAOUJT010000149.1:0-10631 GCA_034422315.1 Chloroflexota bacterium | reverse complement strand
TGCAACGTCGGTCTTGGCGTCCAGGTCGGAGGCGTAGTCGATGATCTGCGCAACGGCGTCCCGCGACAGCGTCCCGCGCTTCAACTCGAACACGACCAGCCGGCCGTCCTCATCGACTCCGAGCAGATCGAGCGGACCTCCGTCGGTCGGCGTCTGACGGCCGACAAGCCTCAGTCCCGGAATCAGCAGGTCGGGGTTCCTGACGAGCGTCTCCTCTAGCAAGGATTCGGTGTCCGTCCGGTCCCGCGACGCCAAGGGTGTGACCTTCGAGTCACCATCGAGCGCCCAGATCTTCACTTCGTCCATTGGAGGCCTTTGCGTAACTCGTTTCGGATCAGGAGATCCGGCGCCTGGATTCCCGACTTCGAGGGAGTGACGGAGGGTAACGCAACGGTCTCACCAGGGAGCACTGTCCCCGCCACCCGCTCGATTCGGGACGACTTCTGGAGAGAACCGCAGCGGTCGTCGAGTCGACTAACGGCGCGGAATCGCATAAACACGGGCCGTGGGCCGCGAAAGAACGCTACTCACGGCGGGATGGCCGTGCACGCTCTTGCGTGACAGACTGACCGCCAGAAGCTGCGCGCGGAGAGAGAGCGGCGGCCATGGGCGACGGCTTGATCAACCGGATGCTGCGGGCCCTGCGGCTGGACGCGACGCTCTATCGCGAGGTCGCGGCGCCCGGCGCCTGTACCGAGCAGGCAGCGTTGGTTCTCATCCTTGCCGCGGTCGGATTCAGTTTTGCGCAGAGCGCGCGATCACTGGTCTCCTGGCTGGGTGCTTCGGGAGGTGTCTGGTCGTCAGGTATAACGACGACCGAGGCCAATGCGTGGATCGCCATGGACTTCGAGGACTATCGAGTGGTGATCCGCGTGCTGGCGCTGGCAGCCGCCTGGCCGGCCTGGGCCGCCGGGCTGTGGCTGGTCGGTAAGCGAATGACCGCAACAGGCGGCCGAGCGCCGGGATATGGTCAGTTCGCCCGCGTGCTGGCGTTCGCGCAAGCGCCGGGCGTCTTCGGCGCGGCGATCCTGTTCCCAGCCATGATCGGCACGGCGGTTGTGCTTGCCCAGAGAGGCCACGTGGCGCCCGGAGAGCCCTTGCCCCTGGCGTTTCTGTACCTTTTGGTCGACGTGGGTCGGTACCTGCTCGCGGCATGGGTGTTTCTAGGGACCCTGCTGGCTCTTCGCGAGGGGCTGGGGTTGAGCAGCGGTCAGGCGCTGGGTGCGCTGATGAGCGTGGGCGCTGGTCTTGCTGTGCTGCTGGGTGTGGTCGTAACCGTTGGGAGCGTCGTCGCCGCCGCCGTCGGAGTGGTGCCTGAGGCCTTCGGGCCTGATCCACCCATACCGGTCGGGTTGGAGCACAACGACGCCATTGCAGAACTGGCCGCGTTCTGGATTCCGTATCTCACCGCGTTCGAGTTCGACTTTAACCTCGGCCTGCACTTCGGCCCCTCGCTGATGAGCAGCCTTGACCAAGCCCTGGCAACGATCCGGTAGCCCGTCGCGTGGAAAGGAGCGCATCGACCGTGCACGCTAGTTCGTCTCGCAGGCTCAGCGAACGGGTGCGCGACGCCGCGCTGCTGACGCGACCTCTGTACCGCGATGTTGCCGGCGACGGTGGCAGCACGCGGGAGGCTGTAATCGTCGCCGTGCTCGCCGGCCTGGGGTTTGGCGTGGCGACCTTCCTTGGCTGGGCGGTCGTCGGATCGCCGGTTACAGGCCTGCTGGCCGGGCTCGTCTTGGAGCCGCTCGTCACCCTGGTGGCCTGGCTTGGCGGGTCCGTCGCGGCCTGGCTTGTCGGCACGCGACTGGCGCCAGCCAACACCGATACCGCTCGGTTCTGGCCGGTGGCGCGGGCGTTGGCGTTTGCTCAGACACCAAACCTGGTCGGCGTGCTGGTGGTCCTTCCGCCCCCCTATAGAAGCGGGGTTTGGCTGCTGGCAAGGCTATGGGTGCTGGCGGCAAGTTCGACCGCCATTCGCGAGTCGCTTGGACTCAGCGGAGGTCGGGTCCTGGTGACGCTGCTGGTGAGCGCCACGGTCTATGCGGCGCTGCTGATCGGGATCTTCGCGGCGCTCGTGAGCCTCGGCGTTGGCAGGGCGGCAAGTGTCCATGGCATCGGAGGGTTGTAGTGCAGTGTCGGGGTGACGGCCGCATGCCCACCAATCACCGCCTACGAACGCTAGGGCACAACCGCAGTGACAGCTAGGACGCAAGCAAGCTTGGCTCGCCGCCTGACTCGCGCTCTACGTTTGGACTCGAAGCTGTACCGCGAAGTTGCATCGCCCGGCAGCGGCGTCTGGCAAGCGACGGCGGTGATCGTGATCATGTCCGCAATCTCACAGATCCGTTGGGGCACCGCCTGGTTCGTCGACTCGGTGCGATCAGACACGGACGGCATAGACATTGGAGCCGCGATTGCGCAATCCTCTATCCCCTCCGCCGTGGTCACCGGCCTCGCCTACTTCGCTGCTTGGCCCGTCTGGGCCGCGGGATTCTGGGTCGTTGGGACGCTCTGGACGACAGCGAGGCGACCGCCCCCGCGTTTCGGACACGTCGCCCGCGCCCTCGCATTCGCGCAAGTGCCGGCATTCTTGGGCGTGCTGTACGTTCTCCTTGTGGTGATCGTTGGATTCGCTGGAGGTCCTGAGGGGCTCCGCTCCGGCTTCGTATGGTTGACTGGTTTTTGGCTGTCTGCCCTGATTGGAGCCTGGGTACTAGCTGGGACGTTCCTAGCCGTTCGCGAGGCGTTAGGGTTCAGTAACGCCCGGACCTTAGCTGCGCTGGTTGCGGTAGGGCTGGTGATCGCGGCGTTGCTGGGTTTCGTTGTCGTACTGCTCAGCGGAGTCGCCGGACGGGAGTTTGTGGGTCTCAACGATGACGGTGCCGGTTTCAGGGAAGATGGCGCCTCGGCACTGGATTTCGCAATAGGGCTTGACTTCAACCTCCGCTTTTTCGGTCGATCCGACACGGTCCTTCATATCCTCTCCGAGTCGGTCTTGCATCCCTTAGCTGACTAGGCTGACGCCTGCAGCCTTTACGCGGTCGTACACAGTGTCAGTAGGGGGCGCCGGCTTGGCTCGTAGAACTGACCCCGCAAGCTGCTGGCTGGGGTTGACTCTGGCTGCGAGTCCAAACGGTCGTGAGTGCAGGCTAGGTCGGCAGCAGCTTGATGCAGACGGGGTTGGGGATCTGGGTTATTTGGCCGGTGGGGTGGAGGTGGCCGGATTGGGGGTGGATGCGGAAGGTGACGATGGTGCTGGTGTCCTGGTTGGCGGCGAGGAGCCAGACGCCGGAGGGGTTGGTGGTGAAGATGGCGAGGCTGTCGTGGCCGCCTGATCGACGCCTGGAGCGAAACCGTCGGCGTGAACATCATCGAGCAGGCGCGGAGGTTGGGCAAGGCGACGTAGCACCCAAAGTCCGCGCGTGACAGACTGACTTCTGGAAGCGGCGTGGAAAACGAGGCCAGTGGCCATGGGCGACGGCTTGATTGGCCGGATGCTGCGGGCCCTGCGGCTGGATGCGACGCTCTGGCGCGAAGTCGCGGCGCCCGGCGCCAGCACTCGTCACGCCGCGGCTGTGGTGGCGCTCGCGGCGCTGGGAACCGGCGCCGCCCTGGGCGCGGTCTCGACGTTGCCATTGGCCTGGGGGACTGGACGGCATACGACGTTCGAGGGAGACCTGCTGCGGTTCGTGTTCTACGCGGTTTTCGTGGCGATTGTGCATCTGTTGGCCTGGCCGCTTTGGGCGGGCCTGATCCGGCTGGCCGGCAAGTGGCTGGCGACGAGCGATTGCGAGGCGCGGGATCTCGGCCAGACGGCCCGCGCTATCGCGTTCGCACAGGCGCCGGGCGCGTTGGGCGTCTTGGTCCCGCTGTTGCTCATGCTCCAGTGGGTCTTACCGGCGGACCCTGAGCCCCTGAGGATCGGGTCGCGGACGGCAAACGTGATGCTGCTGGCGGGCACGGTGCGGACGCTGCTGTCGGCCTGGGTGCTGGTTGGGACGTTTCTAGTTGTGCGTCAGATTTTGGGGCTGAGCACCGGACGAACCCTGGGCACGATTTTCGCTGCGGGCATTGGCACCGCGGTGCTGCTGGGGATGGCCACTGTCGCGATCATTCTTGTTTCCAAGATCGTGGCTACGGTATTTGACCTCTACCCGGACTGGCCCGATAGAGATGTCTGGGCCGGCCCCTGGCTGTTTGCCTACGGATTCGGGATCCCTGCCGCGCAAGGATTCGAGTTCAACCTTGGCCTGGGCCTCAGCAGCCTGCTGATGGAATTCGTCGCGCCGCTCGCGCCTGCAATCATCCCGTAGCGAAGAAGACCTCGGATTCAGCGCATCCCGGGATAGCCCGGTCCAATCCGCCCTTCAACAGCTTCAAGACGAACCAAGGTGCCGTCGATGGTGCTAGCGACGCGCGGACCAACTACGACTGGTGCGGCAGGAGTTTGATGCAGACGGGGTTGGGGATGTTGGTTACCTGACCGGTGGGGTGGAGGCGGCCGGTTTGGGAGTCGATGCGGAAGGTGACGATGGTGCTGGTGTCCTGGTTGGCGGCGAGGAGCCAGGTGCCGGAGGGGTCGATGGCGAAGTTGCGGGGGGTTCGGCCCTGGGTGGATTCGTGGCCAAGGCTGGTGAGGCGGCCGGTGGCCTGGTCGATGGCGAACATGGCGATGCTGTCGTGGCCGCGGTTGGAGCCGTAGACGAACTTGCCCGAAGGCGCGACGTGGATGTCGGCGCAGGTGGTCTCGCCATCGAAGCCGTCGGGCAATGTGCTGACGGTCTCGATTTCGCCGAACACACCAAGGTCGGCGTAGTAGCGCAGGACGGTGATGGAGGACGCCAGTTCGTTGATGAGGTAGGCGAATTGGCCGTTGGGATGGATGTCGAAGTGACGCGGTCCGGCGCCAGTCGGGGTTCGGACCCAGGGGACTGCGTGTGGCGCCAGCGTGCCGTTGTCGAGGTCAAGGTCGTAGACCAGCAGCTTGTCGATGCCGAGGTCGGGGGCGAAGGCGCGGCCGTTGGCGGCGTCGAGAATGATCGAGTGGGCGTGCGGACTCAGCTGCCGCACAGGGTGGATGCTGGATCCCTCGTGCTGAACGAAGCCGGTCAGCGGAGCCAGGCTTCCGTCCGCCTGGATCGGCAGCATGGCCACGCTGCCGCTGCCGTAGTTGGCCAATAGCGCGTAGGACTCCGTGGGATCCACGCTGATGTGGCAGGGGATCCCGCCGCCGGTGAGTTGCTCGTTCAGGTAGGTCAGGGCGCCGGTGGCGGGGTCGATGGCGTAGGCCTTGATGACGCCGTGCGTCTCCTCACCGACGGCGTAGAGGTTTCGGCCTGACGGCGATACCTCCACCCACGACGGGTTGGAAATGCCGCCGATCACGCTCAGGCGCTCCAGCGCACCGGTACCCGCATCGAACCGATAGGTGTAGATGCCTTCGCTGGCACCGGTGGTGTAGGTGCCGATGAAGGCGAGGTACTGGTTGGTCATAGAGGCGCCGCCGATAGAACTCCAGCCTCGGTATTGGAATCAAACCACGACGACTTGTCAAACATGCGGCCGAAAGACTGCTGCCCGGTAGGCAGCCGATCTGACTCCCGGTGCGATACTCGCGCCGAGTCTGCGCCGGAGGCCGCGAGAAGACGCGATGAACGCACGGGAAACCAGCTCCCTGGGCAATCAAATGCTCCGCGCCCTGCGCCTGGACCCGGCTATTTACCGCGAAGTGTCGGCCCCCGGCGGCAGCACCTGGCAGGCGGCGTTGGTGCTGCTGCTTGCGGCCGTGAGCACGGGGCTATTCCAGGGAACGTCGATCGCCACCTACTGGACGAATACCTGGTTTGGTTGGTCAGACGTCCACGAGAGCCGAGGGGTCGTTAAGGACGTAGCGACTGGTCTGGCCGGATCCATCATCATCGCCCACATAGCCGCCTGGCCAATCTGGGCCACTGGTCTGTGGGCGATCGGCAAGCGCTGGACCGCGGCGGGTGGCCAGCCACCGGGTTTCCGACAGGTCGCCCGGGCACTCGCGTTTGCGCAGACGCCGGCCATTGTCGGTGGGCTGGTCGCCGTCCTCGCCGTTGTGGGTTGGCTATTTCTGGCACCCGCAGGGCTCGTGGGCATAGGAATCCTTCTCGGCCTCTTTGCAGATATTGCTCGGTCAGCGTTCCTCGTCCTGGTGCTCATCGGAACTTATCAGGCCGTTCGCGAAGTACTGGGGCTGAGCAGCGGCCGGGCTCTGGGTGCGCTCATCACGGTGGGCGCCTTTGTCGCGCTAGCGCTGGGTTTCGTGTTGGTCCTCGTGACCGTGATCGCCGTGGCGATTGGCACCGAGCCTGCCTTTCTCGATTCCGCATGGTGGTGGTGGTCGGCACCAAACGCACCCGAGTCCGGCGGCACGGCTCCACCGTCGGTCCTGTCCAGCGGCGCACAATCTGCCGCCTTTGGACTTGACTTTAATCTTAATTTTCGTCTGAACCTTATGTCGTTCTACCGCACCGTCGACATGCTCGCCGGCTCACCTTGACGTTCGTCTGCTCGCCTGCGACGGGGCGATGATCGACGGATTGCATGAGAAGGAAGTGGACTTTCCTGGATAGCGGCGGTCGCGACGGTCTTGGTACCAGGTTCGTCCGCGCCATGCGGCTTGACCCTGCTATCTACCGCGAGGTCGCGGCCGCCAGCGGTAGCACACGGCAGGCGGTGGTCGTCATCCTGATCACGGCTGTTGCCTCCAGTCTCTCTTGGGGCACGCTTTCCGCCCACAGGTTGCTGGCCGCAGAGTCCGAAGCGACTGCCATCGTCAGTGACGTGGTGACGCCGTTCGCACTCCCGAGTATTGGACTCAACGCAGTCGCCCACGTGTGCGCGTGGCTGACCTGGACTCTCGGCCTGTGGACCGTCGGTACGCTCCTCGCGGGGCCGACCAGCCAGGCGCGCAGTTTCTGGGCGCTTGCCCGAGCCCTGGCCTTTGCGCAGACGCCGGCGGTGTTCCGTCTAGCGACCTTCGCTTTGGTGGAAGTCATCCTGCCAGTCTTCGGCGCTGAGGTGCTCCCGTCGTCGTTGGTACGGACGCTGGTCTGGAGCATTGAAGCAGGGACCGAAGTCTGGGTGTTGGTCGCAACTTTCGTGGCCGTTCGCCAAGCGCTCGGGTTGAGTCCCGGCCGGACAGTGGGCTCGCTGATCCTCTTTGGTCTAACGCTCTCGGGACTGGTGGGCTTCAGCGTGGTCGCACTGGTCATCGCGAGCGGTCGCGACGCTCTGGATCCTCCGACCTTTCAGGATCTGCCGATGAACATTAACGCGTATGGCGTATTTGCGGTGGGCGGGCTCTGCTTGATCTACGGGATCCTGTTCCTCCACCGGGGATGGCACACCCTGGACAGCGGCCGGAAGCTGCTCACCACCGGTCTGGTAACCGGGGTGTTGGGCGTCGGCGTGACTGCCCTGGCCCTGATCGAGACCACAATTCCGGAAGTCGTAGGCTCCAGGAGTGACTTCCCGGCCGCACCCGCCATTGCGGCGGGGTTCGACTTCAACCTGGACCGAGGTTTGGCCCATAGCGGGTGGCTCGTGAGCGTCCTGTCCGGAGTCGTCCTGGACGCAGGGTGAGCGCGAGCGCTGCCTGGCAACGGGTTGACCGCAGACCGACGCACCGCGAATCACTCAAACCAACGACTCATCCCGTCGCCGCGTTGGGGCTTCTGCCGGGCGCAGGCCTGCCCCGTCTATGACGTGGGCCGCGCCGCCAGGGGGGCGGCGTCGCGGACGGCCTGGGAGACGCCGGGGGCGAAGGGCTTGAAGGCGTTGTGCATGAGGGCGGCGAGTTCGGTGGCCTGGGCGTCGTAGCGGGCCGGGTCGGACCACTGGCCGCGGGCGTTCAGCACGTCGTCGGGGA
Source organism: Chloroflexota bacterium (assembly GCA_034422315.1). GTDB lineage: Bacteria > Chloroflexota > UBA11872 > UBA11872 > UBA11872 > UBA11872. The sequence continues at coordinate 2,728 of DAOUJT010000149.1, read as the reverse complement.
CGCCGGGGCAGGCGGTAGGGACCTGGAGGCCGAAGATCTCGTCGGTCACGTACGGCACGTCGTCCAGGTCGCCTGAAAGGGCGGCGCCCAGGATGGCGCGGGTGTAGGGCAGCGAGATGCGGTCGCTCTCGCCGGCCGGGCCTCCGGTCCAGCCGGTGTTGACCAGCCAGACGGTCGAGCCGTGCTCGTCCAGCTTCTCGCCGAGCATTTCGGCGTAGACGCTGGGCGGACGCGGGAGGAACGGGGCGCCGAAGCAGGCGCTGAAGGTGGCTTCAGGCTCGGTGACGCCGCGCTCGGTGCCGGCCACGCGGGCGGTGTAGCCCAACAGGAAGTGGTACATGGCCTGGTCGCGCGTGAGGCGCGAGATGGGCGGGAGCACGCCGAAGGCGTCGGCGGCCAGGAACACCACGTTGCGCGGGTGGCGGCCGAGGCCGTCGGGAACCACGTTGGTCAACTGCGTCAATGGGTAGGCGCCGCGGGTGTTCTCGGTGATCTCCTCGGAATCGAGGTCGACCATGCGGGTGTCCGGGTCCATCGGCACGTTTTCGAGCACGGTGCCGAACTGGCGGGTGGTGGCGTAGATCTCGGGCTCGTTCTCGGCGGAGAGCTTGATGGTCTTGGCGTAGCAGCCGCCCTCGAAGTTGAAGATGCCCACGTCGCTCCAGCCGTGCTCGTCGTCGCCGATGAGCGGGCGGTCGGGGTCCATGGAGAGGGTGGTCTTACCGGTGCCCGAGAGGCCGAAGAAGAGGGCCGTCTCGCCGTCCGACCCGACGTTGGCCGAGCAGTGCATGGGCAGCACGCCCTGCTGGGGCAGCAGGTAGTTCATGACGGTGAAGATGGACTTCTTGTTCTCGCCGGCGTAGCGCGTCCCGCCGATCACGACCAGCTTGCGGGCAAAGTTGACGACGATGAAGGTCTCGGTGCCGGTGCCGTCCACGGCCGGGTCGGCCTGGAACGGCGACAGGTTCACCACCGTGAACTGCGGGTCGTGGTTCTCCAGTTCCTCGGCCGTGGGGTGAATGAACAGGCTGCGGACAAACAAGCTGTGCCAGGCATACGCCGTGACGAAGCGCACGGGCAGCCGGTAGCGCGAGTCGGCGCCGGCGTAGAGGTCCTGCACGTACAGATCGCGGCCCTGCGCGAAGGCGCAGGCGCGGGCGAACAGCGGCTCGAACTTGGCCTCGTCGAACGGCTGGTTGTTGGGACCCCACCACACTTCGTCTTTGTTTCCGTCGTCCTGCACGACCCACTTGTCGCTGGGGGAGCGGCCGGTGTGCGGGGTTGTGATGGCGATCAGCGGGCCGTAGTTGCTGAGTTCGGCCTCGCCGTTTCGCACCGCGTGCTCGTACAGCGCGGCGGTGCTGAGGTTCCAGTGGATGTCGCCGGTGTGAGTAAGGCCGAGGTCGTCGAGGTTCTTGTCGCTTGCCATGGCGGTCGTGTGGCTCCCTTGGTCGGTGTCGACAGTGCGGCGCGCGGCTAGAGCGGGCCGGGATGTTTGGGTCGGTGCGGTATCGCCTCTTTTGGGCGACCCTATCTTATTCGACCGGACCCGCCTGTGGGGATATCAGACGTAGCGTTCGCCTTCGCGACCGGCGGGACGGCGGCCGGCGGTGGCGCGGCGGGCGGCCTCGATCGACTTGCCGCCGGCCTGCAGGGCACGGTCGTAATCGCCGACGCGGAATGCCTCCAGGTGCTCGTTCCAGGACTCGTCCGGCGTCTTGCCGGGCGAATCGGCCGAGGCCAGGTAGGCGCGCCAGTACACGACCATGTCGTCCAGGGTCACCTGTTGCGCGACGCACTGGCGGTGCTTGCGCCGCTCGACCGGGTCGTCGAGAGCCACGAGGCGGCGGGCGGCATCGGTGATGCGGTCGATCAGGGTCTCGGCGTAGTGCCGGCCCTTCTCGCGGCTGGCGTGGGTGCGCGGGTCGTCGCCGCCGACGCCTTCGGGCCACTGGTCGGGCGCCGGATCGAGGGAGGACAGGTCCACGGTTTCGGGTTCGAGGTACATCATGATGGAGGTTTCGATGGCGGCCGCGTGGTCCATCGGCTTGTCGAAGTCGCTGAGCAGGTGGGCGTCGACGGCGGCCAGCACCAGGAGGTCGGACTGCCGCATGGCGTTCAGCGCGGCGCGGCGGTAAGCCAGGTAGTCCTCGCTGCCGCCGTGACCACCCAGCCAGATCACGACCTTTGCGCCGTTGCGGGCCAAGTAGTCGAGGATGGTCTGGGTGTTGGACTGGATCAGGTCGGGAGCGGCGGGCATGCCCAGCGGCCACGGGACCTCCCAGGCGCCGAGAAAGACGGTGGGATAGACGAGGCCGCCGGTGCGTTCGGCGGCGCGACGGCAGATGGCGGCGGACTTGACGGCGTCCAGGCCAACCGGGTTCTGACGGCCGTGCCATTCCAGGGGGCCGGACGGCACGTAGACGCAGGGGAAGTCGGCCAGGGCGTCCCAGATCTGCTGGGGCCGGCAGCGTTCCCAACGGCGTTCCACGGGCGGGTCCATGCTCACGGCGCCTGGCCGACGCGTCCGATGACGCCCTTGGACGTGAGGTTGTCGTGCACCTCGCGCGCCCAGGTGACCTCAGAGTCATCCTCGGGCGCGTAGCCGATGACGTGGCGGGCGTTCTCCAGGCCCCAGAAGGAGCGGGTGTTGTCGGAGATGCCGTAGAAGACTTGCCAGGGAATGCCCCACTCGTTGTCAATGTTCTCGGTTTCGATCGACTTGACG
>DAOUJT010000148.1:0-9569 GCA_034422315.1 Chloroflexota bacterium | reverse complement strand
GTGGCCTGCCTGGAGGCGGGGGTGAGCGTGCTGCTGGACAAGCCGGCGGTGACGACGCTGGACGACCTGGACCGGCTGGAGGCCGCGGCGCAGGGCGAGGCGGCGCTGAGTTGCGCGCTGACACTGCGGTTCAGCGGTCCTTACCTGGCGGCCAAGCGGGCGATCGAGGCGGGCGAGATCGGGCAGGTGGTGTCGTCGATGGCGCAGCGGCCGCACAAGTGCGGGCCGGCGCGGCGGCCGGCCTGGTTTTTCGACCGCGAGCTGAACGGCGGGGCGCTGCTGGACCTGTGCATTCACGACGTGGACGCGGTGCGCTGGCTGCACGGCAGCGAGCCGACGGGCGTGGCGGCGCAGCATGGGGCCACTCGTTTCGCCGAGTACCCGACGTTTGCGGATCACGCGGAGGTGTGGCTGCGGTTGGCGGACGGCGGGTCAGCGTTTCTGCGGGCCTCGTGGCTGACGCCGGACAGCGCGCCGTATCACGGGGACTGCCGGATGCTGATCGAGGGGAGCGAAGGGTCCATAGAAATCCGGACGACGGCGGAGGACTCCTGCACGATCGACCATGGCGGGACGCAGCGGACGCTGTCGGACTTCGAGGGGCCGTCGCTGGATACGCCCACGGCAGACGCGCCGAACGAGCTGGCGCGGGACTTTGTTGCGGCCGTGCGGGGTGAGACGGACCTGGCGATAACGGCAGACGACGTGATTGCGTCGCACCGATGGACTCTGCTGGCGCGGGACGCGGCGGATAGCGGGACGCTGGTTACCGGTTCGTAGAGCCGGCGTCACCGGTTATCGTGCGAGCAATGTCACCTGATCTGTAAGACATAAAGGAGCACGAGATGGCCTGGGAGTTTGAGCAGCTGGACGGTCCGTACGGGAATGTCACCGAGGGGCCGGCGTGGGACGGGGAGGCGCTGCTGTTCACGAGCATCCAGCAGAGCCGGATCATGCGCTACGACCCCAACACGGGTGAGTCGACGGTCTACCGCGAGGGCACGAACTACTGCAACGGGCTGATGTTTGACCCGAACGGCGTGCTCTACGGCTGCGAGGGCGGGGCGCGGCGGGTGGTTCGGTACAACGCCGACGGCACGACGACCGCGCTGACGGACGGGTTCGAGGGGCAGCGGTTTAACATCCCGAACGACCTGGCCATCGACAACGTGGGGCGCATCTGGTTTACCGACCCCTATTACGAAGGGGCGGCGGGGCCGTGGACGGAGGATCGCGGGAACAAGGACCTGGATCATGACTCGGTGTACCGGCTGGATCCGCAGAATGACGGGTCGTGGGTGACCAGCCGGGTGACGTTCGATACGACGCGGCCGAACGGGTTGCTGTTTTCGTTGGATCACTCGGTGCTGTTCGTGGCGCAGAGCGGGCGGAACGAAGACGAGTACCGGCAATTGCGGTCGTACCCGGTGAACGACGACGGCTCGCTGGGCGAGATGACGGTGCTGCACGACTTTGGCGCGCACCGGGGCATTGACGGAATGGTCCTGGACACCGACGGGTACATCGTGGCGACGGCGGGTTGGGACCAGGGCGGGCCCGGGTCGTCGATCTACGTGTTCGCGCCGGACGGCGAGGTGATCGAGCGGCACGACGTGCCGGTGGCGAACCCGACCAACTGCACGTTCGGCGGGGCCGATCTCTCGACGCTGTACGTGACGAGCATCGGCGGGTACCTGCTGCGGGTGGAGACGGAGCGGCAGGGGCGGCTGCACTATCCGCCGGTGGGGTAGGGGCTGATCCGCGTCGCCGGCCGAAGGGCCGGGGTGATTTCGCGGCGCGTTGTGCTGGCGGCTGTCGCAGGCGGGCTTGTTCTAGGCGCCTGCGAGCAGGGGAGCCCGCAGACGACCGCGCCGCTTCCGACAGCCACGCCAGCTTCGACGCCCACGCCTGAGTCGAAGCCGACGGCGGCACCAATCGTTACCGCGGAGGTGACGCCAGGTCCCGCGCTGCCGCCGTTACCCGGAACCGGGACGGACGGACAGCCGATTCAGACGCAGGCGTATGCGCTGGAGGACTATGCGACCGAAGTCGCCGGCGATGGAAGCCGAACGCGGCGCGGGCGGGGTTCGGAGAGCTCGATTGTGTCGCTGCCGGTGGGCGAGAGCTTTTACGTGACCTTCAGCGTAACGCTGAATTTCGGGATCGTTCAGGTTGTGTGGAGTTCGGTGGGCGATGACTCCGGTGCCACGACGCCGGCAGCCGGCCAGGAGTCGTCCGGTGGATCCGAGTCAGTCGCCAGCGGCACGGCGCAGATCGCCATGGACGAAGGCGCGGTGTCGATCGGGCCGGTGAAGACGGCGATTGCGATTCAGATTCTGTCCAGCGACGGCGGGACGCGGTGGGCGTTGCGGTTTGCCCGCGTCGAACGTCAGTCGTCTTCCCCGTGAAGCCAACGCAGTCCTTTAGGCCAGCCGGCGGATGACTCGGTGAGGATCGACAGGTAGTAGTCGTTCGCTTTGGATTCGGTGAAGTCGAACGCTGATGCCAGTGTCGGGCTGTAGTTGACCAGGAAGACTGCCCGAAACAGCTCGTTGCGATTACTTGACGAGGTGCGTCGTTCGCGTATGACGTCGAGTGCTGATGCCGGTGCGCCGTCGCCTTTCTCGTATACGAAGCCGTGAACGGGATCCGCGCATACCCAGGTTCCGTCGATATGAGCCTCAATGACCTGGTGACCGGAATAAGCGCGAGCGGTGTTGAAGAGACACACGATGCGGGCGGCGGCTCCGGCGACGTACAGCATCACGCAGGCGGCTCGCGCGAGGTCGGTGCACCAGTCAGTCGGACGGGCGATTATTCGCTCCTCGGTTCCGCCGAAAACCAGATCCTCCAGGGGAATGTCGTCGGCACTCGATGCAATGCCTGCCAGGTAGGTCGTGACTCGACGCAGCGATTCGAGGCTCACGACGTGGGATTCCAGACTGGGGACCCTCAAAGCGCGTTGAACCGCCGCCTCCATTTCGGGGCGTGAGCCAGGTTCATAAAGTGCTTGAGTCGGTGTGTAGTCGCGATAGAGATAGTCGGCACTGGATTCCGTTAAGCGGATCATCTTGCTAATCAGCGCAGGGTCGACTGAGTTTGGCGCATGGACATCGCGGCTAAGCATGCGCTGATAGGCGACTGGCAGACTTGCCGGTCCTTGTTGAAGCGCGGGTGTTGACGATTGACTCACGGATGCAGCCAAGTCCAGGACCCCAGAATTCCTGGCACCCTCGGGGTCTTCGTCACAATAGTTACGTTCGGATCGCCGTCCGCTGGCTGCGCGGAGCCCAGCATCGACGGTCTCGCTAGCCCCTGACTGGCTCGAGTGTGACCGTCCACTCGCCAGCGGCGACGACGTCCAGATAGAAGTGCTTGCGATCCAGAACAGTTGTTGTCGTCTGCCAATTGCCTGATTCGGTGACGGCCTCCACCAGGAGCGACGGGTGTCCAACGGAAGCCGGGAAGAGCGTGACGATGAAACTTTTGGGTGTCCCAGGCTGGTCACTATTCCCACTGACGTTGATCGTGGCCCGGTACTTTCCAGGCTCGAGGATGAAGTTGTCCGATACAAAGTCCCCGTGACCTTCCACGGCAAATGGCATCTCCGGCGGCGCGGAACGGGTGGACTCGGTTGATGAGTCGTCTGACGAAGCTCCGCATGCGCCAAAGACGGCGAAGGCAACTACGAGAACGACGGCAATGAATGTGAGCGGAGGGTCGGTTCGCGGCTTTACCGAGCTGGGACGTCGGGCTTGCCTGTAACTCATGCCTTCCCGGTTACGTGCACCTGGCCGTGGGAGGCCGTTCCAGCGAGGGGGCGCTGAGGTCTTCATGAATCGCGTCGGCTACGAGGATGCGCGCTTTGGTGCGGCGTCCGGCGTCGCGGGCGAAGTTTTCCGACCAGGGCGCCCGCGAGTTTGAAAGGGACAGGCTCGAAGCGTCGCTTCAGAGGCGCCTGGTTTACCCGGATAGTTGGGAGATCGGTCATCCGCTGGAGGTTTCGCGCGGCGGCGCGACCAACGTAGGCGGTGAGGCGCACGGGGTCAACGGCCGTGGGGACGAAGCGCCGGAGCCTTTGTCGGCGCAGGAGGCTGTGTCCGCCGACCAGCCAGCGTTTGAGCCAGAGCATCCAAAGCGTGATTGACATGCCGACGAGCGTGAGGGCCCAGACGATGTGGTAGCCCCACTGGAACTCGGTGCCGGGCATATTCTGGAAGTTCATGCCAAAAATGCCGGCGATCAGTCCCAGCGGCATGAATATCGTGGCGATGATCGACAGGACCTTCATGATTTCGTTCTGGCGATTGGAGATTGCCGAGAGATAGGTGGCGAGGGCGGTGTCGGCGCGTTCCCTGATTGCGTCGTTGGCGGCCTGGACGCGCACGAGGTCCTCGAAGAGATCGCGGAAGTAGAGATCGACGCCGCTGCCAATCAGGTCAAACTCGCGCCGACCCAATCGGCTCAACACGTCCCGCTGCGGCAGCAACGAGCGATTGAGGGCGAGGCTGGACCGCTTGAGCGCCATGAGCGTGGCGAGCGCGGAGTCGTCGGGGTTGGCGAGGATTTGCTCTTCGATGGCGTCCGCTCGATCGCTCATGCGCTCCAGCGTTGGGAGGATGGCCTGGATCAGGGCGTCGAAATGGGCATGGGCCAGGAACGCCGGTCCTTTGGCCATTGGGCGACCGTCGATTTCGACCAGTCCTCGAATGGCCTCGACGCTGGGCATCGCGACGTTGTGAATCGTGACCACGTAATTCGACCCGATGAACATGCTGAGATTCGTCGTTCGGAGTATGTCTTGTTCCAACGTGTAGTCGATGCTACGCGCATTGACGAAGACGTAGCGTCCAAAGTCCTCGACGCGGGCCATGCCGGCATTGGTGTCCAGACTGGCGTCGACCAACAGGGGATGAAATCCGAATACATCGAGCAAGAGCGACTTGTCACCCGCCCCTGGACTATCGATATCGAGCCAGAGGACGCCTGTGCCTAACTCAAGTGTCGACTTTAAGAAGTCATGTTCAAGTTGATGATGAAGCTCACTGCTGGTATCGAGATAGAAGGAAGTGTAAGGCATGGGCAGGAGTTAGACTATAATTCGAATAAAATTAAGCATTGGTTGAATCGGATTGCTGTTCATGACTGTGCCGAGTAGTCCGTAGTACACGAGTGGCATCCTTAATCAGACTTTATCACATTCGCAACTTGTGGCCCGTAGTGTTTTCGAGGATCGGAGCGCGTATGAGGCGAGAGGTTAGCGAGCGTCGACGCGACGTACTGGTGGTTGCTTCGCTATTCGTCATGGGCGGTCAGAAGGATGGCTTCGAGCGCGGCGTTGCGGATTCGAGTGCTGGACTCTTCCGGGAGGTCGGTGGAAGCCTGGACGGCTGCTTCAGCGGCATAGGCAACGGCATCGCGCTCCGACAGTCCAAGCCGGGGCGCGGCGGTTCGAGATGCTTCGATGGCGTCCGCAGTGGCGGCATCCATGGGCAGCCCGGCGTCGCTGGCGGCGTGAATCGCGCCTTCAATCGCGCCCTCCAGGATCGTTTGCGAATCGTTACCTGCCTCGGCCGTCGCGTCCAGGAGCCCGGAAATCGACTCCCGGAGCAGGCGCCGGACGCCGATGCCCGATTCCGCGGCGGCTTGCACGGCGCCCTGGACGGCGCCAAAGGCCAACGCCGCGCCTTGCTGCCGCACGTTGTCGGTTTCCCGCACCGCGCGAGCGATTGTCTGGTTCACCCGCGACTGCAACTGCCTGGCGGTCGCGCCGCCGCGGGCGGCGGTGGTGGCGACGGAGCGAATGGAGGCGGCCAGTTGGTAGGCGGTGACGCCGGCGGCCACATCGAGGCCCGCGACGGCCGGTACAACGCGTCGCCTCCCGAGGGGCAGGCTGCCGACCAGATTCATCCCCGGGACGGAATTCAAGACGCGCAAATTCTCGCGAGTTTGCGCCGCAAGCTCGCTCATCACAGCCTCCCGGTTCGACTCGCCCTCTTCCTGAACACGTCCGAGCACGCTCAGGGTGACCAGTCCGAAGAGAAAGGCCAGGGCGAACAGGAAGTCGTATCCCGTGAGGAAGACCGCGGGGAACTCGACGGTTCGTGCCGGGTCGACCCACTCGATTGAGATTTCGAAGCGGCGGACGCTGAAGAAGTCGACGAAGATGCCGCCGAGGATAGGGCCGATACCCGCGCCCAGACTGGCGGCCAGCGAAGCGCCCGTGAGGTAGGAGGTGGATTGCGCCTGCGGCGCCATCTTCATGCGAATGGTGGTGGAGGCAAGGTTGATGCCGGCGCTGGCGATGCCAATCAGGAAGTGAAGCACGATCAGCAATGGCACGGTGAGGAGATGCTGATCGGGCGTGGTTGTGAAGGTCCATCCCAAAATAACGAGTAGGAATAGCGATGAGCTTGTCGACAACACAACCTTGCTTCCGAATCGATCAACGTAGCCTCCCCAGACGTTGACAAACAGCACACTGGTCAGCTGGCTCAGCACGCCAAAGCCGACGACGGCTGACAGTGGCATCTCCAGTTTGACAAGCATGTAAACCGAAAAGAATGGCACGGCCAACTGCGTGGCGAGGTTCCAGATCATCAGGAAACTCATGAGTCGCCGATAGTTTGTGTCCCGCAGCGGCGCCGCGAGCATCCCAGCGATTGTCGGCCGCAGTCCTTCCGGCGTGACCATGCGCGGCTCGGGCATGCGGGCCATGAAGCCAACGGCCCCGAACCCGAGCAGAATGCTCCCGAACAACATGGCGTAGGAGTAGCCGTAGATCTGTTCCGGCTCGGGCACGCGGCCGGCCCACCAGTCGATGTAGAAGGCCCCGACAAGTCCCGCGACGGCGGCGGCAATCGTGGCGATGCGCATGCGCTGCGAAAAGAAACTGCCCATGACGTCCGGCGGCACGATGTCCCGGATCCAGGCGATCCAACTGGGGTTGAGAAACGCCTGCGAGACACCGCGAATCGCTACGAAGACGAGCAGGAGCGTGACGGCGCCGGCATTGGGAACGTCAATAGCAAAGGGGATGAGCGCGACCGGGATCCAGGCGGCATAGGCAATCAGGTAGCTCAGCACCGCGAACGGCTTTCGCACGCGCAGGCGCTCGATGAGGACGACGGCCACGAGCTGAACGGGCTGCAGAATCGGCGGCAAGGCCGTGATGATCCCGATGTGGACGTTCGTGGCACCCAGCAACAGGGCAAAGGCGGCCAGGAATCCGCCCGACACCAGGCCGTCGGAAGCCGATGCCGCGATGGCCTGGTAGTTCAATGCGCGCAGGCCGGACGCCCGTTCCTGGTCGGAGAGTTCGTCCCGCGGCAGGAATACCGCCGCGAGCATGGCCGAGGCCCGTGACGTCAACACGCCAATCCCGAAATGCCGTCTTTGCCGAACATAGCAGCGATTTCACCCTGGACCGTTGTGCCCATGTGAGTTCCACGATCGGCCGGGCCGCGTCACGCTGAGCTACCGCAATCCGCCTTCGGTTCAGTCCTTGCGAGTGACGTGCACCTGGCCGTGGGGGGGGCCGTTCCAGCGGGGGGAGTGGCGGAGGTGGTCGAGGATTTCGGCGAGTTCGTCGATGGAGGATTCGATGAGGCTCTGGCCGACTTCGCGGGTGCCCTTGCGGGCGTCGCCTTTGGCGCCGGAGGGGGCGTGGGCGTTGAAGGCGTTGGGCCACTCGAGTTCGAGATCGGTGAGGGGCTCGAGCATGGCCATGAAGGCCTTGTCGAGGGTGCCGAGGGACAGCGTTTCTTCGCGGATGAGGTCGGGGGCCAGGTAGTAGTCGTGAGAGCTTTCCATCTCGCAGGCGTGGCCGCCGGGGATTTCGCCGGCGATGGCCTTGAGCTTGGAGTCGTCGCCCAGGGTGTAGTGGCCGACGCAGCCCAGGAAGTCGATGTCCAGGCGGAAGCCGATGTCCTGCACGGCGACGGACATGAGCGCCTGGTTGCCGCCGTGGCCGTTGACGATCAGGAAGCGGCGGAAGCCGTGGTGGCGCATGGAGACGATGATGTCTTCGAGTAGTTCGAGGAAGGTCTCGGGGCGCAGGGTCATGGTGCCGGGGAAGTTCATGTGGTGGTCGGAGATGCCCCAGGGGATGGCCGGTAGGGCGAGCAGGCGCGGGGCCAGGCGTTCGGCGGCGCGTTCGCAGTAGGCGTTGGCGATGACGTGGTCCTGGCCGAGGCCCAGGTTGGGGCCGTGCTGTTCGGTGGAACCGATGGGGATGAGCACCAGTTCCACCGTCTCGGCGGCCTTGGCCACCTCCGGCCAGGACATCTTGTGCAGGGCAAAGCTGATTGGTTGGCTCATCGGTTGTGCAGGGCGTGGCGCCAGCCGGGGATGCGGCCGCGGGCGAGGAGATCGTCCGGTGAGTCAAGGAGCGTGGTGATGAGCTTGTCGGCGCGTTCCTCGATGACGCGGATCATGCGCCAGCCGTCCTCGGCAGTGGCCAGGGTGGCGTCGCCGACGGCGCCGTTGGCGGAGAAGTCGGAGAAGTCGTGGTTGCGGCGGATGGAGCGTCGCCAGAAGCGCTGGCGCAGGCGACTGCCGCGCGGGCTGAGGTCGCCGGGGGCGAGGCTGTCGTACTTGACGCGGTCGGGGCGGAGGGCCATGAGTTCGGCGGTTTCCAGCTCGCAGGCGTGGCCGGAGGTGGGGGACTTGACGATCTCGTCCTCCAGGTCCTCGTCCTCCAGGTCGTAGAGGGAGATGGCGGCCAGGAAGTCCAGCGGCAGGCGGGTGGGCAGGGTCTGCATGGACAGGTTCATGATCGAGGTGTTGCCGCTGTGCCAGTTGGTGAGCAGGAAGCGCTTGAAGCCGTGGTGCAGCAGGGAGGCCAACTGGTCTTCCAGGACGTGCAGGAAGGTCTGAGGGCGCAGCGTGATCGAGCCGGGGAAGCCCATGTGATACGTGGACATGCCGTAGGGCATCGTTGGGGCCACGAGCAGGCGGGGGTGGAAGCGTTCGGCCAGGCGCAGGGAGAGGTCCTCGCAGATCACCAGGTCGGTGTCGAGCGAGGTGTTGGGGCCGTGCTGCTCGATGGAGCCGATGGGGATGAGAACCAGTTCCACGCCGTCGCGGGCGCGCTCGACCTCGGGCCAGGTCAGGTGGGTGAGGCGGAGTGGGGACGGCAGGTCGGCCAACGGGTGCGTTTCCGGGGCTGGGTCGGCGATATGATAAGCGGCGACGGCTGGGCGAGCAGTTTGAATGGTTCTGGTCGTCGACGTCGGCAACACCGACACGAAATTCGGCGTCTTCGAGGGCGAGCAGTTGGGCGCGCGCTGGGCCGTGCACAGCGACCTCAACCGCAGCGCCGCCGAGCATGAGGCGATGCTGCGCGCCATGCTGGCGCACCAGGGAGTGACCGGGATCGAGGCGGCCGTCATTGGGTCGGTGGTGCCGGCGCTGACGGAACGTGTGGCTGCGGCGGTCCGCACCGCCGCGGGGTGCGAGCCGTTGATTGCGCGGTCGCAGGACGTGCGGGTGATCGACATGGCGGTGGACCGACCCAGGCAGGTGGGGATCGACCGGGTGGCGAACGCGCTGGCGGCGCGCGAGTTCTA
>DAOUJT010000147.1:0-8264 GCA_034422315.1 Chloroflexota bacterium | reverse complement strand
ACGACGGCAGCCGCATCCCCCACCCCGTCGCGCTCGCCATCATCCGCGGCGAATCCCCGCTCGTCGCTTTCCGCACCCACCGCGGTCTGACGCTGCGCGAGCTTGCCCGCCAGGCCGGCATTTCCCCCAGCTACCTCTCCGAAATCGAACGCCGCCGCAAACCCGGCTCCGCCGCCACCCTCGCCAAACTCGCCGCCACCCTCCACACCACCATCGACACCCTGCTAACCGACTCCGACGCCCGCCAGGACTGAGTCTTCGTCAGACCTGAATCCTCAGTCGTCTCCGCTAGCTAAGAGCTCCAACAGCCCCAACGGATACAACGGCCGATCCAGCGGCTCCGACACATCAATCCAAACGGCCTCGATCCGCGTGCCGCCGCCCTCCGTGCCCACAATCCGCTCCGCCTCGTAGTAGGAGCCGTCCGCAAACCGCGCCTCGAACACGAACACGACTTCATGCCCCGGCCGACCGTGATAGTCGAAGATGTTCTCCAGCGTCCCCAGCTGCCGCACGTCCCTGATCTCGGCCCCAAACTCCTCCCGCATCTCCCGCCGAACCGCGTCAATCGCCCGCTCGCCGAACTCAACGCCCCCGCCCGGCGGACGATAGAACCAGTCGCGCCGGTCCCACGCCGCGTTGTCCTCCACCAGGATGCGCGGCCCGTCCCGAAACACCGCCAGCGCCAGCGGCCGGATCCCCGCCCACGACGGCAGCAGTTCGGACCTTGCCAAGTCGTCCACTCGAAACGTCAATCAGTCGTCAGCGGCAACCGCGGCCGGCCGCGCCCGCAGCAACTCCAGCAACCCGGGCGGATACAACGGCGCGTCCAGGAGTTCGGAGACGTCCAGCCACACGGCCTCGATCCGATCCCCGTCACCCTCCACTCCCACCAGCCGCTCCGCCGCCTCGAGCGACGCATCCACGAACCGCGCCTCGAACATGAACACGATCTCGTGCCAGTCCTTGTCATCCTTCGAGTAGATGTTCTCCAGCACCCCAAGCAGCCGAACGTCGGTGATCTCGGCGCCCAGCTCTTCCCGGATCTCACGCGCCGCCGCATCCTCGGCCAGTTCGCCGTGGTCCACCGCGCCGCCTAGCGGCCGGTATGCCGCCGGGCCGCCGGTTGCCGCGTAGTCCTGCACCAGCACGCGCGATCCGCTACGAACCGCGACCAATGCCTGCGGCCTAATCCACGCCCACGACGGCAGCGACCCCTCAGGCAACCGCCTGGCGGCTCGAGTAACCGGACCGCCCCGTTTAGCCCAGGCCGGCTCGTCCCGTCCGGTCAACTCGATCTTCCTGCTTTAGCCGTAGGCCTGGAGGCCGGCCCTACGGCGCGCCCGCCGGCGCCGCCGGCGGCCCGTCCTTCAGATAATCCAGGTCCAGCGCGCTCCGCACCTGCTCCATCAGCGGCTCCGCCCGGCGCTTCGTCTCCGCCGTCCCGGCCGCCAGCACGTCCCGCACGTCGTCCGGCCGCGCTTCCCAGTCCGCCCGCCGCTCACGAATCGGCCCCAGGAACGCGTTCATGGCGTTGAACAGCCGGTCCTTCACCTCCACGTCGCCCACCTTGCCGACGCGATACCGCGCCTTCAGGTCGTCCACTTCCTCCGTGTTCGGGTTGAAGGCGTCGTGATACATGAACACCGGGTTACCTTCCACGGTCCCCGGATCCGTCGCCCGCAGCCGCTTCGGGTCCGTGAACATGCTCCGCACCTTCGCCCGTAGCGTGTCCTCGGAGTCCTTCAGGAAAATCGCGTTCCCCGCCGACGTCCCCATCTTCCCCTTGCCGTCGATCCCCACCAGCCGCGGCACCTCGCCCACCCGGCCCCTGGGAACCACAAACGTCTCCCCGAACCGCCGGTTGAACCGGATCGCCACGTCCCGCGTCATCTCGATGTGCGGCAACTGGTCCTCGCCCACCGGCACCAGGTGCGCCAGCGGCAGCAGGATGTTGGAAATCTGCATCACCGGGTAGTTGAAAAACGCCACCGGCACTGTCTTATTCGTCTCTTCAAGATCCGCCAACTCGGCCTTCAGCGTCGGATTCCGCTGCAGGTGACCCAGCCCCAGGAACCAGCTCAAATGCAGCGTCAGCTCCGCGAACTCCGGTACCCCGCTTTCGATCACGAAGTGCGAGATATTCGGGTCCAGCCCCACACCCAGCCAGTCCAGCGTTACTTCCCAGAGACCCCAGCGAATCCACGGCAGGTTGTCGGCATAGTCGGAGACTTGGTAATCGGCCAGCAGGAAAAACGACTCGTACTCCTCTTGCAACTCCAGCCACTGCGAAAACGCGCCCGCGTAATGCCCCACGTGCGAGGGCCCGGAAGGCCGCAACCCCGTCAGGATGCGGCCGCGTTCACCATCCGGCGCGTCGTCCATCTCCGACATAACCATTGACCTCGACAAGATTCGCAGCCCGTCCATACTGCCACCGCCCGTCGATCAACCGACCCGTTGGGCCTACCGCAGCAGCTTGTTCACCCCGTTCAGCCCCGCCACCTTGTACGCCTCGGCAAACGTCGGATAGTTGAAAATCGTCTCCACGAAATAGTCAATCGTCCCGCCCAACTGCATCACTGCCTGCCCGATGTGCAGCAACTCGCTCGCTTGGCTGCCGAAGATGTGCACCCCCAGCACCTTGCGCGTGTCCGGGTCGAACAGCAGTTTCAAAATCCCGAAGTCGTCCCCGATAATCGCCCCGCGCGCAATCTCCTTGTACCGAGCCACCCCGCTCTCGTAGGCCATGCCCGCGCTCGTCAACTGCTCCTCGGTCTTCCCGATCAGCGCGATCTCCGGAATCGTGTAAATCCCGATCGGCAGCTCGTCGTCGTCCATCTCCGGGCACTCCATCCCCAGCGCGTGCAGGGCCGCCAGCCGTCCCTGCTCGGCGGACGTCGAAGCCAGTGCCGGCTGCCCGATCACGTCGCCAACCGCGTAGATGTGGTCCACCTCCGTCTGGAAAGACCTGTTCACCTTCAGACGTCCGCGCGCATCGGCCGATAGCCCCGCCGCGTCCAGGTTCAGAAGGCCCGTGGCGCCGTGACGCCCAATCGAATACATCACCAGGTCGCTCACAACCTTGGCGCCGGTTTCCAGCACGGTCACCGGCCGTCCCCGCGCGTCGAACTCAACCGAGGACACGTTGTGCCCCAGCCGCAGCGTGATCCCGTCCTCTCGCATCCGGTACTTCAGCGCTTCGCCAATCTCCTCGTCCACCATCTCCAGCAGATCGCGGCGACCGTCGATCAGCGTTACCGCCACCCCCAAGGTCGCGAAAATACTGGCGTACTCCGTGCCGATCACCCCGGCCCCAACCACGGTCATCGACTTCGGAATCGAGTGCAGGTCCAGGATCCCGTCGCTGTCCACCACCCGCTCCCTGTCGAACGGGATGTGTGCCGGGCGCGCCGGACGCGACCCTGTGGCCAGGATCACCTTGTCGGCGCGCAACTCCAGGATGGAGTTTTCGGTGTGCACCGCAACCGTGTGCGGATCCTCGAAGTGCGCAATGCCGTTCAGCATGTCGATGTCATTACGCAAGAACCCGTCGCGAACCACGTCCACCTCGGACTGCACCACCTGCGCTGTCCGGCGCAGCAGATCGTCCATCGTCACGTTCGTCATCACCCGGTACGCCGCCCCGTAGAACGCCCGTTGCCCGACCCCGGTCACGTGAATCACGGCCTCGCGCAGCGTCTTGGAGGGAATCGTCCCGCGATGCACGGCCTGCCCGCCCACATATCGCTGGCGGTCGATGGTTACGACCCGTTTGCCCACCTTGGCGGCCTGAATCGCCGCCCGCCGCCCCGCCGGACCCGTGCCGATAATGACAATGTCGTACCGCTCGGGCTCTCTCATCTTCCCGTCAGCCGCATGGCGGTTCCGTGTAGGGACGCCACTTGTGGGTTCCCCCGGCTGCCCTCGCGCATGTGGCTACTTGTCTGCCGTCCGCACGCTGTAGGGGCGCCCCTTGTGGGTGCCCTCTTACGGGCCCGCGTAGGGGACCCCTGCATCGTTCCGGCCAGCCTATCCATCAGACATGCCTGCGGCGCGAATCAGATTAAGCGCCGACCCCGCCCAAAACCACCGAATCTGCTCGTCGTTAAGCGTGTGGTTCAGCCGGATCGTCGCTGTCGACCCGTCCGAGTGCTCCAGCGTCGCCGTCACCGGACGCCCCGGCGCCAGCTCCCCCACGTCGTTCAACGTGATCCGGTCATCGATCTCAATCCGCTCGAAATCGTCCGCATCCTCGAACGTCAGCGGCAGCAAACCCTGCTTCTTCAGATTCGCCTCGTGGATCCGCGCAAAGCTCCGCACGATAATCGCCCCGCCGCCCGTATGCCGCGGTGACATCGCCGCGTGCTCCCGGCTGCTGCCCTCGCCGTAGTTCTGGTCGCCCACCGCCACCCAGGTAATCCCCTGTCGCTGGTAGTACGTGGCGATATCCGCCAGCGGCTCGTCGTCCTCGCCCGTCTCCGTGTTGTAGCCCGCGCCCGCCTCGTCCCCGAACGCGTTGTTGGCCCCGATGAACATGTTGTCGCTGATATTCGTCAGGTGCCCCCGGTACCGCAGCCACCGGCCCGCCGGCGAAATCGCGTCCGTCGTGCACTGCCCCGTCGCCTTCAGCAGCACCGGCATCCCCTGGAACTGCTCCACCGTCCGCTCGGGAAACGGCGCCAGCGCCTCCAGCCGCTCGCTCTCCGGATCGATCGCCACCGTCACTTCATCCGGATTCTCGGCCGGCGGCTCATAGCCGTACCGCTGCCCGATAAACCCGTCCGACGGAATATCCGCCGCCGGCCCCGGCGGCTCCAGCACAAACGCATCCCCGTTGTCCCCGCCCACCGGCGAAGCCGTCGGGTCGGCCGAAAGCCGCCCGCCCAGCGCAAACGCCACCGCCACCTCGGGACTCGTCAGGAACGAGAACGTATTCGGACTCCCGTCATTCCGCCGCGGAAAGTTCCGGTTGAACGACGAAACGATCGAATTGCGCTTCGGCGGATCGCCCTCGCGCGCCGGCGTAATGTCGTCCCGCCGCCACTGCCCGATGCACGGCCCGCACGCGTTCGCCAGCACCACCGCCCCGATCGACTCCAGGTCCTGCAGCTGCCCGTCCCGCTCGATCGTCGCCCGCACCATCTCCGACCCCGGCGTTACCAGGAACGGAATCCGCGCCTTCGCCCCCCGCGCCGCCGCCTGCCGCGCCAGGTCCGCCGCCCGCGAAATGTCTTCATACGAGGAATTCGTGCAACTCCCCACCAGCGCCGCCGAAATATCCTCCGGATATCCCTCGTCCGCCGCCGCTTGCGCCAGTTCCGAGATCGGCCGCGCCAGGTCCGGCCGGTGCGGACCCACCACGTGCGGCTCCAGCTCCGAGAGATCGATCTCGACCACCTGCTCGAAGTACCGCTCCGGCTCGGCCAACACCTCCGCGTCCGCCGTCAGCAGGTCCCGGTTCGCGTCCGCCAGCCCGGCCAGCTCGTCGCGTTCCGTTGCCCGCAGATACGCCGCCATGCGCTCGTCGTACCCGAACACCGAGGTCGTGGCGCCCAGTTCCGCGCCCATGTTCGTAATCGTCGCCTTGCCCGTGCAGGCCAGCGAAGCCGCGCCCTCGCCGAAATACTCCACGATCCGGTTCGTCCCGCCGCTCGTCGTCAGCAGGCCGGCCACCTTCAAAATCACGTCCTTCGGCGCCGTCCAGCCCGAAAGCTCGCCGGTCAGGTGTACGCCGATCCCCTTCGGGTGCAGCACCTCCCACGGAAAGTCCACCATCACGTCCACCGCGTCCGCCCCGCCCACGCCGCAGGCCAGCATCCCCAGCCCGCCCGCGTTCGGCGTATGCGAATCCGTGCCGATCATCAGCCCGCCCGGAAACGCATAGTTCTCCAGCACCACCTGGTGAATGATCCCCGACCCCGGCGCCCAGAATCCGATCCCGTACTTCGCCGACACGCTCTTCAGGAACGCGTACACCTCGTTGTTCTCCAGCAGCGCCTGTTGCAGGTCAGGGTCCGCCCCGCTGTAGGCCCGGATCAGGTGGTCGCAATGCACCGTTGAAGGCACCGCCGCGCTGTCCCGCTCCGCCAGCATGAACTGCAACAGCGCCATCTGCGCCGTCGCGTCCTGCATCGCCACCCGGTCCGGCCGCAGTTGCAGGTAACTCTCGCCCGCCACCAGGTCCTGCCCCGCCGGATCGTCCAGGTGCCCGTACAGCACCTTCTCCGTCAACGTCAGCGGCCGTCCCAGCCGCTCTCGCACCACCGCCAGCCGATCTCGCATGGCGGCATAAATGCCCTCGATCAGTTTCGGCGTCGACTCAATCTCCGGCATAACGGCTGACGCTCCCCTGACACCCGGCGTGGCCATCCGCCGGCGCCCCCAATTCTAGTGCCCTCATCACTTGTCATTCCGAACGCAGCGCAGCGAAGTGAGGAATCCCGCCTTCTCTCCCGCCCACCCCCGCCCAATCTTCCGTAGGGGCGGGTCTGTGACCCGCCCGTCTTCCGGTCGAGGCCACCCGTGCAACCGTTCGTGGTGAGCCGGGCCGGAGTCTTTCGGAGGCCCGTGTCGAACCACACCCCCGGATGCGGCAACCACCCTCGCCCCACCGTCCGCGTCCTTGTCTTGCGTACCGGCCGGTTTCTAACCGGCCTCTTCTCTTCACTCTTCACTCTTCTCCCCCTCCACCTCCCCCCGCGTTTGCTCCCCCTCTCACTCCTCTACCCTCTCCCCTCTCCCCTCTCCCCTTCCCCACCCCCTTCCCCACCCCGCCTTACTCCAAGTACCATTCAAGTAAGGAGATCCCTCATGATCGTCAAAATCACCTCCAAGCGTCAGGTCACCTTCCCCAAGCACGTGCTGGACCAACTGGGCGTCGGCCCAGGCGACCGGCTGGAGCTGCTGGAAGGTCCCGACGGCTACACCCTGCGCCCCAGGCGCATTGACTACTCCAAGCTCGGCACCCTCGCCGACAAGATCAAACCCGGCACCCCCCCGTTCGACATCCGCAAATTCCGGGACGAGGTGTATGACCCGTACAAATATCGGGATTGACACCTCGGTTCTCGTGCGGCTGGTCACCGGCCAGCCCCCGCACCTGCACACCCTCTGCGTCGAACGGCTCAGCGACCTCTGTGCCGCGGACGTCGAGATCGTGGCGTCCAACCAGGTAATCGGCGAGGCGTACGTCACGCTCCAACATCACTACGGCGTCTCAAAGGCCGAACCCCGCGCCGGCCTCCACACCACTTCGCTGGACCACTCCGCCTTACTCGTCCTAACATTCAAGTAAGGAGATCCCTCATGATCGTCAAAATCACCTCCAAGCGTCAGGTCACCTTCCCCAAGCACGTGCTGGACGAACTGGGCGTAGGTCCCGGCGACCGGCTCGAGCTGCTGGAAGGTCCCGATGGCTACACCCTGCGCCCCAGGCGCATCGACTACTCCAAGCTCGGAACCCTCGCCGACAAGATCAAACCCGGCACCCCCCCGTTCGACATCCGCAAGTTCCGGGACGAACGGGAACAAGGGCGCGGCCCTGCGCCGCGGAAGTGACCGCGACCGACAGGCTTGGCAACGGCGCCCTGGCCGGCACGGCTCGTCGCTACGGAGTCGACACCTCAATCCTCGTCAGACTGGTTGTGCGGGAGCCGAAAGCGGACTTCGAGCGCTGTCTTAACCGGCTGAGCGTTCTGGTCGACGAACGGGGATGCGAGATGTTCGCGTCCAATCAGGCCATTGGCGAAGCCTACGCGGCCCTCATCCACCACTATGATCTTTCAAGCGCCGACGCCCGCGCCGGCCTCCACACCACCCTCACCAGCGGCCTCGTCGCCCCGCTCAGCGGCCACGCCGTCCTCCAGGCCCTCACGGCCTCCGGCGGCCCCGGCCTCTTCGACCGCCTCATCGCCAACGACTACGCCCGCGCCGGCATCGACACCCTCACCCTCGACCGCCAAATGGCCACCCTCCCCCACGTCACCCTCATCTCCGACTAATCGCCCCGCCCCCCGTTCGTGGTGAGCCCTCTCATGTAGGGGCCGGTTTGTAACCGGCCTCTTCCGTTCGAGGCCACCCGTCTCCCCGTTCGTGGTGAGCCGGGCCGGTGTACCCACCGGACCGTGTCGAACCACACCCCCGAATTCAGCAACCCACCCTTACCAATTGCTCCCAACACAAGTGCTCTCCCCGCCATCAAAGCCAACGTCAACGATCAAAGGCGGTCGAGGTCAACGGCGCGCCTGGTGATTATCGTTTGA
>DAOUJT010000146.1:0-14982 GCA_034422315.1 Chloroflexota bacterium | reverse complement strand
CTCGGTCACATCGTCGCCGCCGTCACCCGCGCCGCCCTCGGCCATCCCCACGTCGCCTTCACCCTCCACGACGGCCACCGCGAGCGCGTCCGCACCCCCGGCGACGGCGACCTCCGCACCGCCCTCCTCGCCATCTATGGCGCAACGCTCGTCGACGAGCTCATCGAACTCCCGCCCGGCCAAACCCTCGGCATCGACGGCTTCATCTCCCAGCCCCACCTCCAGCGCTCGTCCCGCGCCGATATCGCCCTCTTCGTCAACGGCCGCTGGGTCAGCGACCGCCTCCTCTCCGCCGCCGTCAGCGAGGCCTACCGCAGCGTCATGCCCACCGGCCGCTTCCCCGTGATCGTGCTGAACCTGACCATTCCCCCCGAGGAAGTCGACGTCAACGTCCACCCGTCCAAGGCCGAGGTCCGCTTCCGCCGCTCCGGTGAAGTCTTCCGCCGCCTCTCCGCCACCGTCCGCCGCGCCCTCGCCTCCTCCACCGAAATCGCCCCCGCCCGCCTCGACCGCCCAATCGTCGACCAGTTCTTCTTCCCTGCCGACGGCTCCCGCTGGCAAACAGGCGCTCCGCCCCAGAGTCGCCACCTGGGCGCAGGCGGCGGACCGCCGGCCGACATCGCGACCGACGAGGGAGCGGAACCCGCCCCCGGTCTCCGCTCCCCCGTCATGCGCCCCCTCGGACACGTCGACAGCACCTACATCGTCGCTGCCGGACCCCGCGGCCTCTATCTCATCGACCAGCACGCCGCCCACGAACGCATCCTCTTCGAGCGACTCGGCCACACCGCCGACGCCCCCACCCAGCAACTCCTCGATCCAACCAGCGTCGAACTCAGCGCCGAGGAAAGCGACTGGGTCGCCTCCCACGCCGACGATCTCCAGCGCCTCGGCTTCGACGTAACTCCCTTCGGCCCCTCCGCCTGGCTGCTCCGCGCGGTCCCCTCGGCCCTCGGCGGCATCGACGCCGCCACCTACCTGCGTGAGGTCGTCGCCGAAGCCCAGACCCCCGACTTCCAGCGCCTCGCCGCCGCCGATCGCCTCCGCTGGTCCCTCGCCTGCCGCGCCGCCGTCAAGTCCGGAGGCCCCCTGGCATTCGACGAGATGAATGCCCTCATCCGCGACCTCGAAGCCTGCGACCTCGGCATCACCTGCCCCCACGGCCGCCCCACCGTCATCCTCCTCAGCCGCGAACTCCTCGACCGCCAATTCGGCCGCACCTGAGCCACCCTTGCAAAATGCCCCCTCACCCCCCAGGCCGCGACCACTCGTTCTCCCTCTCCCATGAGACCTTTGCCTAACCCCCGTCCTCCGGGGCGCGGCCGCTTGCCTCGCCTCGGGGAGCGGCCGGCGCTGTCGTCGCCGGCGGGTGCGCGGTGCCATTCCCTTCGAGGAGCCGCCGTTCGTTCCCCTCTCCTGGGAGACCTTTGCCTAACCCAAGGGACGCGCCGCTTCACCCTCTCCAAGGGGAGAGGAGAATTCTGGCGTCTGCGCCAGAAGAAGGTGAGGGGTCTTCCGGGCAACCAAGCCCAGGTTACGCAAAGCTCTCCATTGGGAGTGTGCAGACCGGGGACATCATGGACACCCGTTCGGAGACATGGTGAACACATTGGGGAGCCATGAGGGTATGGGCCGGAACCGTTCGAGACCCATCGCCTAACATCGCCGCGCGTCCGAGGAGCACACCATGAGCGAAGAACGACCGTCCGCGCTGAGCGTCCGCGACCCCGGCATCCGGGCGCTGTTCGCGCAGCAGGCCCGCTGGCAGGCCTGGCTTGACGTCGAGTCGGCGCTGGCCCGGGCGCAGGCGGAGATCGGGATGATTCCCGAGGTGGCCGCAACCGAGATTGAGCGCAAGGCGCACCTCGAGCTGTTCGACCTCGAGCGCGTCACCGAGGGGCTGCGCGTCACCGGGCATGGCCTGGTGCCGCTTGTCTGGGAGCTCGACCGGCTCTGCGAAGGCGACGCCGGCGGCCACGTCCACTGGGGAGCGACCACGCAGAACATCACCCAGACGGGCAACATCCTGCAACTGCGCAAGGCGCACCGCATCGTCCTCACCGAGCTTGCCGACCTACTCCAGGCGCTCGCGTCACTCGCCGAGCGCACCAAGGACGACGCGATCGCCGGCCGCACGCACGGGCAGCACGCCGTGCCCTCGACATTCGGGGCCAAGGTTGCGGTGTGGATCGACGAGCTGTGCCGCCACGCGCAGCGGCTGCGGCAGCTGGAGCCGCGCGCCTTCGTCGCAATGCTCGGCGGCGGCGCGGGCACGGCCGCCTCGTTCCAGGGCCACGGCGCCGCGCTGCAGCAGCGGATGGGCCAGTTGCTCGGGCTCGGCTCGATGCCGCTGCCCGGCCGCACGATCTACGACCACCTGACCGAGTACGTCCTCGCCCTCGCCATGCTCGGTACGAGCTGCGGAAAGGCCGCGCGCGAGGTGCGCACCCTGATGGCCGAGGAGTTCGCGGAGGTCGAGGAGCCCGTGCCGCCCGGTGCCGTCGGCAGCAGCACGATGCCCCAGAAACGCAATCCAAAGCTCTGCATGGACATCATCGCCGACGAGACGCACCTGCGATCGCTCGTCCCGCTCGCAATCGAGGCGATGCTCGGCGACCACGAGGCCGACGGCAGCCGCTCGATGATGATCGACCGCGCGCTGCGGCAGGCGGTCGAGCTGACCGGCGACATCCTCGTGCGCCTGCTCGACGTGGCCCAGGGGCTGCGCGTCTTCCCGGAGCGGATGCGGCAAAACCTCGAACTCTCGGGCGGACTGATCATGTCGGAGAGCCTGATGCTGGAACTGGGGCGCGAGATCGGGCGGCAGCATGCGCACGACGTCATCTACGAGGCGGCGCAGCAGGCAGCCACCAGCGGGGCGTCGTTCGCCTCGCTGCTCGCCAAGGACAAGGAGGTCGCCACGCGCCTGAGCGCCGAGCGGCTGACGCAGATGCTGGACCCTGTGCGCTACACCGGCGACAGCGCGCGTCAGGCCTCGGAGCAGGCCGCGCGCGCACTACGCGTCGCCGCTGAGCTGCGCGCGTCCGATGGTGCGCCGTAGCTGTAGGCGAAGGCGTCGATCCACTCCCCGGCGGGCACAGAGTCAGGCTCCACCTCAAGGCCGTTCCGCCACCAACCCGCGTCCGCTCTTTCACCTAATCCCATTGGGAGAGGGTTGGGGTGAGGGATCTTCCGGGCAACCAACGACGGGTTACGCAAAGGCCTCGCCCGAGGAATGCCTCCGCGCAGCCCGCGTCGACATAACAATCTCCGGCGGGCTAAACTCTCCCCAGCTTGGTCGGCTCGCCCACGCGGGCGGCGTGGGTGCCGGGGCTTCGACGCGGAGGCTCGCCCATGCAGATCCTGACGCAGCGCCGCAACCTGAGCGCCATCGAACTCCTGCTCGGCGCCGCCTTCATCGTCGTCGCCCTCTTCGCCTGGAACCAGCAGTCCGTCGTCGTCGATCCTGACCAGCTAGGCCCCGAAAACTGGCGCTACCAGCTCTGGCAGATCGGAACCCTGGTCATCGCCGCCGCCGGCGCCGCCTGGTTCTGGTCCAACGGTCAGAGCCAGCCCCGCATCCGAACCCTGGCGATGGTTCTTCTGACCCTCGTCATCTTCCTCAACACCTACACCGACGATATCTTCGGCGACCATCTGGGCGCTGTCTGGGCGGTCCTCGACGGCCTCTTCGTCACCCTGTCCGCCGTCATCGCGCTCTCGGTGCTGAGGTGCGGTTGCAACAGCGGCCGGGTCATAGCCGTCACTTCGGTAATCACCGGCGTACTGGTGTTCATCAACTACCTCTTCATCGACAACGCGACCCTCTGGAGCGCCCTCGACCCGCTGATGATGCTGTTGGCCCTGCTCTGGGCCGTCGTCGGTCTCAGCCCGGACATCGGCGGGCCCGTGGGGAGTGATTGACAGCGAAGTAACGACCGCAAGAGAAAGCAGCGCAATGAGCAATCCACTTCGCCCCCGTAACCTCGGCGCCGCCGAGGCCCTCCTCTACGCTGCCATCCTCTTCGTCGCCCTCTTCGCCTGGGGCGCTTCAACCGACATGCTCGCCCGCGACGGCCTGCCCTCCACCTCCAACTGGGCCTGGCGCCTCTGGCAGGTCGGCGCCTTGCTCATGGCCCTGCCCGGCGTCTGGTGGCTGTGGCGCGGCACCCAACACATCCAGTGGACCCGCGCCCTGGCTTTGGCCGTGCTGGCCTTCGCCGTATTCCTCAACGCCTACGGCGGCGGCTTCTTTGACGGCCACGTCGGCGACGTCTGGAAAGCCACCAACCCCATCTTCCTGGGCTGCACCGTCATCGCCGTCCCGGCGCTCTGGTGCCGCGGCAGCCTGCTCGCGCGGGCCGGCGCACTGTTCGTCGCCGCCCAGGGCATCGTCCTCTTCGTCAACGCCTACTTCGTCAACAACGGCACGATCTGGGACGCCCTGGACCCCTTGCGGATTCTGACCATGTTGGCCTGGGTTATCGCGGCGCTGGCGGAGGACGCGCGGCGCCGCGGCGAGATGGGAGGGTAGATCGATGAAGTGCTGGCTTGAACGACACAATCTTGGATTCGCCGGTTCCCTGGCTGCCGCGGCCGTCGTCGCCGCCATGCTCTACGCCTGGATCGACGCCGGCTCCGTGGTCTCCGAAACCCGGCTCAACGTCGATAGTTGGGGCTGGAAGATCTGGCAGTTCGCCGCCCTGCTCATCGCTGTGCCCGGCGCCTGGTGGATTTGGCGCAACACGCGCAACGTCAAATCCGCCTGGGCGCTCATCCTCGTGGGCTTCGCCGTCGTGGTCTTCGTCAACTACTACGGCGACCACTCCGACGACTTCTCGGCCTCCGCATTCGGCGAAAACACCCAGGCCGTCTGGGAATCCATCAACGCCCTCGTCGTCGGATTCAGCGTCGCCGGAGCCCTCGCCCTCTGGCAACGCGGCGGAATGGCCTATCGCGTCGGCGCCGTCCTCGCGCTCGCCTTCGGGGTACTGGACCTCATCAACGCCACTTTCCTCCAGAACGGAACCCTCTGGCAGATCATCGACCCCCTGGTCATCCTCGCCGCCCTCTACTGGGCCGTCGACGAAGTCCGACCAGCGGACGCCTAGGCAGGTCGGCTGACTTGAGGCGGGGGAAAAGCCTGCCTGTGCCCGGTACTGGCTAAGCCAGCCCCGTAATCACCCCGTCGGCCGAAATATCCATATCCTCGGCAAACGGCCGCCGTGGCAGCCCCGGCATGGTCAGGATGTCCCCCGTCAGCGGCACCACGAATCCCGCCCCCGCCGACAGCCGCACGTCCCGCACCGTCACTCGGAAGCCGCTCGGTCGCCCCAGCAACGACGGGTTGTCCGACAGCGAGTACTGCGTCTTCGCCATGCACACCGGGTACCCGCGCGCCACGCCCCGGTCCAATCGACGCAACCGCCGCGCCACGCCCGCCGCGTAATCTACGCCGTCCGCCCCATAGACCTCCCGCGCCACCGTCTCGATCTTCTCCGTCAGCGGCGCCTGCGGCTCGTACAGCGGCTTGAAGTCGTCCTCGCCCTTCGCCAGCGTCGCCACGACCTTCCGAGCCAGGTCCTCGCCCCCGGACCCGCCGTCGCTGAACACCGTCGAAACCGCCGCCGGCGCACCCAGCCCCTCGGCCGCCGCCATCACGGCGTCAACCTCGGCGTCCGTATCGGTCGGAAACCGGTTCACGGCTATTACCACCGGGACCCCGAACTTCCGCAGGTTCTCCGCATGCGCCTCCAGGTTGGGCATGCCCGCTTTCAGCGCCCGCAGATCCTCGCTGGCCAGGTCGCGCCTGTTGGCCCCGCCGTGCAGCTTCAGCGCGCGCACCGTCGCCACCAGCACCGCCACCCGCGGCCGCAGCCCGCCCGCCGGGCACTTGATATTGAAGAACTTCTCCGCCCCCAGGTCGGCCCCGAACCCGGCTTCCGTCACCACCAGGTCGGCCAGCTTCAGCGCCAGCCGTGTGGCCACCAGCGAGTTGCAGCCGTGCGCGATATTCCCGAACGGCCCGCCATGAATCAGCGCTGGACCGCCTTCCAGGTTCTGCACCAGGTTCGGCAGCACCGCCTCCCGCATCAGGATCGCCATGGCCGGATGCGCCGTCAGGTCGGCCGCCGTCACGTAGTCCCCCGGCCTGCGCTCGGCCACCGCAATCCGCGCAAACCGCGCCTTCAGGTCTTCCAGGTCCCGCGCCAGGCACAGCACCGCCATCACTTCCGAGGCCGGCGTGATGTCGAACCCGGTCTCCCGCGGCACCCCGCGCGTCCGCCCTCCCAGGCCCGCCACGATCCCGTGCAGCGCCCGGTCGTTCATGTCGATCACCCGCCGCCACAGCACCCGCCGCGCGTCGATCCCCAGCGCGTTCCCCTGGTGCAGGTGGTTGTCCAGCATCGCTGCCAGCAGGTTGTGCGCCGCGCTGATCGCCGCGAAATCGCCGGTGAAGTGCAGGTTGATGTCCTCCATCGGCAGCACCTGCGCGTACCCCCCGCCGGCCGCCCCGCCCTTCACCCCGAACACCGGACCCAACGACGGCTCCCGCGTCGCGCTCAGAGCCCGATGCCCCAGCCCCTGCAACGCCTGCGTCAACCCGATCGTGGTCGTGGTCTTCCCCTCGCCCGCCGGCGTCGGCGTAATCGCCGTCACCAGCACCAGGTCCCCGTCCGGCGCATCCCGCCGCGCGTCGATGGCCTCCCGCGTGATCTTGGCCTTGGTCCGCCCATACGGATCGATCTCGTCGGCGCCCAAATCCAGGCCCGCCGCCACCTCCTCGATCGGCTTCAAGACGGCGCTCTGCGCGATTTCAATATCCGGCGGCTGCGATGGACTCATGACTTCTCCGGTTAGTGACTGCGCCGTTCGACGAGTTCAACGAGATTCCGCATCAGGCAATAGTTCGTAATCGGCCCAACTCCGCCCGGCACCGGGGTAACCGCGCGAGCGCGCGAAACCGCGGCCTCAAAGTCCACGTCGCCCAACACCGTGCCGTTGCGGTACGTCGTACCCACGTCCACCACCACGGCGTCGCTGCCCACGTGCTCCGCGCCGATCAACCCGGGACTCCCCGTGGCCACCACCAGGATCTCCGCCTTCGATGTCACCGAGGGCAGATCGACAGTCCGCGAATGACACACCGTCGTGGTCGCATTCCGCGCCAGCAGCATCGCCCACAACGGCTTCCCCACCACGTTGCTGCGACCAACCACGACCACCCTGCGACCCTCGATTGGTTCCTCGTGGTAGTCCAGCAGCTCGATCACCGCCGCCGCCGTCGCCGGCCCCGTCGTCGTGTGCCCCGCAAACAGCTCGCCGATCGCGGCCGTCGTCAGCCGGTCCACGTCTTTGGCCGGGTCGATCGCCTCCACGATCGCCGCATCGTCCACCTGTCCCGCCAGCGGAAACCCCAGCAGGACTCCGTGCACACTCGCGTCGGCATTTAGCGCTTGCACGTGTTCGACCACGTCTTCTGTCGTCGAGTCGCCCGGCAGCTCGTCCATCACCGCCCGCACACCCGCGCGCTTGCAGCTTCGCTGCACCGCCCGTGCGTATCCCTGTGCCGACGGGTCGTCCCCAACCCGGATCATCCGCAGCGTCAACGGACCGTTGGCGCTCAGTCGCTCCACGCGCTCCTTCACCGCCGCCCGCAGCGCCCGCGCCGGCCCACGTCCCGACCAGACCTCGGCCTTACTCATGCGGCGCTTTCCCCAAGCACCGAGTCCACGACGCCGTCAGCCGCGTCGCGTGCCTCCAGGGCCATAGCCAGTTCGGCCGTCAACTCAGCACGAACCACGGAGTGGTCTATCGACCCAAGGTTCGCCTGCACGTTCATCTCGCATATCCGGATAGCCGTCCGCGCCAGCGCCGCCCCCGCTCCCGCGTCGCTGATCACGTTCGGGTTGCCCTTGGCCGCGGTCTCGGCGGCCAGCTCAATCACCTCGCTCGCTGCGGTCGCCACCCGCAGCGGCACCCGGCTCGCCTGCTCACAGGCACTCGCAATTGCCGCCCGCCGGGCCGACCGCTCGTCGTCCGAACCGCGAGGCAATCCAAAGGCCGCCATGACGCCCCCATACGCCTCCGCGTCTGCCTCCGCCAGGTCCAATGCCGAAGCTCGAATCCCATCGCACCGCTCGATCACCCGCTCCATGTCCGCCTGCACGGCCCGAAACTTGCGACGCCCCGTCGTCAACCGAGCCGTCATCGCCACCAGCGCCGCCCCCATGCCCAGCGCCACCGCCGCCCCGGCGCCGCCCCCCGGCGTGGGCGCCGACGACCCCAGCGCATCCAGAAACTCCGCTAGCGAATCGCCCGAAGAGTCCGTCACGTCAGGCGGCAACGGCGGCTTCGGGCACACTCGGCGCCAGCGACGGCTCCGGCACCGGCCGCGGCAGCTTCAGCCCGGCCGCCTTCACAATGCGGGGCACCGCCCGCTCCCAGTCGATCGCCATGATGTGAACGCCGTGCACGCCCGGAATCTCTCGCACCCGCTCGATGATTTCCAGGCAGATCTTCACGCCTTCCGTCCGCGGCTTCTTCGCCGCCCGCATCCGCTCCACCACCTCGTCCGGCACTTCCATCCCCGCAATCTTGAACTTCATGAACTCCGCCATCCGCGCCGACTTCAACGGGCCCACCCCCGCAAAGATGTGCACCCGCTCATCCAGGCCTTCATCCCGCACGTACGACATCCAGTCGGCAAACCGCTCCACGTTGAAGATCATCTGCGTCAGCGCAAACTCCTGCCCCGCCTCCGCCTTTTTGATCATCCGCAGCGGACGCCACCCATACGGCGGCGCGAACGGATTCGCCGCCCCGCCGATGAAATAGCCAAAGTCTCCCTTAATCGGATCCCCCGCCGCCGTTCGCCCCTCGTCCCGCAACCGACGCAGCAGGCGCACCAGCTGCACCCCCTGCAGGTCGAACACCGGCTTCGCCATCGGATGATCGCCAAGCACCAGGGAGTCCCCGCTAATTGACATAAAGTTGCGCACGCCAAACGCCTGCGCCGCGATCACGTCCGACTGGATCGCCAGCCGGTTCCGGTCGCGGCACGACAGCTGCATGATCGGCTCCACCCCGCCCTGCGCGCACAGCAGCGCCGCCCCCCAGTTCGCCATCTTCAGCGCCGCGCCCTGGTTATCCGTGCAGCTCGCCGCGTCCACGTACCCGCGGATAATCCCCACCTTCTTCCGCACGTCCGAAGCATCCGGCGCCCGCGGCGGCCCCAACTCACACGTCACCGCAAACTCCCCCGCCGCCAGCACCGCCTGCAGGTGGCTGTACGGAGCGGCAGCCGCGACGGTCGTATCGCCGGACTCGGTCGAAGTCATGCGAATCTGGGGATCTGGGTGAAAGCCGGGAACGCCGCCCATGGTATCGCGAGGGCGCCTCACCAAGCCCGTTCCCGCTCGTCCGCTAGTGCCTGGATTCCCTGGCTTGAATCGCTCGTTCCGGCTGGATGTGGTCGACTCGCCTCACCCGCTCATGTTCGCTGCGGCGCCGCGGCGGCCAGCGCCCGGTCGAACGTCATGATCTCCCGGACCCCGCGCCGTCGGCAGCTGGCGAGATGGCACAAATCCCGTGCGCTCAAATCGGGATGCCGGTCCCGGAGCTGGTGAGCCAGCAGCACATCCGCGGCCTCCAGCGGCCACACCTCCACGCCGGTCCGCTCAATCAGGGCCGCGGCGTCTTCAAAGACGCCATATCTCCGGGCGGGGAGGTAGACGTGCATCAACTCCTGTAGTACCTCGGCGGACGTATAGAGCGACCTGGAGTCGCCAAGAGACTCGGTGAAAAATTCGCGGGCGCGTGACTTGAGCGGATGCGGTTTCCCAACCGCGTACATGAAAACATTCGTATCCACGAAGGTCATACGTCGGGCAGACCGCGGAGACGCGATTCTTCGATCGTGCGCTTATGCTCTTCCCAATCAGGCTCCACCCCGGGGCCTCGCCGCACGTCGCACTCCTCAAAGAACCGTTGCAGGTCCTCCCGCGATTGGAAACGTTGGGCGCGCTCCCGCGTCTCCAGCCGGTCCCGCGCCGCCGCCCGCAGCCACGCACTAAACGTCAGACCCTCGCTCCTCGCCTGCCGTACGAACCGATCGCGGTCCTCGTCCGGAATGATCAGCTGAACCCGTGCCATGCGTGGCCCTCTCAGCCAGCTTCGAGTGTGTATAAATCTTACACATCGTCGACATAAGACACCAGCGTATGGAACCCAGGCTGCGCGCTGCGACACCGACCTGCGGCTAGGCCTTGAACGGAAGGAGTACGCCCGCTAGTTCAGCGACTGCACCCGCAGACCGTCGAACCGCCCAAAGTCGCGGTCGTTCGTAAGCAAGGTATCGATGCCGTACTCCAGGCACAACGCGGCAATCTGCGCGTCGAACATCAGGTTTCCGCGCGCATCAGACCGGCGTGCGGTGTCCATCAGAAGATCGAGAAACTCCACACCCGGCCGGACAAGTTCGCAGTTCGGGGCGGCCAGGAGATTCTCTATGAACCCAGTCGCCTGCGATACCGAGGAGGGCGGGTTGAATATGCGCCCATGTGTCACGACCCGCATGAACTCCGTGACGCAAAACACCGGAAGCCCCCAGCGCGCCGGCCCCTCCGCCAGAGCGACAAGCCGCGCTCGTGCCGCCTCGTGCCACGCGGTCTCGCCGCGATGGGCGTAGATCAGCACATTGGTGTCCACCGCGATCACGAGCGGTCAAGCACGTCGTACAGCGCATCCCGGTCAGCGATATCGACATTCGGCGGCGCGTCGCCGGTCACGGTTTCGAGTCGCAGCCGGAACGGCGGCCGTCGGCTGCCCGTTCCCGCCAGCCGCGCGCGTAAGGCGTCCTCAACGAATCTCGTAAGGGTTATTCCGTCACGGGCCGCCCGCTGCTTCGCCTGGCGCAACACCTGGTCATTCAGATTCAGCGTCGTCTTCATTCCAGTGTCCGCGATTCCACAGGCGTATGGCTCAACCATATCACTCAGCCGGACGCTCCGGCCTCTGCGCAGTCTGGGACCTCTGAGCGCCAGTTGTGCGTCCAAGTCGCCGCATTGCCCGCCGTGTCAAGCCCATCCGCCGAGGCATCGCCCAATACGTCGTCTCCGTTGATCGCCCCAGCCATCCGAACAGATCGTTCGCCAGTCAACCGCCACGGCGCGATCCCCACGCTCGGCCAAATGATCCGGGGCCCCAATAATCCTCGACGTTCGTCGCCTGTAGCGTCCCTAACTCACAGCTAGCTCTTTATCGCATTAGCCACTGACGCGCCCGCCGCGTTCTACAATTACCTCGTGTCGTCTCAGGGCTTCACGCGGGCGGGCGCGTTGCCTGCCGTCGGAAGTGAGCAGCCTGGATGAACACCTACCACGCTGGCTTGCCAGCCAGCGCCGCCGAACTGAAGCGGCGCCTGGCACTCCTCGTGCCCGGCGGTCCCGCGGTCCAAATCGACCCGGACACCTTCCTGCGCGCCACTCGGCTTGGATTCGACCCGCACTCCGAAGCCGCAATCCTCGCCTCCATCCCTGTCGTTCCGGCCGACAACCTGTCGGCCGCCGCCTTCCACGAACAACCGACCGCCCAGCCCACCGCCGAAGCGCCGGCGCCGGCCGACGCCTTCAGCTACCAGGCCGAGCAACCCGGCCCCGACCCGATAACCGTTGAGTCCACCGTCGGACTCGACTGGTCGCCGGAACCGCTGGCGGACGCTTCGCTCCACCTCCTTGTCCGGCTTCGTAAAACGCTCGGCCGCCAGATCATCGCGGGCCGCGGATCAGGCGGCGAGCTCCGCGGCCTCCTCCACCTGCAGGGCGTGCAGCGCCCCGAGTACGGCAACCTGCTGGATTTCGCGGTCAGTGGCGCCGTCTCCCAGGCTTGGGATGATGGCGGCTGCTTGCCGGCCTGGGCGGCGCTCAACCCTGACGATATTCGGGACCTGCCCGGGACGGGCGAGCGCGAATCTGTCACCGGTGTGCCCATCATCCGGTCGCCGGCGCTCCCCCGCGGAATCATCGTCACCGGTGCCTGCTCGCCCCTCACCATCCGTCTCCGCCTTCAGTCCCCGCGTGTCTGGATCGAATCTGAGCGCCTGGGCGGAAGAGCTCCCATCGTCGCCGCCGTCCACGCTGAACTCGACCACCTCCGCCCCTCCGCCTTCGTCGTCGCCCAATTCGGCCAACCGAGAGTCTTTGATCCCGACAGCTTTCTCGGATTCGAAGCCACTGACGAAGAGTGGGCGGAGCTTGATCGCATCATCCAAGAGCGCCGGGGCCGCTGATGGTGTCCGATTCAGGTCCCGTCGTCTTCGACACGTCCGTTGTATCCATCCTGTTTCGACGGGACGCGACGGATCGCCGCTACTCGTATTTTCAGGAAGAACTGGCCGGGCGTCACGGCCTTATCTCGTTCCAGACCCTTGAAGAACTGCACTATTGGCGACTCGCCGGTGCCTGGGGCGAGGCACGATCGATGCGCCTGCGACAACGAATCGACCAGTTCGAGATCATCTGGCCCAGCCCCATCCTGGCCGAAGCGTCCGCCCGCCTGCGCGCCGACCTCAAGCGCGCGGGACGAACGCTCGACGCCCCCGACGCCTGGATCGCCGCCACAGCCCTCCGGCTTCAGTGCCCCCTCGCCTCCGATGACCGCGACTTCCGCCACATCCCCGGCCTCCGCCTCATCCAACCCCACTAACCACCACCCATCCCCCGCACACCCCTCCTTATATGTTTCAGGGTCTCAGGACACTGATGGGCTGAGGTCACGGCTCGGTGGCTCAATGGCCCAGGCCGCGCGCAGCCTGGAACCCGCATTCGCCGGTTATACGTCCCAACCGTCCAGCCAGCCACGCTTCGGCAAGCTCAGAACAGGGCTCAGCCGGAACGGCGGCAAAGCGCTAAGGACTCAGTGATCTGTGGGCCGATCGAATGGCCGGCCGTAGGGCCATTCGCTGTCCCGCTGGCGGTCGCGGAACCACTGCTCGTGCCGCCACAACACCTGCTGCCAATCGTCACGGCGGGGTTGGACGCCGTGCTCCTGGATCAGGTGCCAAACGATCTGCTCAAGCGTGATTCGCCGCGTTGGCAGGTGCAGGCGTGGGAACGGACGCTCGAGTTCGTAGTCCTCCGGCGTGGCGAATACATGCAAGTGGCACCGCGGATATGGCGGCGGGGCATACCGGTTGTACTCGTACACCAACAGCGGCTTCGGGTCGTCCAGATCAGGGCTAGCCTGGTATCGAAAAGCCGAGCGCAGCGTCTGGAGTCGTGGCGGGCCGGCCTCGGGTGTGCGGTCAAGGCGCAAGGTCATCTGGACATTTAGGTACATCCCGTTTCCGAGTGGCGCCGGTCGGCCGCGATCTGGGAAACGAGCAATCCGGTGACCAACGGTCAGTTCGTCGCTACCTAGCCACGCGTGGCCCAGATCCGCGTCCGCGACCAGTTTGAAAACCTCGCGAATGCGACGAAGAAAGTCCCTGGCCGCGCGCTGTCCGCTACGGGTCGATCGGCTCGGCAATCAGGTCGGCGAGGAAGCAGAGCGAATTGAACACCGGGTCCCCGTGGTATCGCTCGGGCGGGTCTCGAAAGATGCGGAGAAACTCGTCGGCCGACAGACCAAAGAGACGCCGCGCTTCGTGGTCCAGCGCCTGCCAGACCTCTTCGCGCGTCCAGACAACCGGCTCGTCTTCGTCAGACACCCGCCCAGGCCGCGTCTCAACCGTTGTTGCCATCAGGTACGCCTCGCTGCTCCTGCAACCAGCTTAGCTCGGGAACCCACCCCGGGCCGCCAGTCGCGCCGCCTACCTTTCTACCCGCCCATCATCCACTGCGCACGTCCCTTCTCGCGACTGCCCCTTCCCCTCCGGTGCTTCCCCGTCTCACGCCTTGTATGTTCCAGCGTCCTGGGAATCCTCATGAGTTGAGAGCACGCTCGTTGCAGCCCACAAATCAGGGAAATTCACGCCCGCCACTCCTCGTCATCGCCGGACCCACCGCCACCGGCAAGACCAGCCTTGCCCTTGACCTGGCCGAGCACGCGCCCATCGAAGTCATCTCCGCCGACTCCCGCCAGGTCTACCGAGGCCTGGATGTCGGAACAGCCAAACCCACGCGGGCTGAGCGGCGGCGACTGCCCCATCATCTGGTTGACATAATTGACCCAGACGATGTCTTCAACGCCCACCGCTTCGCACGCCTGGCCCGCGCCGCAATTGTCGACATCGAGACGCGCGGAGCGCGCCCGGTCCTCGTCGGCGGCACCGGCTTCTACATCCAGGCCCTGCTCAGCGGCTCCCCGCTAGGCGCCACGCCGCCCGACTCCCAACTGCGTGGCCGTCTAACCCGTGAACTCGAAGCCGCGGGCCCGCAGCCCCTCATTCGGCGCCTGCGCGAACTCGCCCCGGACCGCGCCGCCGCCATCGACCTCAACAACCCCCGCCGCCTCATCCGCGCCCTCGAAATCGCCGAGTCCCGGCGCCACCCGACCGCACCCGAAAGCCAGCCCGCCGCCAATCGGTCAATCCCGGCCTATGTCCTCGGCCTGGAAGTCGCACCCGCCACATTGGCCGAGCGCATCGCCCAACGTACCGACCACATGTTCCGGCACGGCCTCCTGGACGAAGCCCGTCGGCTCCGCGCTAAGGGCTACGACCGCACCCTCCCCGCCCTCACCGGCGTCGGCTACGCCGAAGCCCTCGCCCACCTCGACGGAAACATGACCCTCTCGGAAGCCATCGAACGCACCAACATCCGCACCCGTCAATACGCCCGCCGCCAACGCACCTGGTTCCGCCACCAACTCCCCACCCACTGGCGCCCACCCCACGCCGCCCTCAAAACCGCCCTCCACCACCTCGCCGCCGACCGCTCGTAACCCCCGGCTGTGCACGGCCCACAGGCATATGCCCCCGCGCCCCCGATTGTCACTCCCGAGGGCCGCCCAGGATTCTCGATTTCCGCCCCCGGTCCCCCG
>DAOUJT010000145.1:0-15944 GCA_034422315.1 Chloroflexota bacterium | reverse complement strand
CCCCGCCCTACTGCAGCGGCGAAAACCCCGTCGGCGTCATGTAGCTGTTGATCACCCGCGCCACGATCTGCCCGCTGGCTTCGGTCTCGGCCCGTACTTGTAGCCACTCCGGGTCGGACTGGAAGGCGGTCCATTTGGCCTCGCGGTCGGCCTGGCTGTCGAAGCGGGTGATGTAGACCAGCCGGTCGCTGCGACCCACCACCTCCTGCCAGAACCCCACCACCTCGATATCCAGGCGCTCGAAGATTCGCATCGTGTGCTGGGAGAAGCGGGCCATGATGGCGTCCATGCGGCCGGGCAGGATTTCGTAGATCCGCAGTTCGTAAAGCATCGGCTGGAGTCCTCGATTAACGAGACTCGTCGCAGCATGCCCCACCGTCCCGCCGCTTGCGTACTATGGCCGCCCGGCAATCCGCCACGGACGAACGAAGGATCAGGCTGCGGTGTACGCCATCGTCATCGGCTGCGGGCGCGCGGGCGCCGAGATCGCCAGCCGCATGTGCGAGCAGGGTCACTCGGTGGTCGTGATCGACCGCGACCGCGGGGCCTTTCACCGGCTGTCGGACAGCTTCTCCGGCACCACCATCGTCGGCCACGCCATCGATGAGGACTGCCTTGTCTCCGCCGGCATCGAGCGAGCCGACGCCGTCATCGCGACCACCTACGGCGACAACTCCAACCTCATTGCGGTGCAACTGGCCCGCAAGCGCTTCAACGTCGAGCGCGCCATCGCCCGCGTCAAGGACTCGGTACGGGCCTCAACATTCGAACAGTTGGGCTTCGAGACTATTCCCTCTACTACCATCGTCGGCGACGCCTTTGAGCAGGCTCTGGGCTGGGAGCCGCATCAGCCGAACGACCCCCCGGATAACGGGAGTTAGCGCCCCGTGTTCGTCATCATCGCCGGCGGCGGCAAGGTTGGCGGTCAGCTCGCGCGCGACCTCCTGACCGAGCGCCACGAGGTCGTGGTCATGGAGTCCAACCCCGGCAAGGCCCGCGCCCTGCAGGACGAAATCGGCGACGCCGTCGTTCCGCACGACGCCTCCGAGGGCCGCTGGCTGATCGACGCGGGGATTGGTCGGGCCGACCTGCTGATTGCGGTGACCGGCGACGACGAGGACAACATCGTTATCTGCCAGCTCGGCGAGGCTCTCTCGCAGGGTCATGCCCGCACCATCACCCGCATCAACAACCCCAAGAACAGCGATACCTTCCGCACCCTGGGCATCGAGGCCATCGTCAACGCCACCGACCTGGTGATGACCATGATCGAGCGCGACGTCAGCGTCGCCCCGGTCGTCCACCTCATGCGCCTGCACAGCGCCGGCTTGGAGTTGGTGGAAATGACCGTCGCCGAAGGCTCGGCCGCGGATGGCTCAACGCCGGAGGAGCTGAAGCTTCCCGAGCAGGGCGGGCGGATAAGCGTGATCCTGCGCGACGGCAAGGCCGTGCTTCCCTCGCCAACCACGCGCCTGCACGCCGGCGACTCGATCGTCCTCGTCGCCCAAACCGAATTCGAAGAAGCCCTCGGCCGCCAGTTCGCGGCCCCCACCATCGTCTAGCGTCCACGCACCGCCCCTGCGGCTTCGCCTGGCCTGGGCTTGGCTGACCGGGCGCTTCGGCCAGCGTCCGGGCGAGCTTTGGTCAGTCGTTTCCATCACTTCCAGTTCTAGCCAGGCCGACGCGTCGCGTCCTCAAGCTCTTCCTTGAATGCTTTGGCGCTCTCCCGCGGGCTGCGCCTCACGCCGCCAAAGCCAGGAAGTGGGTCACGCTCCGGCGAATGCCGGCGGCGTCCAGGCCATGCGCCCGGTCGTGCTCTGAACGGCTGCCGTAATGCCGGTGCTCCCTGCGCGCGACGCCCAGCGCCAGCAGGCGGTGCGGGGAATCCTTGAGGGCCGCCGAGACCTCGGCCGAGGACGTACCGGCCAGGTACGGCTCCACCAGAACCACGGCGGGTGCGGCCAGGAACGTCCGCAACGCATCCGCGTCGAACGGTCGAATCGTCGATGCGTAAAGGATGGTCGCATCCAGGTCGGCGGTGGCTTCCAGAACCGGTGTCAGGCTCGGACCAACCGCGATGACCGTGGCGGCTCTGGCCGATCCTCGCCGGATCGGTGTGAGACCGCCGGAATTGGGTACGGCTTCGGGATTGGCCGACTCCGCGAGACGGATGTAGTCGAGTCCCGTGCCGATAGCCGTCGAACGGAGGATCGCTTCCACCTCGTCCGGATGGCCGGGTACGTGCACGCTCCATCCCGGCAGCGTCGACATCAGGGCAACGTCCTCTGGAGCCTGGTGCGTTCGCCCTGCCGCGGCGGCGTCGTAGGACGCCCCAACCGACACCAGGACCGCACCCAACCCCTGGTGGCCAAAGTCGAGCTTGACCTGCTCGAACGGCCGCTCGACCAGGAACGGCGCGTACGTATGGACGACCGGCCGGAAGCCCTCCATCGCCAGTCCGGCGGCAAAGCTAATCAGCAGTTGCTCCCGGATTCCGACGTTCAGCACTCGCCCGGGATGACGCGCTACCACGCCGGCGCCCGCGAAGTACGCGAAGCCGATATCCGCCAGGACGATGGCCAGGTCGGGCCGCTCGTCCAGCAACGCGCCCGAGACCTTCATGAAGCGGTCCCGCATCGTCGGCATCCGGTCTACTCCTTTCACTCCACCTCGGCCACGACAACGTGCGGGCGGTCCGGGTCGGGCGCCGACAAGGCGGCCTCGATGTCGTCGTGGTCCCGCCCGTCGACAGTCGCGGCGGACCAGCCCTCCAGCCTGAAGCGCTCGTCGATACCGCCCGGCCAACCGTGAGTCGCCGAACGGTTGTCGATGACACAGACCGTCAACCTGGACAGGCGCAGTCGGCCGGCTAACGCGATCGCCTCGTGATTGCTCCCTTCGTCCAGTTCCGCGTCGCCCACCAGGCAGAAAACCCGTGGCCCGGCACGCCCCTTCAGGTCCAGCGCCGCCGCCACGCCCACGGCGATCGGCAAACCGTGTCCGAGCGATCCGCTGGAGAGTTCTACGCCCGGAATCAGCACGCGGTCCGGGTGCTGACCAAGGATCGAGTCGTACCGCCCGAACGTGGGCAGGACATCCAGCGGGATAAACCCTGTCGCCGCCAGGACGGCGTAGTAAGCCATCGGCCCGTGGCCCTTGGAGAGCAGAAATCGGTCGCGGTCCGGATCGTCTGGAGCTTGCGGATCCACCTTGAGGACCCGGTCGTACAGGACCCACAGCACGTCCACCGTGGACTCGGAAGCGAGCCCGTGCTTCTCGTCGCCCGTCATCAGCGTCATGAGGGCGGGCAGGTCCTCGTACGACCTCACGGACGGCTGCATCGGTTCACTCCGAGGGGTGGCTTCAGTGGCCTATAGGCCCATTCTGAAACTTCAAGTAAACTTGAAGTCAAGGCCTCCTTGAGGATGTAATGACGCCGGCGTTACCCAACAAGCTCACCATCGGCGAGACCGCCGCCCGCAGCGGGGTCCGCACGTCCGCGCTCCGCTACTACGAGTCGCTCGGGCTGATCGCTTCCCAGCGAACGGCGGGCGATCAGCGCCGCTACGCTCGCGAGACGCTGCGGCGCATCGCCGTCATCCGCGCCGCCCAGCTCCTCGGCCTTACGTTGCGCGAGATTCGGGTAGCACTGAACGAGCTTCCCCAGGGGCGGACCCCCGACCGACACGACTGGCAGCGGCTGTCTCAGTCCTGGCGCGGCTCACTGGACCAGCGGATCGCAGATCTCCAGGCGCTTCGCGACCGGTTGTCCGGGTGCATCGGCTGCGGCTGCCTGTCGCTCGAAAGCTGCGCGCTCTTCAATCCGGCTGACCGGGCCGCCCGCGCCGGCGCCGGTGCCCGGTATCTCGTTGGTGAAGCCCCCGACTCTGACGAGGAGCGCGCTTCGCTCAGACCCCGGTAGCTGGCTGCTCGCTGGCTTCCTCCGCTGCCTCCGGCGCCTCCACGCCAGCCTCGGCGCCTTCCTCCAGCGGCATCTCTTCCAGGTCGTCCTCTTCCTCGTCCTCCTCAACCGTCCGAGCCGCCGTAACCTGGACAACAATCTCGTCCGGATCGTCCAGCGGCTCGTAGGCGCCGTCCTCGGCCCTCAGATCCCCCACGACGACCTCGTCACCCACGTCAACCAGATCGGAAACATCCGCGATCAGGCTTGAAGGGATCTCGGTTGGCAGGGCCGAAACTTCCACCTCTTGCAGAAGCTGGAGCACCACAACCTGCGCGCTGTCGCTGGCCGGTGCCTGACCCTCCAGTGCTACCCGCACCATCACGCTGATCGGCTTGGTGAGGTCGACTTTGCGCAGCGTCAGATGCACCAGGCGGTTCGTCAGCGTGTCGATCTCCACCGAGTCCATCAGCACCGGCTCGCTGATGTCCGGCGACTCCAGGTCCACCAGGTGGCCGGTCGCCTGGGCGCGAACCAGGTCCGCCAGCACCCGCTCCGAAACCTGCATGGCAATCGATGCATGTCCCGCCTGCACCAGGTTGGCCGGAATAACGCCTTCCCGGCGCAGGCGTCGCACTTTCTTTCCCAGGACGGTGCGGGGTTCCGCCGCCAGGCGATGACGTTCGGGCACAGCTAGCTCTCCTCGGTTCGGGTGGCGGCGCGACCTCGCGAGAAAATCCTTGGGTCGGCGCGGAAACGACACGCAGCGCCGCTACTCGCCGAGTCTAGAAAGGCGCCCCGCCGGGCGTCAACGGTTCTCCGACCATCGCAATGGCCGCCCTTGATTGTGGACAATGGGCGGCTGGCCCTTCATAGGCGCCCGCTCTCCACAAGGACTTGGTGACGACTTGGCCTCCCGACGCCGTGTATCGCTCAGTGACCTCTATGCCGACGCCTGTCGGCGCATGGACATCACGCCGGAGGAGGCGCTGGGCTGCGAACGCCAGCCCGACCGCCTGCGGTTGATGATCACCCACGACCGTTGGGTGGACTTCGAACTGGTCGACGACCCGGAAAACGACCGCTTGGTTCTCGGGGCAACCCTGGATTCGTAGGAGCGTCGCGTGGGGGGGTCTGCTGTGGCCCCGCGACCGCGAACCCTCCGGATTCCCGTCCGTCCCGACCCTACGCCCCGCCAAACTGCAGGATCGCCCAGCTCACGGCGACCCACACAACGACCGACGCCAGGATTCCCGGGTCGCCCAGCAGCACGCGCTCAGGCTCCTCGCCGGATCCGTTGTTCTGCAAGAGATAGACGTAGCGCAAAATCCCGTACAGCACGATCGGAACCGTAATCATCATCAGGTGGTTCGCGGGCAGGTTGGGTGCGGAAAACGTGTACAGGGCATAGCTGAGTGGCGTCGCGGCTGCCGTGATGACCACCAGCGTGTGTAGAAACTCCGCCGTATAACGGTCCAGTACCGGACGCGCCGCCGACGATCGAGCTTCCCCGCCGAGCTCGGCCCACCGCTTCCCTACGGCCAGGAACAGCGCCAGCAGGAACGTGCAGATATAGAGCCAGGGCGAAACCGGCACCTCAATCACCAGGGCGCCGGCAACCGCCCGAATCACGAATCCGATCGCAATCGCCAGCAGATCCAGGATCACCAGGTGCTTGAGCACCAGCGAATAGCCCACCTGTAGCCCCAGGTACACCGCCAGCGCCGCGCCAAACGTCCAGGCCAATGCCGTCGCCAACGCCAGCGCCGCCGCCGAGACAACGATCCCCACACCCAGGGCCAGGCCAACCGGCACCAGCCCGGCCGCGATTGGACGATGCCGCTTCACCGAATGCTTGCGGTCGCGCGGCGCATCAATGGCGTCGTTCAGCAAGTAAAGGCCCGCGGTGGCGAGCGTAAAGATCGCCGTCGCCGCTATGGCCGCCAACAGGCTGGAACCGCTGTGGTACTCCCCCGAAAACAGCACCGCAGCCAGCACCAGCAGGTTCTTTGGCCATTGCCGAGGCCGGCTGCTGAGCGCCAACCCGATCAGTTGCGTCCTCAGCCCGGGAGATGGCTCGGGCGCAGGCATGGCCGAAGTCATGTCCGGATCGTTCCTCTCAGCCGCCGTATCGTCGGTCCAGCACCGCGTTGGCCGCCCGCACCGCCCCTGCAAAGACAGCCAGTAGCGCGACCAGCGTGCCGACCGTGCCCCAGGCCTCCCCCGCCGACGCCCAGGTAATCAGGGCAAACACGCCCCAGGCCGACCCCACCAGCCCCAGGATAATCAGCGGAAAGATCACCCCGATCGCCACGACCGTGTATCCCGCCGTCTGCCGGACCAGGCCCTCGTCCACCACGCGAAATGCGCGCCGGCTGGTTCGGTCCAGGTGATAAGCCGCCGAAAACCAGAACACCCCCAGGACCAGCGGCGCGCCCACCCAG
Organism: Chloroflexota bacterium; assembly: GCA_034422315.1. GTDB lineage: Bacteria > Chloroflexota > UBA11872 > UBA11872 > UBA11872 > UBA11872. The sequence continues at coordinate 9,599 of DAOUJT010000145.1, read as the reverse complement.
GCCGCCGCAACCAGGCTGGTCGAACGGTGCACACGCGGATCGTCGGGCGCCGGAATCGCCGGCCAGCCAACGTCCAGCGTCAGCGCCGCCTGGACCGACTCCACGATCCCGCCCGACCATGGCACCACAACGGACATTAGGCCCCACGTCAGCGCCCCCATCAACGCAACACCCAGGATCGTAAGCCCGGTCCCCTGCCACGTGCCTTCCAGGCGTCGCAGGTGGTCTTGCACCAGGTCTAGCGTTTCCTGCAGCGTCAGCGGACGGTACGGATCGGCTGAATCGGTCGAGCCCGATGCCTCAACCGGAGCCGATATCGATCCGGCATCCTCGCCGGCGTCGCGGTCCCGGTCCTCCTCGGATCCCCGCACACGCCTGATGACCAGCGACGGCGACTCCGTCGGTGGTTCGCCAACGGCGTCCTCGCCAGACCCGGCGTCGGACCCGGGCTCAGGAACCGTTGACGTCATCGGTTCCGCCTCGGCGCGTTCGGCGGGTGATTCCTCCGATGGCCGCCGGGTGCGCACGTCGGCGCCGCGGTCAGGAGAGACCTCGGCAGAACCCCCGCGTCCCCCGAGCTCTGGCCGCTCTTCCTCGCTCTCCCCCTGGGAGAGGGTTGGGGTGAGGGTCTTCCGGGCAACCAAGCCGGGGTTAGGCACCGGTCTCTCGCGAGAGACCGGAGGCGGGTCCTCCGTCGGCCGGTCGGCTTCGCTGCCGGATGACCGGTCCCGACGCGGACGCGGCGGTCGTGGACGGCTGGGGATAGGTCAGTCCTCTGGTCCAAGCGCTGCAGGCCGATTCTACGGAGACGCGCAGCCGTGACCGACGCCTCGAGTCCGCCGGAGCGGCCTCCTGGCGACTCCAACGCCTGGATTCGCACCCACCGCGCCACCTACGAACGCATGGCCGTCGACTACGCCCGCCGCATCGACGACTACGCCGCTGCCGACGAGGCCGAACGCTTCACCCGCCTGGCCGCGCCGTCCCCACACGTCGGCCCGCGCATCCTCGACGCCGGCTGCGGCCCCGGCCGCGATGCCGCCCTCCTCCGGCTCGCCGGCGCCGAGGTCGTCGGCCTCGACCTGGCCCCAGCCATGCTGCGTCAAGCCCGGCAACTCGACGACGCCGGTCATCTCAGCCAGGGCGATCTCCGCCGCCTCCCCTTCGCCTCGGCCTCATTCGATGCCGTCTGGTGCTTCGCCGCCCTCGGCCACCTGCCGCCCAAAGCCATCCCGCACACGCTCACCGAGTTCCGGCGCGTTCTCCACAGCGGCTGGCTCTACATCGTCGTCCGCCAGGGCGCGGGCGTCCGCACCGCCTCCTGGCAAGGCGCCCTCCCCCGCTACTTCACCGACCTCACACCCCAAACCCTCACCACCGCTCTCCACACCGCCAACTTCACCATCCACCACCAAACCACCTGGCCCGCCCCCAACCAAACCCCCTGGCTCCACACCATCGCCCGAGGAACCTGACCCCTCAGTCGTTCAACCAGGCCTCGTCCGGCTCTTCGCGCGGACGCCCGCCCGCGGCGGAGTGACGCTCGATAGCCGCCACCACCGCCCGCAGAAACCCGTCCAATTCCTCCAGGTGACCGCCCAGTGCCTCGGCCGCGGGCGCGCGACCGATCGGCCCCGGAACGCGATCAGTGTCTCCCTCGCGAAACGTCACCGGCGACTGGCTCACTCGCCGCCCGATGCCCGCGATATCGCCCAGCCAGACCCGCCGCTCCTGCAGCGCCGACCCCAGCGCCGGGTCCAGGAACATCAACCGGCCGGTAAGTTCCCGCCCGCCGGGATCCGGGCGAACCCTTGGCGATAGCCGCAGGTCAAAGGCCTCGGCCAGCCAGCGGCCCGCTTGCCAGACGCTGTCGGCCACGTGCCGCAGCGCCGCGCCCGCCAGCAGGTCATACTCGGCCGTGGCCGGATCAGCCTCGGCCGCCCGCGCCGCCGCCACCGCGGCCAGCCGGTAGTGCCCAAACACGCTCCACGCGCAATCCGAAGCCGTCGTACCAGCCTCGCCTGCATACGACTCCAGCAGCGCCCAGCCGAAGGCCAGATCGACTTCGACGCCATCAGGCACCGGCCGCCGCAACGCCTCCAAATCCGGCGGCTGCGCCGCCGGTGATCCTCCGAACAGATTCATGCGACTCCAGCGCAGCCCCCGCAGACCGTCCGCAGCCTAGCCGCGACCGCCCAGCCCGGCGAGCGCGACACGCCGACGCCCAGCTCCTGCCGCCGAACGTTTCACGTGAAACATTGCCGTCGAAACTCATTCCGCGCCACGGGCCGGGGCTACACTGAGCTTTCTCCCCACCCCCTCCCCTGGCCCCTTCTTGATGCAACGCATGTCCCGCCTCTTCGCCCGCACGCTTCGTGACGACCCCGCCGAGGCAACCGTCGCGTCCCACCGCCTCCTGCTACGCGCCGGCTACATCCGGCCGTTGGGCGCCGGCATCTACAGCCTGTTGCCGCTGGGCTGGCGAGTGCACTCTCGGGTGGTCCAGGTCGTGCGCGAGGAGATGGACCGCATCGGCTGCCAGGAACTCCTCATGCCCGTCGTCCACCCCTCAGACCTCTGGGAGCGCACTGGCCGCTTCACCTCCGTCGGCTCCGAGATGGCTCGCCTTCAGGACCGCTGGGGCCGCGACATGGTGCTGGCCATGACCCACGAAGAGGTCGCCACCGAACTCGGCCAGTGGGTCGCCTCCTCCTACCGCCAGTTACCCGTCGGCATCTACCACTTCCAGACCAAGTTCCGCGACGAACCGCGCCCCCGCGGCGGCCTGCTGCGCGTGCGGGAGTTCACCATGAAAGACGCCTACAGCTTCGACACCGATCTGGAAAGCCAGGAGTCCACCTACCAGGACTTCATGGAGGCCTACCTGCGCGCCTTCCGCCGCTGCGGCATCGAACCCGCCATCGTCGAATCCGACGCCGGCGCCATGCGCGGCTCCGGCGCCCACGAGTTCCACTGCCTCACCGAGGCCGGCGAAGACACCCTGGTCGTCAGCCCCTCCGGCCGCTACGCCGCCAACATCGAGATCGCCACGGCCCAGAAGCCCGTCTTCGACCACGGCGAACCTCTGCCGATCGAAAAGATCGCCACACCCGGCCAGGTAACCATTGACGATGTGGCCTCCTACTTGGGCGTCGAAACCCACCAGACCCTCAAGGCCGTCTTCTACTGGACCGGCGACGCCCTGGCCTTCGTGGCCATCCGCGGCGACCTGCAAGTCAACGAAGCCAAGCTGCGCACCCTGCTGCAAGCCCCCGACCTGCGCCTGGCCGCCGACCAGGAACTCGAGGCCGCCGACCTCGTCGCCGGCTACGCCTCGCCCGTCGGCCTGTCCAACGTCACCGTCGTCGTTGACGACTCTGTCGAGGCCGCCACCAACCTCGTCGCCGGCGCCAACGAGCCCGGCTTCCACCTCACCAACGTCAACTTCCCGCGCGACTTCCAGGCCGACCTGCGCGGCGACATCGCCCAGGTGCGCCCCGGCGACCGCAGCATCGAGCACGACGAGCCGTTGCAGTTGATGACCGGCATCGAGATCGGCAACACCTTCAAGCTCGGCACCTTCTACAGCGACAAGCTGGACGCCCAGTACCTCGGCGCCGACGGCCGCCGTCACCCCTTCGTCATGGGCTCCTACGGCATTGGTGTCGGCCGCCTGGCCGCCTCGGTGGTCGAGCGCTACCACGACGCCAACGGCATCATCTGGCCCGTCAGCGTCGCGCCCTACGACGTCCACATCGTCCAGTTGGGTACCGGCGACGTCGCCGCCGACGCCGAGCGCCTGGCCGGGGAACTGGAAGAAGCCGGCCTCTCCGTCCTGCTTGACGACCGCGGCGACAGCGCCGGCGTCAAATTCAACGACGCCGACCTCATCGGCCTGCCCTTCCGCTGCACCGTCAGCCGCCGCACCCTCGCCGCCGAGGCCGTCGAGTTCAAACCCCGCGCCGCCGACGACCGCCAATCCATCCCCCGCAACCAGATCGTCCCCACCCTCCTCCAGGCCCGCACCGAGGCCCTGGCCGCCCTCACCCCCAACGCCCCCGTCACCATGCCGCCGCTCTGAGCCGGAGCGACGGCTCGCCAGGTCCCCGGTTCGATCACAAGCCCTGATTCGGCGTCGAAGTCGTCAACGCTGATCGCCGCCTAGAATGTCCCGATCCACCGTCTGACGCGGCGGCTGACAAGGCGTGGGCATGTCGTGGATTAGAGATCCGCAACGCGATTCGCGTGAAGCCATTCGCGCTGCCCAGCAGGCCCTCGTGTATGCCGGCTATCCGCATGGCGACGTCGTGGCCGCGGTCACCACCCACCTCCATCGCGTCCGCGCCGCCCTGGCCGCCCCGCGCCATGCCGCCATTGCCGGATTCCTGACCGGCGCGTCCATGGTCATCGGCGCGCTTCTGGTGCTCACCCTCGCGCTGGGCGGCCTTGGCCTCGTGATGGGCGCGACCGGAGATTCCGGGACGCCTGGCGAATTCGTCCCCGCCGCACCCGCCGCACCCTCGGCCCCGCAAGCCGACCCTGACCCCGGATCGCCGCTCGGAGTCCTGCCGGCGGTTGCCGTGGTCGCGCCGGTGCTGGGCCTGGCCGGGGCCGGCATGTCGCGTGTCACGCGCAACCGTTGGCGTCGCGCCGGTGTCCTGCAAACCTTCGGCGACCTGCGCCCGCGCCGCCGTTATCTCCTGGAAACCGCCGTCGTCTGGCTGGCCGTGGCCGGGCTCATCGTGCTGATCGTCTGGGCCATGGCCGGCCCTCGGTTGGGCGCCACCGTGGCCCAAATGCTGGCCTTCTTCGGAATCCCGATCGGCGCGGCCGCCTTCGCCGCCTGGTTCCCCAAGCTCTATGCCTGGATCCTGCCGCAGGTTAGTCCGGTAGACGCCGCCGCAGCCGCCCGGCCAATCATCGAACGCGAGGCCGCCCAACAGATCAAGACCGAGCGCGACTTCTACGGCGCCAGCGGCTACGACCGAACCGCCTACGACCGCAACCGCTGGGCCGACGAGATCCTGGGGACCGAATCCCAGGGCTACTTCGCCGAGGCGGAACGCCGAGACGAACGCGCCCGCGACATCGCCCGAAGGTCAGGGTCCTACTCGTACGGCACGTCGGGCGGGCGCCGCCTCGCCCGCTACGCCCTGATCACGGGCGGACTCACCGTGGCCGGGTGGCTCTTCATTCAACGCCTCGCCTGGATCATGCGGCCATTCGATCAGGGGGACGTGGGGCCGGAGGTCGGCGTCGTGGCCTTGCTGTTGGGCCTGGGGCTCGGCATCGGCCTCACTTGGCTCTACGCCCGCTACTTCGAAGGCCTGTGACCGCCCCACACGCACCGAACCCACGGTCATCGTGACTTCAAGGCGCCGAGCCAACGGCGGTCATTCCCACCGACCTTTTTCCGACCCGCTGGAGCCCTTCAATAAGCGACCGCGCCGGGCATCGCGTCGCCAACAGCGCTTGGACGAAGCCAAGAGACGCCGGCAGGCGGCCCGTCGCGTCGAACGCATGGCCTCCGAACGCGACGCGCCGCAGGAGTTGCGATGGGCCATCAACGGCGTTCTCACCATCGCCATTACGCTCGTTGTGTGGCGGCTCTTTCACTGGGTCGTCTGGGCGAGCTCAGGCTTCAACCCCTACACCAGAACTTCCACACGCCTGATAAGCCAACAGGAAGTCCCAGCCTGGATCGATCCGGTCGGCCTTGCGGTGGGCCTGGCCCTGGGTCTCCTGATTACCTGGATGTACGCCCGCTACTTCCAAAACCTCTAAGCGCCACCGCCCGCAGCTTCAACGCGCACCAGCGTCGTAGAGTAAACCCGGCACGAAGGGCCGCCGGCTCCCACAGACTGCGGAGCGCAGCGGCCCGACCGGCGGGGATCGGCTTCATGCCCTGGTTCTCCAACCCCCAACGCGACTCGCGCGAGGACATCGATGCCGCTCAGCGGGCGCTGGCGTTCGCCGGCTACCCGCGTACCCAGGCCACCGCCGAGTACGAGACGTACCTTTACCGCGTGCGGGCGGCCTTGGCCTCGCATCGCCACACGCTCAGGGCGGGCTTCCTGGCGGGCGCGGCCATTGCCGTTGCCCTGATGCTCACGGCGGGCGTGTTGTCGTTCCTGCTAGTCGTGATATTAGGTTCTGGGGTCCCCTCGCCAGGTCCAGCCGGACCGATCGTCGTGCCCGGGACATACGAGCCCGGGACTTCAGTCAGGTCGCCGCTCGACCTGGTTCTGCCGGCGGCAACGTCCATCGTCATCCTGGCAGTGGCCGGGGCGGCGACCGCTCTCGTCACCCGCGGCCGCTGGCGGAGTGCGGGTGTGCTGGTGACGTTCAGCGACGTCGCCCCGCGCCAGACCTATCTGCTGCAGTCCGTGGCGGTTTGGGTGGGGATCGGCGCCCTCATGGTCCTGGCCGTCCGGTGGCGAGGCGACGAAGAGATGGTCACCGGGGCAATCGTGATGCTGGCCTTTGCCGGGATTCCAATGCTGGCCTTCTTCTTCGCCGCCGTGTTCCCAAGCCTCTACCGCTGGCTCCTCCCCCGCGTCAGCCCGCTCGACGCCGCCGCGTACGCACGTCCCATCATCGAGCTTGAGGTGGCGATGCAGATCGATTCAGAACGTGAGACACACGGGCGCGGCACCTTTCACCGCGCCTTCTACGACCGCAGCACCTGGGCCGACGAAGTCCTGGCTCGACTGGACGTTTCCAGGAGCGGCCGCCGCAGGCGATAGACCGAACACCGTGCCCGGCAAGCCGGAACGTGCCGTCAGAGCACCCCGAGGCCTCAGCATCGTAAAGTAGCGAGGGCATAAGGGATCGCCGCTCGCCAAGGTTGAGGCAGGCGGCGGCCCGACCGGCGACGGTGCCTAAGTGTCCTGGCTCTCCAACCCCCAACGCGACTCGCGCGACGACATCCGCGCCGCCCAGCAGGCGCTGGTCTACGCCGGCTACCCGCATTCCCAGGCCGTGGCTGCGTACCAGATCTACCTGTACCGCGTGCGGGCGGCATTGGCCGCCCCGCGTGACATCGTCTGGGCGGGCTTCGTGGTCGGCGCCGTCATGGCGGTTGTCGGCCTCGCGGCGCTCCTCCTGTTCGTGGGATTCGGTGGCATCGTGTCGATACTCGTGGACACACCCCTCGAGCCCGCCGGACCCGCAACGCCGGCGCCCTCTGCGTCTAACCAGGGTTCGCTTCTTAGTCTCATCCCGACGATTCTGGTGACCACTTGGGCCCTGGGCATTGCGGGCGCGGGTACCGCGCTGGTCACCCGCAACCGCTGGCGTCGCGCCGGCGCGCTGGACACCTTCATCGACCTGGCGCCACGGCGCGTCTACCTGATTGAAACCGCTGTGGTCTGGCTGGTCGTGGCCGCGTTCATCGTGGCCGTCGTCTGGATGCAGGCCGGTCCGCAAACGGCTGGCGACACCGTGGGGCTGCTGGCCTTCTTTGGAGTCCCTCTGCTGTCCCTGGCGTTCGGCGCGGGGTTTCCCGGTCTCTACAGGCGGATGCTGCCGCGCTTCAGCCTGCTGGACGCCGCCGCCTACGCGCGGCCCATCATCGAGCATGAGGCGGCGCTCCAGATCAAGTCAGACCGCGAGTTCTACAGACAGAGCGCCCACCAACACAGCACCTATGAGCGAAATCGGTGGGCTGACGAGGTGCTGGCGGATGCTGACACCTCAGATGCCACCCGCCGCCGCCATCTGGCCGAACGCCTCGCCCGACAGACCGGGTCCTACCTGCACGGGGCCCCGCTGGGCGAGCGCCTGCGGCGCTACGGGCTGCTCACCGGCGGCGGAACCCTGGTCGGCTGGTTCTTCACCCGCTGGCTCCTCTATGCCACGGAAGCCGGAGTCTGGCGCTGGAATATGGCCGGACGGGGCGATCCCCCCGACCTGGCGCCGCTATCGGCCGGCCTGGGAGCTGACCTCGCTGGCCTGGCCCTGGGCCTGATCCTCGGCGTCGGCCTAACCTGGATATACACCCACTACCTGGAGGGCCTGTGAACACCCCTCCGCGCCTCAACCGCCGCCAGGCCCTCGCCGCTGGCGCGGCCTCCCTGGGCGCCCTCGCCCTGGCCGCCTGCGGGGAGTCGCCGGCCGAAGAGGTCGCGGGGTCCCTTCCCGAGGGCCTGCGCGCCGATCTGCAACGCAACCTGGAACGCGCCCGCGCCCAGGCCCGCAACGTCACCGCGGCCGCGCCCCGAGCCGCCGTCAAACTGCCCACCCCCGGCGCCAAGCAGCCCGTCACGGTCGCCATGTATCCCACCAACCGCATCGGCGGCAGCCTGTTCGGCCAGTTCGTCAACGGCCTGGTGGTGGCCCGCGAGCGCGGCGAGGACCGCTACACCTATGAGGAGGCGTCGCTGGACTACGGGCGCAACGCCTCCACCTTCAGCATCAGCACCTCCCTCCAGGCCGTGGCGCACCAGAAGCCCGATCTCGTCGTCTACTTTCGGGCCGACCAGGCCGACCTGCTGGCCAACGACCGGCTGGCGCCGCTGGACGACCTTCTCGTTTCGGATCCCGACTTCAACGCCGCCGACTTCTGGCCGGGTCTGCTGGAGACCGGCAAACACGAAGGCGTGCAGTTCGGGCTGCCGGTGGCGGTCTCGCCCCATGTGCTGTTGTTCAGTCGCCAGTGGGCGCTCGAGCAACAGGTCGAACCGCCCGCCCCCGATCCGCAGACCTTCGACGCCGAAGTCTTCCTCGACACCGTGCGCGCCCTCCACGTGGAGCCGCCGCCTTCGGGCGGCTTGGGCGGCATGGGCTACATCTCGCGCTTCACGCCGGAGCCCGATGGCCAGGGCGACTACTCGGCCTCGCCGTCGCCGTACGAGTTGCTGCAGTCGGCCGTCGGCGACCTTCGGGGACCTGATAACGACTTCGCGCCCCTCACCTCGCCGCCCGCCGTCCAGGTCGCCGAATTCCTGCGCGCCTGGGTGCACGACCACCGCCTGGCCATCACCGATGGCAGCTCCACCCGCTCATTCCAGCGCACCGGCCAGTTCGGCTTCGCCGGCACCATCCTGGCTTTCATTCCGCCAAGCCGGCTCATCGGCAGCAACATTGATATCTATCCGCTGCCCAACATGGGCACCGGCCGCAGCCCCGTCTTCGTCCACGCCATGCTCGGCGTGCTGGCCGACTCGCCGAACCCCGAACTCGCCTACGACGCCCTGCGCCATCTCACCGCCGGCCTCCGCGCCAGTTCAATCCTCCCCGCCACCCGCATCTCCGCCGAGGGCGTCGCCGCCCGCGCCACCGAGCTGCCCCCCGAAGGCGCAAACCTCGTCGAGCAACTCATGAGAAACGCCGTCTACTCCACCCTCAGCCGCCGCCAGGCCGGCCTCATCACCAACGGCATCGTCGGCAACATCATCTTCGGCGACCAACACCCCGAGGACGCCCTCCAAGCCATCGTCGACCAGCTCCGCACCGACGACGCTGAATAGGAGAGACTCCGACACCGTTCCTTGTTACGTGAGCGCCAACCAGGAGAACGAAGGCTCTCGGCTCTTGCGCAGGCGTGTCCGGGTCAAGGGTTTACTCCGTCGCGAGTCGCCGCCGCGCCAGCCCCACGC
>DAOUJT010000144.1:0-12382 GCA_034422315.1 Chloroflexota bacterium | reverse complement strand
GCCGCCGCCAGGCGCTGGAAGAGCTCCAGCCCCGGCTCCGGCGCGTCGAACTCGATCCGCCGCGCCAGGTTCACCTGGTAGCAATCACCCGCGGCGATGTAGTCCTTCACCGCTGTCACCCAGCGCCCGAACTGGCGGCGGTCCGCGTTCGTGCGGGCGGTTCGCGGCGCGGGTGGTGGGGCCGACGTCTCGCGCACGCGCAGGCGTGACTGCACCTGAGCGCAGAGGTCGTCCGGGTCGCGCCCACCGTGCGACGTCGCGACAATCCAGCCGTCGCCGCTTCGGGCGTCGCGCGCCAGCACCCAGTCATACACGCCGAACCACATCAGGTCCGTGGGCGGCGGTCCCGGACAGCGGCCCGGCAAGTCTTCAAGCGCGTAAGCGGCGTCGTAGGCGATGTAACCAATGGCCCCGCCGGCAAATGGAGGGAGCGATTCGCTGGCTGTCGGCGCGCCGCGCGGAACGGTTGTTTCCAGAGCCGAGAAGCCATTACCAGGGAGCTTGCCGCTGACCTCGGAGACAACGCCCCTGGTCGTCCAGCGCACCGTGTCGAACGGATCGGCCGCCAGGTAGGACCAGCGTCCCTCGCCAGTGAGGTCCGAGCCGCCTTCCAGCACCGCCAGCCCCGGCAGGTCGCGAAAGCCATCCGCCAGCAGGCGCAGCGGGGGCAACTGGTCGATCCGGAGCACACGGCTGGCCTGTCCGTTCGCGTGCAGTCGAGGCACGATGTCGCCGGCGCGTGCAGCGGGCGGGGAGACTTGTGGCATGAACGGACGCCGCGGAACCCGGCGCGAAATGGGGCCGCTCATCCTAGCGCCGCTCCGGACGCCGGCGGCGCGGGGAATGTTCCACGTGAAACATTCCGGGCTGGCGGCTCGATGAGCCTGCCGACCGGCAAGCTGCCGCTGCCGCTGCTGCGCCAGGCGCTGGACCGGGTCCCACGCCGCGACCCCGCCGTGCTGGTCGGCGCGGAACCGGGCGAGGACGCCGCCGTGATTGATGTCGGTGGCCCTGAACTCCTGGTCGCCGCCGCCGACCCGATTACCTTCGCGGCCGCCGACATCGGGACCTATCTGCTGGCGGTCAACGGCAACGACCTGGCCGTCACAGGTGCCGAGCCGCGCTGGCTGCTGGCCACCGTGCTGGCCCCGGCGGGTACCACGGCCGATCAGATCCAGGCTTTGCTGGCTGAGGTGGCTGAGGCCTGTTCCGCCGCAGCCGTGGCCCTGGTGGGTGGGCACACCGAGATCACCGACAGCGTGACCTCGCCGATAGTTGCGGGAACTCTGCTTGGCACGGTCGACCGCGACGCACTCATTCGCACCTCCGGCGCGCGTCCGGGCGACGCCCTGTTGCTGGTCGGCGACATCGCAATCGAGGGCACGGCCATCCTGGCCGGCGACCAGGCCGACGCGCTTCGATGTGCCGGAGTCAGCGAGGCGGACATCCAGGCTGGAGCCTCGAGGCTAGAGACGCCGGGAATCTCCGTGCGGCCAGCGGCCGCCGTCCTTCGGTCCGCCGCTGAAGTCCACGCCATGCACGATCCCACGGAAGGCGGGCTGGCCGCCGCGTTGCGCGAGTTGGCCGAGGCGGCAAGCGTGGGACTGCGGGTCAATCGGGACGCGGTGCCGGTGCTGCCGGAGTGCCGGCGAATCTGTCGCGCGCTGGGGCTCGACCCCTATGCGCTGTTGGCCTCCGGCGCCCTGCTCGCCAGCCTGCCCGCCCCTCAGGCGAGCACGGCGCTCACGGCCCTTCGAAACGCCGGCTCGACGGCCGCCGTCATCGGCGAAGTCACCGCGGCAGCCGAAGGCAACCGTTGGACTGTCGGCGGGAAGGATGTCCCAATCCCCACGGTCCAGCGCGACGAATTGGCGCGTTTCCTGGAATCGGTCTGACGCGCCGGTACCATTCACCAGTCCGACTTCCCGCTGGCGGTGCCGTGCCCAACTCGACGATCGACCTCCGCAGCGACACCCTCACCAGCCCCACGCCCGCGATGCGCCGGGCCATGGCGGAGGCGGAGGTCGGGGACGACGTTTTTGGTGAAGACCCGACGGTGCGGTCGCTCGAGGAGCGCTGCGCCGAGTTGTTCGGCATGGACGCCGGGCTGCTCGTCGCCAGCGGCACCCAGGGCAACCTCTGTTCCTTGCTCACCCACTGCCGGCCGCGGCAGGAAGTCATCGCCGAACGCGGCTGTCACGTGGTCACCTGGGAAGTCGGCGGCTGGGCCTCGCTGGTCGGGGTCACCATGGCCGCGGTCGATGCGCCCAACGGCATCCTGACGTCCGATCTGATTCGCGGCGCGGTCAAGGCGCCCAACGTCCACCTGGTGGACACGCACCTGGTCTGGATTGAGAACACCCACAACACCGCTGGCGGCACCTGCACCCCGCCGGACCGCATGGCCGAACTGGTTCAGACGGCCCATGAGCTTGGACTGCGGGTGCACGTGGACGGCGCCCGTATCTTCAACGCCGCGGCGGCGCTGGAGTGCTCGGTTGCCGACCTGATGCAGGGCGCCGACAGCGTCCAGTTCTGCCTCTCCAAGGGCCTGGGCGCGCCGGTAGGGTCCCTGCTGCTGGGATCGCATGACTACATCCACGAAGCACGGCGCGTACGCAAGATGGTCGGGGGCGGCATGCGTCAGGCCGGCGTCCTGGCTGCGGCCGGACATGTGGCGCTGGACGAGACTCCCCAGCGACTCCCGCAGGACCACGCCAACGCGCGCCTGCTGGCCGAGCTGCTGAGCGACACTCCCGGCCTGACGGTGGACCCCGACGCCGTGGCGACCAATCTGGTCTTCTTCGACATCGCGCCCGAGTTGGGTCTTCCGACAGAGTTCGAGGCCCGGCTGGATGCGGCGGGCGTGCGAGTCGTCGGGTTCAACGAAACCGGCCGCTGCCGCGCGGTGACGTATCACCAGGTTTCCACGGACGACATCCAGCGGGCGGCCGAGATCATCCACGACTGCGCCGCCGCCGCCGACGGCTAACATGCGCGTCCTGGTCACCGGCGCGACCGGGAATCTCGGTCCCTTTGTGATCCAGGCACTGCGCCACGATGGCCACCAGGTTCGCGCCCTCGTTCGCGAATCCAGTGACCGCTCCTGGCTCAACGCCAACCGGGTGGAGACCGCGGAAGGCGACATCTTGCAGCCGAACACGTTGGGCGCGGCGGTGGATGGCATGGCCGCTGTGATCCACCTGGCCGGCCTGCACGACTCCTGGGCCCCGCGGGCACAGGACTTCTTCGAGGCCAACGTGGACGGCGCCTGCAACGTGCGGGATGCCGCCCGAGCGGCCGGAACCCATCGCCTGGTATTCGTCAGCAGCGGCTCCACCATCGGCGAAGAGGAAGGCGAGGTTGGGACCGAGACCACCGAGCGGCGGGACTACGCGCTCAGCGACTACGAACGCTCCAAGGTCGAGGCTGAGGCTGCGCTGCTGGAGGATCGGTCGGCGCTCGATGTCGTGGTCGTCAACCCGGGGACCGTCTATGGACCCGGGGATGCCTCCGGCACGGGCCAGGCGCTGATTGGCGCGTTGAGTGGCCGCCTGGGCGTTTCGGTGGACGAGCCCGTGGCCTGGGTCTACGTCAAGGACGTGGCGCGCGGAATCGCGCTGGCCCTGGTGCGCGGGCGGCCCGGCGAGCGCTACATCCTGGCCAGCCACAACCTGTCGCGGCTCGCCTTTCTGCAGCGGGCTGTGGAACTGGCCGACCTCGAGTTCCAGATCAGGCCGGCCTCGCCGCTGGCCTGGCAGGCCTTCGGCCTGATCTACAGCCTGCCGGCCTGGATCAAGCGCCAGCGCCCGGTGATCTCGCGGGCGGCGGTGCGAATCGCCGTGCACGGCAGCCAACTCGATGGATCGAAAGCCGAACGTGAACTCGGCCTCAGGTACAGCGCGCTGAACGACGGCCTCAACGCCACCCTGGACTGGCTCCACGAGGCCGAACTGGTTGATCTCCCCGAAGAAGACGACGACGAACCGACCGAAGAGGAGCCGTCCGATGGCGATACCCAGCGAGGCTGAGGTCGAAGCCGACACCAGGGACTACTACCGGGCGCGCGCCCCGGAGTTCGAGCAGTGGATCCTGCGCGAGGGCCGCTACGCGCACGGTCCCGAGGCCGACGCTTCGTGGCATCGGGAAATGGCCGAGCTGCAACGGTTCGTCGGGTCGCTGACCGGCGCCAGCGTCTTCGAAGTGGCGTCGGGCACCGGCTGGTGGACGCGCCTGCTCGCCGCGCGCAACCGGGTGATTGCCTCCGACTACGCATCTGAGATGCTCGACGAGGCACGGCAGCGGGACGAAGATCACCTGCCGCTCGGCCGCTGCCGGGCCGACGCCTACCGGTTGCCGGCCGGCGACGGCTCGGTGGATGCCTGCATGTTCGGGTTCTGGCTGAGCCACGTGCCCATCGCGCGCTCCGCGGAGTTCATCGGCGAGGCGGCGCGCATCGTGCGGCCGGGTGGATGGATCGTGCTGGTGGACTCGAAGCAGGCGGAACACTCGGGCGCATCCGACCAGTACGTCAAAGGCGACCGCGTGCAGCGGCAGCACCGGCGGCTCAACGACGGCCGCGAGTTCACGATCTGGAAGATCTACTGGTCACCCGACGAACTGCACTCCCTGCTGGGCCTCGTCTGCACCGAGGTCGAAGTCATCCAGACCGACAACTTCTTCATCGGCGCCCGCGGCCGAGTCAAGGCTCCGGCCTCGCCGGACTGAGCCTTTTCAAGGCGTATCCGGCCGACGAGGGGGCTTAGACGGAGTTCGAGTTTGGCCCGCCGAGCCGCCTCTCGATGCGAACCAGGCGCTCGCAGAGGGCGTCCAATCGGCTCGAGAGCGAGCGGATCTCTGCTCGCACATCGCGCCACAGCACCACGTTCAATCCCCCGAGCCCCAGCAACACGACAAGCGCCGCCACGATGACGGTGGCCACAATCAGGACTGCATCCCCGCTCACGGTGACTCCTGCCTGGTCCTTGAGCGCATGGTGATTCCGGACCCCACGGCTAGGAAAGCAGCTGAATAACCAGGGTCGCGGCGGAAAGGAACACTGAGACCACGACGGTCAGAAGCAGCCCGATGATCCAGACTTTCAGGTTCGCGACATCGGCCTTTGTTGCCAGATGCTCGAATCTGCCCTCGAGCCGGCTCACACGCGCTTCCGTCGTGGCCATGGTCCCTCCTTCCCACGGGTCACTTCCGTGGGTGCCTGCACCCAGTCAGGAGACAGGCAAATGTTTCGCGTGAGTGAAACGTTGGGCTCTGACCGCCCGCAGAGGCACCGGTATCTGGCTTCAGCTTACGACCCCGCCAGCCGCTCGATCTCGTCCAGCAGCGCAAAGTCCTTCTCGGTCACGCCGCCTTCGCTGTGGGTCGACAAGGTGAACGTGATGCGCCGGTAGTTGATGAACATGTCGGGGTGGTGGTCGGCGGCCTCGGCCTCCGGTGCCACGGCGTTGACCAGGTTCACGACGGCCATGAAATCTTCCAATTCGAACTTTTTGACCAGGGCGCCGCCCTCGCAGGTCCAGCCGGACCGCTCCGCCAACCGCGCCTGGATGTCGTCGTCCGCCAGTAGTGCCATGAGAATCTCCCTTTCGAGCGCCCCTATAATCTGCGCCTCGTAGGCCTACATTTCCACTCGCCGGCCCTGCGAGCTACCCACAAACGAGACTGACCTTCATGCGTGCATTGATCACGGGCGCCGCTGGCATGTACGGGTTCAACCTGACCCGGCGGCTGTTGAGCGACGATCCCGGCGCCTCGGTGGTGGCCGTGGACGACTTTTCGCGCCACTTTCCGGGCGGCGAGCCGCTGACGCCTGAGGCGGAAGCCAGGCGTGCGCTCGAAATCGTGCGCCGTGACTTTGCGGACCTCACAACGGCCGAGCTCAACCGTTGGGCGCCCGACGTGATCGTGCACTTTGCCGCCCGCATTTCGGTGCCCGAGTCCATGGAGCGGCCGCACGCCTATTTCGCCAACAACGAGGCGGGCACCTTTCGGTTCGCCCACACCATCGCCGAAATGACGCGGCCGCCGCTGCTGATCTACGCCTCGTCGCCCGAGGTCTACGGTCCGCCGGTCCGCGTGCCCATGGACGAGGACCATCCGCTGCGTCCCGTCACGGTGTACGCCGTCTCCAAGGCCGCCTGCGAGCTGCATTGCCTGGCCCTGAACCGCTGGTGGGGCCATCCGGTGGTGGTAATTCGGAACTTCAACACGTTTGGCCCGCACCAGAACATCGTGGGGTACCCGGCCGTGACGGTGGCCTTTGCCCGTCTTGCGCTGCGGGGCGACCCGCTACCGCTGGAGAACGGCGGCCGGCAGACGCGGGACTTCATGTACATCGACGACGCCGTGGACGCCTACGCGCGGGTCATTGACCAGGGCGTGGCGCTGGCCGGCTCCGTGTTCAACATCGGGACCGGGCGTGAGACAGCGATCCGCGAGGTTGCCCGGACCGTGCTGGCGGTCACCGGGTCCGACAGCGAAATCGTGGAAACGCCGGGGCGGCGTACCGACCTGCCGGCCTTGCGTGCCGACGCCACGCGCATTCGCCAGGCGACCGGCTGGAATCCGGTGACGCCGTTCGACGAAGGCATGCGGCGCACGGTGGACTGGCTGCGCGCCGTGGACGGATGAGCGCGCTGGTCACCGGCGGCGCCGGCTTTATTGGCCGGCACGTCGTGGGCGAACTGCTGGACCGCGGCGTGGCGGTGCGCATTTTGGACAACCTCGCGCGCGCGCGGTCCGGCTCGTTGGACGCGTTCGCCGGGCGGCCCGGCTACCTGGGGCTGACACAGGGCGACGTGGTCGATCCGGCGGCGCTGCGGGAGGGACTCCTGGGAGTGGACACCGTGTTCCACCTGGCGGCTTCCGTGGACGTCGGCGCCAGCGTTCACGGGCCTGTTCCGGCCGTTCGCGCCAACGTGCTGGGCACGCTCAACGTGCTGGAAGCGGCGCGGACGGCCAATCTGCGCTTGGTGCTGGTGAGTACCTGCCACGTCTACGCCTCGGCCGCCGGCCCGCTGGACGAAGGGGCCGCGACTGTTCCGGCTTCGCCCTACGCGGCGTCCAAGCTTGCGGCCGACGACTTGGCCATGGGGTATCGACGGGCGTTTGGCCTGCGCGACACGATCGTGCGGCCCTTCAACATTTACGGCCCTTGGCAGCGCAGCGACCTGGAAGGCGGCGTGGTCGCACGCTTCCTGCAGGCCGCCATGGCGGATCGGACGCTGGACGTGCACGGGGACGGGGCGCAGACGCGCGACTTCCTCTTCGTTGAGGATGCGGCCCGCGGCATTGTCGATGCGTCGGTCGAGGCGGCTGTGGGACAGACACTGAACCTGGCGACTGGACGAGAGACGAGCATTGCTGAGTTGGCGGCGCTGATCGACGCCGGCGCCGGTCGCGTCCGCCAGGTGCCGCATCCGCACCCACAGGCGGAAGTGGAGCGCTACCTTGGAAACGCGGCCTACGCCCGTGAGTTGCTGGACTGGCGCCCACGCGTGGCCTTGCCCGAAGGCCTCGCACGTACCCGCGCCTGGTTCAGCGAACTGGCCGAGCGCTGAGTCGCGGCGGCCCGAGGCCGCGCCGCCCCGTAACAGACCCATACCCACCGGCGTTCAGAGAGCGCCAGGACCACCGTTGCCGTGCCGTTGGACGCTGAGCCAAACGAAGAGCGACTGAATGAGGTCATCCGACTCGCCGCCACGCTGGACCGCGAGGCCTACGGGGAACTCTATCGACTGTACGTCGACCGGATTCACCGCTACATCGCGTACCAGGTGAGCGACCGGGTATTGGCCGAAGACCTGACCAACCAGGTCTTCCTGCGCGCCATGCAGGCGATCGGGCGCTACCAACACCGCTCGATCCCCGAGTTCAACGGCTGGATCTACCGCATAGCCAAGAACGTGGTGGTGGATAACTGGCGCGCCACCCGCAGCACCGTGTCGCTGGACGAGGCGCTGGTCGCCGAGCGTGGCGAAACGCTGGACGCGCACTTCGAGTCGCTGGCACGCCGCGAGGAACTGCGCGAGGCGATGCAGTCGCTCACCGAAGACCAGCGCCAGGTTCTCAGCTACCGATTCGCCCTGGACATGAGCCACCGCGAAATCGCCCAGCTCATGAACCGTAACGAACCAGCCATTCGCGCGTTGCAATTTAGGGCGGTCGCCGCCCTTCGCAAGGTCATGGCCGAGGACGCCAGGTGAGCACGGACATCGAGTCGGCATTCCATACGTCGCTCGACCGCCTGCTGCGCGGCGAGGCGACCCTCGATGCGTGCGTCGCGGCCTACCCCGAACACGAAGAGCGGCTGCGCGACATGCTGGTCGTCGCGCTCGATCTGCAGGCCCTCGCGCCATTGCCGCTGGACCGGCAGGCGGTGGACCGCGGGGCGCGACTGATTGACGAGGAGCTGCAGCGCCTGCGCGCGCGGCTGGACCGGCAGCCTGAACCCGCCAGCGCCTGGGAGCGGTTCAGTTGGTGGTTCCCGCGCTTTATGCCGGTGCGCATGGCGGGTCTGGCCGCGGCGTTTGCCATCGCGCTGATCGCCTACGGCGGCGTGACCCTGGCCGCCGTGAACAGCGGGCCCGATAGCGCCCTCTATGGCTACCGGCTCACGCTCGAAGAACTGCGCATCGGGTTCGCTCCCAATGAGGAGAAGGCGTATCTCTACCTGGATACCGCCGAACAACGCTTGCGCGAGATCGAATCGGCTGCGGGGACCGGGGACGCCGTCGCCGTGGCCCGCGCCAGCACCGCCTACCAGGATGTCGTGCGCAAGGGCGTGGACGTGCTTGGCGCCGTGGCCCGCGATGCCCAACCCGGTGCCGAGCGCACCGGGGACGTAGCCGAGGACTACCGTCGGCGCCTGGCCGAGCACGACACGAGGTTCAACTCGCTCACGCACGCGGCCGCGGAGGCGCAGCGTGTCCCCATTACGCGGGCGCGTTCGCAGGCGAAGGCCGGTCTGCAGGATGTCCACAGCGGACCGATTCTCCTGGCCGCGCCCACCGCGACGCCCGATCTAGGCCTCACGCCAACCGCGGTCGCGCTGGCGCCGGTTTCCAGTCCCAGCCCCACGCCGGCCGCCCTCCCCGCGCCCACCGCGTCGCCCACACCCGCCGCGCCTGCCGCCACCCCGACCACGGCCCCTACGCCGCAGGCCACGCCTGAGCCAACGCCGACGGCGCCACCCGTCCCGGTAATTGATGTCACTGGCACTGCGGTGGTCGTTACCGGCGAACTGCTCGCCGTGACCGACCAGACGCTTGTCGTGGCCGGCATCTCGATTGCCCGAGGTGAAGCGGAGGCGGTGGACGCCGTGCCCATCACGGCGCGCGTGCGGGCCGAGGCCCTGGTCGCCGCCGACGGCAGCCTGACGCTGGTTGGACTGTCGCTCATCGAGCCGGCCGAAGTTGTCTCCGAGCTCTCCGCGGACAGCCAGCCCACCGCGGCGCCCGAGCCTTCGCCCAGCCCGGAACCGACGCCAGCGGACGGCGCGCCGCCGCCCACCGAGGAGCCGACGCCGGAGGCCACGGCGACCGCAACCCCCGAGGCATCGCCCACACCCGAGCCCACGGCGAATGAAAGCACGCCGGTCCCGGACGCCTCCCCGACGCCGACGGTGGCCGAAGGCGAACCCACGCCCACGCCCGAGGCGGCCTCGACCCAGTCGCCGACGCCAACCGCCGCGGACGGCGAGCCGACCGCGACTCCGGAGGCCACGCCCGGCGACGGCACACCCTCGCAGACCGAACCGCCGCAAGCTCCATCCGACGCCACACCGACGCCAACCGTCGTGGACGGTACGCCGAGTCCGACCCCCGAGGCGACGCCCGGCCCCGAGACGACGCCGGTGGAGGATGAGTCAACGCCCACGCCCGAGGCGACGCCCAGCCCTCAGCCAACCCCCGTGGAAACCGTGCCGCCAGCTGACGCCACGCCGCCGCCGGACGTCTCACCGACCCCAACCCCTGTAACCACCGAGTCACCCACGCCCGCGGCGGACGCTGAACCGCCGGGCGTCCCGGCGCCACCCACCCTGCAGGGAATCCTGGTGTCCATCGACTCCTTCAGCGTCCGCGCTGGCGGCATCGTCTTCAGCCGGCCGTTGGACACCCCGCTCGTGCTGCACGGACCGATGGCGCCCGGCGATGTCGTGCAGGTGACCTTCGAGGCGCTACGCGCGGCCTCGTCCTATGTGCTGGTGGCGCGCGAGGTCGCGCCCGTCGACCCGTCCGACGGCCCGGTCGTGACCCGCTGGCAGGGTTTTGTGGACGAACGGGCGGAGGACGCCCTTACGCTCAACGGCGTTCGTGTGCAGATCCCGCCGGAGGCCCGCGAGGACGACGAATGGACCAGTCTCAAGGCGGGCGCCCTGGTTGAAGTCGAACTCAGGGATGCCGCGGCCGCCGAGCCCGTGGCCGCCGTTCTGCGCGTGCTGGGGTCGAGCGCCGCGCAGTCGTTCAGCAACCTGGCGGGACCGCCACAGGGCTAGCGGCGTCGAGGTCGGTCAGGCCAGAACGATCAGGTGCGGCGGCGCCCACATGCGCCAGCCGGCCCGCGTGGAGTCAAGCCCAAACAGTTGCCGCGGGGTCAGCACCGGCGAGTCCGAAAAGCGCGGCGCGTACTTGTTGTGCTGAAAAATCTTGATGCCCCGCCACTGCAGGTGCGGATACGCCTCGGGATTGGTGATGGCGTTGTACTTGAGAATCTTGGCGTCGGGACTGCCGAAGCCGTCGGCATCCAGCACCAGGTCGACTTCCGGGAAGACTTCCAGGTTCCGCTTGCCATAGACCATCGACCACGAGTCCGACAGTTCGTCCACGAACTGGTGGATGATCATGATCTTCTTATGCGAAAGGTTCTCGCTGCGCACGTAGTCGGCCAGGATGCGCTGCGCCTCGTTGATCGCATTGGCCGACAGCCATCCGATGGGATGCCCGGGCATGTTCTGACCCGGCTTCGTGGCGAACTCCGGATCCAGCGCGATATGCACGTTGGGATAGGCCATGTACCCCATGTCGATCATGCGACGCACGAAGAATGACGGCGAGAGACGCCCCATCTGCGCGTCCAGCACGACGGACATCCCGCGCTCCGCCGCCGGCAGGATGTACTCATTCACCAGGTCCACGCCTGAGCCGTCCAGGAAGATCAGGCACGAGTCGTCCGCGCCCTGGCAGGGGCGCGCGAGCGCGTAGATGAGGTGCGGCGCCACGGTTACCGGGGCTCCGGCAAGCTCCTCGGTGGCCTGAACCCAGGGCGCGATGCTGCGCTCGAGTTCGTCGAACGAATTCAAGTCTCCAAGCAGCCCCAGGATCGGGGCCACGCCGAAGCTGCGGCCGTAGACCGTGATAACCGGGGACGACTTGACGATCGACTGCGGCGGGAGCTCGCCCGTGTACGACGTGGCGGGAAGGTCCAACTCGTCCAGGGTCGGCGCGGTAGGGATCGGGAAGGGCGGCTGAACGTCGGCGATATCCGGTTGACCGGTGGGGAAGCCGGTCGGCTGCGGAGCCGACTCGGCGGCCTGCACAGCGGTGGCTAGCCCCCCTAGTACTGTGCCTGCCGTGCCTCCCGCCAGCAGCCTCAGGCTGTGCCTGAGGAAACTTCGACGCTCACGCATGGCTCAGAACCGTCATGGTACACCATGCTTTACACAAGTCAACTACAAGAATTCTAGTAACGGCACTGCGGCGCGAAACTCGGACCGCACGTCCGCGGCGACGGCCCTGGCTTACTGCCGTCAGTCGTAGCTGGTGCTGGTCTCGCGCCGGTCGGCGTGGCGCTCCAGGGCCAACTCGATCAGCCGGTCCAGCAACTCGCGCGAATCGACACCGCTGGCGCGCCACAGCTTCGGGAACTGGCTGATTTCCGTGAACCCGGGGATGGTGTTGATCTCGTTCAACACCACGTCGAAGGTCTCGCCGTTGACGAGGAAATCCACCCGCGCGAAGCCGGCGCAGTCGATGGCGCGGAAGGCCTCCACCGCGATCCGCCGGATGCGGGCGGCCAGTTTGTCCGGAATGTCAGCCGGAATGCACTCCTGTGACGTGTCGTCCAGGTACTTGGCGTTGTAGTCGTAGAACTCGTTGCCGGGGATGATCTCCCCGCAGACCGAGGCCTCGGGGTCGTCGTTGCCCAACACACTCACCTCAATCTCGCGGGCGTTCGGAATGCCGGCCTCGACGATCAGCCGCCGGTCGTACTTCGCTGCCAGATCCATCGCCGGGCCCAGCTCGTCCGCGTTGTGCGCCTTGCTGATGCCGACGCTGCTACCCAGGTTGCACGGCTTGGTGAAGACCGGATACCCCAGCTCCGACTCGATCTCAGCCCGAATCGACTCCGGATCGGCGCGCCA
>DAOUJT010000143.1:0-29398 GCA_034422315.1 Chloroflexota bacterium | reverse complement strand
CGTGGGTTGTACCTTTGGCTTCAAGGTAAATGCTGTTGGTCATGGCGGCGAGTAGCTGTGCGTTGTGCTGCCAGCCGCCGTGGGTGGCGATCCGGACGTTGTAGGCGTCGGCCAGGGCGGCCATTTCCATGATTTCCATCACGCCGCCGGCGCGTCGGGCGTCGGGCTGCAGGATGTCCACGCCGCGCTTCTCCAGTAAGTCGAGCACCGCATGCTTGCCATAGATATTCTCGCCAGTGGCAATTGGAACCGACACGGCGGCTCGGAGTTCGCCGTACTCGGTGTTCATCCAGGGGCGCAGCGGCTCCTCGTACCAATAGATGTCGTACGGCTCGTAGGCGTTGCCGCGGCGAATGGCTTCGTCGACGGGGTGAATCTGGTTCGCGTCGATCATCACGTGGATGTCTGGACCTAGGGCGTTACGCACGGCTTCCAGACGACGCAGATCGTCGGCCAGGTTGGGCGCGCCGACCTTCATCTTGACGGCGCGGTAGCCGGCGTCAATGGCGCGCTGACACTGCGCGACGAGTTCGTCCTCGGGGAAATTCAACCAGCCCACCATGCCGTAAGCCGGGATCTCGGTTCGATACTGGCCGAGCAACTGCGCAACGGACGTATCCCTCGCCTTGCCCAGGATGTCCCAGACGCAGTAGTCGATGACGGAGATGCCAAAAGCCCCAAGACCGCTGACCCCGTAGTACTCGGTTTGGTCGAACAGGTGCCGGCGCAGGCGGCGGGGCATGGAGGCGTCCTGGCCGACGACGAGTTTGCGCATCTCGACTTCGAAGAGTTGGCGAGTCAGGTCACCGCCGTAGCCGGCAATGCTGAGGGTGTAGGTGCCGTAGATGCCGCTTTCGGTGTGCAGGCGAACGACGAGGTCCCGGCCGGAGGCGATCCGGTGGATGGAATCTTCGATGACACGCAGCGGCCCGGGCTGCTGGATGACAATGGTCTCGAGCTCGGTGATTCGCATGTGGCCTCGCAATTGCTCGGGAAACGAGCAGAGGATGCCCGCAGAGGTGACGCAGTCTAGACGGTTACATTCGCCCGGCAGTTTGACATAAATCCATAATCTGCCCTTCAATACGGTGGCCGTATCGCCTCAGCCTCGCGACCTCCCGCCGGCATGTGACGATGGGGCTCGCCGTGACTAGGAGGAGTGGACGTGCCGGCAATTGATGTGCCGCGGGTGGCGTTTGTGGGCTCGGGTCGCGTTACGATCGACAGAGTGACGGTGCCGGACCCTCGGCCCAACCAGATCCGGGTCCGCACCACCCAGTCCCTGATCAGCGCCGGATCGGAACGCAACAGCTTTGAGTCGCCGAGCGTTGAACGACGATCACCGGGATATTCAAGCGTCGGGGTTGTGGACGCCGTTGGACAGCAAGTCGCGAGCTATCGCGAGGGCGACCGGGTGTACGCGACTGCGCCGCACCACGGCGCACATCTGGTTGAAGTGGACGAGCCGCGGGTGGCTGAGGGAAGGGAACACTACCCTCCGCCCAAGATTCCAGACACGGTCACGGACGTGCAGGCCACCTTTCTTTCACTGGCCGACGTGGCTCTGCACGGCGTGCGTCGCGGGCGTCCGTACATCGGGGACTCCGTGGCGGTGTTCGGGCAAGGCGTGGTGGGGCAGTTGGTGACGCAGTTCGCGGCCATGGTGAATCCGTACCCGCTGATTGCGATCGATCTGCAGGACGACCGGCTGGCGCTGGCTCGGCGGAGCGGCGCGACCCATACGGTCAACGCCAGCCAAGAGGATGCCGTGGATCGGGTGATCGAGTTGACCGGCGGCGAGGGCGCTCGGGTTGTATCCATGGTCACGCGCACGCCGGCGATCCTGCCGGACTGCATGCGAGCCACCGCGGCGGGCGGGACGGTGACCCTGACGGGCAGCCCGCCGGGCGCCGTGGATATTCGGTTGCAGGAGGAGTTGCTGCGCAAGGAGTTGACGATCACCGGCACCTACCAGACGCGGTTGTACCCGCTGACCGCCTACCACATGCAGCGCTGGACGCGTCCGGCGAATCGCGCCTACATCTACGAATTGATGGGACGGGGCGGCCTGGCTGTTGACCACCTGGTGTCGCACCACGTGCCATTCGCAGAGGCCCAGGAGATGTACGCGATGATCGCGCGAGGCCCGATCGGCTGGACGGGCGTTGTGCTGGACTGGACCGGCGCCGCCAGCTGAGTTGCCTGCCGGGCGGCGGCCCTCTGTTTCTGCGATCGTCGCCCTCCGGTTATGTATCAGTCCGTGGGCAAGCGCGGCATCCAGTCGGGACGGGGCAGACGGCCCTCGAAGCTGTAGTAGGGGTCGTCCCGGTCCAGCGGCAGTTGGACCGTCGTGCCAGTGGCGGCGGACTTGTAGATGGCGCGGGTCAGTTCCACATGCTGCCGCGCAATGCTCTGCGGGAAGGGAATCGGCTTGTCTTCGAGAATGCAACTGGCCCATAGCCGGCTCTGATGGAGCTGGCTGGGCGCCTCCGGGTAGTCATCTAATCCGTCGCCAAGCGCCTCCAATTCGGCCTCCACCCCCGGAGTGTTTGTGGAACCGAACGAGAGGGTGTGCTTGAACACGCTCTCGCGACCGGTGTTCAGTAGCACGGTCGGCTGCCCCCAGCCCAGGTGTTCGTGGGTCACGACCATTGAGGCGTTCTGGCCCACGAATTCCCAGCGTGTTTGCTCGGTCCTGGGGTGCGCGTGATGCAACAAGGATCCCTGCACGATGCCCACCGCCCCGTTGGCATAGCGCACCAGCGCCAGGCTGTAGCTGTCGTGCTCGATCTCGCGCAGGAAGCCGCCGGAGTAAGCCGTGACTTCGACGATCGGCGAACCGAGGGCGAACAGGAAGGGTTCAATGACGTAGCGGCCGTGGTGGAAGACCGCGCCGCCGCCTTCCGTGTCGAACTTCCCGTGCCATCCGCCCATGTAGTAGGACTGCTGGTGGTACCAGTTAATCTCGATCTTGGCCACGGCCAGCGGCCCCATCAGGCCGCTCTCGATCGCGCGCCGGGCGTGCTGCAAGCCTCGGGTATAGCGGCCGCCGCACTGTGAAACGTAGGTCACCCCGGCTTCTTCGACGGCGGCCAGGATCTCATCCGCCTCCTGCACGCTCTTGGCCATGGGGCCTTCGGTGAAGATGTGCTTGCCGGCCCGCGCTGCGGCCACGACGGGCACGCCGCGAATCGGCGGGGTGGTGAGAACGGCGACGGCATCGACTTCGGAGTCCTCAAGAAGGGCTTCGTGTGAGTCGTAGGTGCGGATGTTGTTGTCCGCTGCGGCTTGGGCGTGCACGGCCATTTGCCGGGCCGTCTCCCGGGACTCGTCGTCTCGGGCGTTGATTGCCAGGGCGCGCTGCCGGGCGGCCTCGGCGGAGTACGCCTCGTGGATGGCTGCGGCCCGGTCTTCGGCAAGGCTGGGATACAGGTCGGCCGTGGCCACCACCTGGGCCAGGTCGGTCATGCCCGCGTAAATATCGGTGTAGAGCCGAGAGATTCCGCCGCAGCCGATGAATCCGACTTTGAGCTTGCGGTCCATGTCCGTTCCCTCCAGCCGCCGGGATGGAGAGGATAGTAGACGAACCGACGGTTCCTGGCGGCCAGTGCTAAGCGCGCGACGCCGCGGAGGCGTAGCATGCGCGCCATACCCCGTTCGGCTGGAACGGCGGCGGAAGGAGCTTCAGGCATGTCAGCGCTGGCGCTACACGGTGGAACGCCCATCCGAACCGAGCCCTACAACGCGTGGCCTGAGTTCGACGAGGCCGAAATCGAGGCCGTGGTCGCCGCGCTGCGAACCGGCAACTGGGCTTCCGGCGACGGCGACCGAAGCCTGACCAACTTCGAACGATCGTTCGCGGCCTACCAGGGCGCCGAGTACTGCCTGGCGGTCAGCAGCGGAACCAGCGCGCTGGAAATCGGCCTGCGGGCGTTGCGGCTACCACGCGGTTCCGAGGTCATCCTCTCGCCCTACACCTACATGGCCAGCCCGACCGCGGTGCTGAACGTGGGGCTGGTGCCGATCTTCGTCGACATGGACCCTGAGACCTACAACATCGATCCGCGTCTGATTGAGGCCGCGATTACCGAGCGCACCGGCGCGATCATGACGGTGCACTTCGGCGGCCTGGCCTGTGATATGGGCGCGATCCTCGACATTGCTCGCCGGCGCGACCTGAAGGTGATCGAGGACTCGGCCCACGCCCACGGTTCGACCTGGAATGATCGCGGCCTCGGCACGATCGGCGACGTCGGCTGCTTCAGCCTCGGCCCCGGAAAGAACCTCACGCCGGGCGTTGGCGGCGCGGTCATGACGAATGATCTGGAAATCTACAAGCACGCCATCGCCTATTCCGAGATGGATATCGGTGGACGCGTGATGCGGTTCGGTGAGATGGACATCGACGTGCCGGCCGCCGAGCCTGACGAATGGTTCCCGTATAGCTCGGGCAACCGCCGTCTGGGCGGAGTGCTGGCGGCCCTGGCCAGCGCGCAACTCGACCGCCTGGAGGGGCAGACCCGGCGACGGTCCGAGAACGGCAAGTACCTTGCCGAACTGCTCGAAGACGTCGATGGGCTGTCGTCACGCCGCGAGGATCCCTACGTGACGCGCAACGCCAACCACCTGCACATCGTTCGCTACGACGTTGAAGGTTTCGAGGGGCTGCCCCGAGAACGCTTCGTCGAAGCCATGCAGGCGGAGGGAATCGGGATCCGGACCGGCTACAGGCGTCCTATGAACCGAGCCGACTTGTTCAGTGATCCAAACGGTGAACTATCGCTGGTATGGCCGCGAGGCGATGGTGGACCCGATGTGGACTACGCCTCGATGTCCTGCCCGCAGGCGGAGCACGCCTGCGCAACGGAAGATCTATGGGTTACCCAGAACATGATGCTCAGCGGACCCCAGGCCATGGAAGATATCGTCGAAGGCGCCGAGAAGGTTCGCGACAACCTGGCGGCTCTTGGCCCAGGGTAAAGGTACGGCGATTCGCCCGACCCGCTTCTGGTCAAGCCACGTGCGCGCTAATCGCTAGCCTTTGATGCCGGTAAGTGTGATGCCGCGGACGAACTGGCGTTGGGCGAAGAAGAAGATCACAATTATTGGCATTACGGATATCATGGCCAACGCCATCTGATATGTGTGCTGCGCCTCCACGAGTTGTCCGCCGCCAAAGTAGCGTAGCCCCACTGCAAGGGTTACCTGTTGGGGCGAGTTCAGAACGATCAGCGGCAGGAAGAAGTCGTTCCAGTTGCCAATGAAAGACAGCGCCGCAACCGTCGCGATTGCCGGCTTCGAGAGCGGTAGGATAACCCGGAATAAGATGCCGACGCGAGAGGCGCCATCCGTTCGCGCGGCTTCGTCGAGTTCAATGGGAATCGTCATAAAGAACTGCCGCAGGATAAAAATGTAGAACGCGCCGCCACCCAGACCGGGAACGATTAGCGGCCAGAGTGTGTCGAGCCAACCGAGTTCCCGCATGATGATAACAAAGGGGATAATCGTAACGTGCAGCGGTAGCATCATGGTCGCCAGCAAGACGATAAAGAGTACTCGATTGCCTGGAAAATCGAGACGAGCGAATCCGTAGGCAACGACACAGCTTACGAAGGTCCCGACTGTCACTCCAATGAACGTCACAAGTGACGAGTTGAATATCCACCAACCCAGAAACGTGCTGCCCCATACGTAGGTGTAGTTTTCCCAGGCCATGGGCATCGGCCAGAACAAGTCGGGATCATGCACTTGGCTGGTGCTCATGAAAGACCAGCGAACCATAAAGATGAACGGGATCGCGTAAATAACGCTGCCGCCTAGAAGCAGCAGGTAGATCAGGGCTCGAGACAGCGCGCGAATCACTCGAATGGGAGTCGAGCGTACGGTGATTGGCTTGCCTGAGTATGTGGCGGGCTGTCGTGACGTATTGATAGGGGCTGTCAGACTGGTGCCGAGGCTTGGAGTTGCGGATGAGCCGGCCGGATGTGCGCGCGCGGCTACTGAGCGCTTCCTGGGGGTCGGCATCAGCGATCCGTGGCCGGTTATTCGACGCCGCATAGCGGAACCGCGATGGGTGTTACGGCGTCGCGCACTGAGGCTACGAACCTCAGCCCTTGATGCCCGTCAGCGCGATTCCGCGGATGAAGTGCTTCTGCGCAAGGAAGAATGCGATTACGATCGGCGCTACTGCGATCAGGGCAATGGCCATCTGCAGATGCAGCCGCTGCGCCTCGTACTGCCCGGCCTGCAGCCAGCGCATTCCTACCGCAAGCGTAAGCTTCTCGGAAGACTGCAAGACGATCAGTGGGAAGAAGAAGTCGTTCCAGTGGCTAATGAAGGAAAACACCGCCACGGTGGCTACGGCAGGTTTCGAGAGCGGCATGATGACGGTCCAGAACACACGCATTCGCGACGCGCCGTCGATTTGGGCTGCTTCGTCGAGTTCCAGCGGGAGCGTCATAAAGAACTGGCGGAGGAGGAAGATGTAGAAAGGCGTCCCGCCAAGCAACGGTATGGTCAGGGGCAGCAGCGTGTCGAGCCAGTTGAGTTCGCGAAAGAGAATGATCTGAGGAATGATTGTGACGTGTTGAGGAAGCATCATGGTCGAAAGCACGATGAGGAAGAAAATACGATTCCCTGGGAACCTGAGACGGGCGAAGCCGAACGCGACAATCGCGCTTATGAACGTCCCCACCGTCACGGCGATAAACGACACGATGGTGCTGTTTACAAGCCACCAGCCGACCGGTCCGACCTGCCAGACGTCCGTGAAGTTATGCCAGGCCGGGGGGTTGGGGAATAGCGGCTGCGGGACCTCATAGAACATGTCCAGGCGCATAAGCGATGCACGGATCATCCAGAAGAATGGAATCGCGTACATGATGCTGCCGCCGATCAAGGCGACATAAATCACGAAACGCACAATCAAGCGCAGGCTTTGGGCTCGTCTGGACCGTATGGTGCTGCCGCCGGCGGACGCCTGAGAAGGCGCCAGGCCTGTGTCGATTGTTCGTGCGGTCATGGCTTACCGTTCCGTGGCGCCTTCGTAATAGACCCAGCGCCTGGCTATGCCGAACTGGATGATCGTGAACACCAGGATGATCACGAACAGTATCCAGGCAATCGCCGACGCGTAGCCCATCTGGTAGTACTGGAATCCAGTGCGATAGAGATGCAAGAGTATGAAAAGCGTGGCGTCGCGCGGTCCGCCATTCGTTACGATCAGCGCCTGCGTGAACACCTGCCAGGAACCAATGATCTGCAGCACGGCGGTAAGAAAGATAGCCGGCGTCATCATCGGCACGGTTACATGCCACATCTTGCGAATGACGCCGGCTCCGTCGACGCTCGCAGCCTCGTACAGATGTTGTGGGATGCCTTGCAGCGCCGCAAGATAGATGATCATCGTGGTACCCAGGCCCCAGAAGCTCATGAGAATCAGCGCCGGCATGGCCCAGTGTTGGCTGGTCAGCCAACGAGGACCTTCGATGCCGACAAGGCCGAGAAACTGATTGACCAGGCCGTTCGGCTGCAATAGCAGAATCCAGAGGTAGGCCGTTGCGACGCCGGCCGCGACGGATGGGAGATAGAAGGCGGTGCGATAGATCGGTTGTCCCTTGACCTTCTGGTTTAGTAACAAGGCGACGAAGAATGCCATGACCATGATTCCTGGCACATGTACTGCCGTGTAGTACAGGGTGTTTATGATGCTGCGTATAAACTTGGGATCATCAGTAAAGAGCCTCACATAGTTATCAAAACCCACCCACGATGGCAGGCCAATAAACCGATAGTTGGTGAAGCTGAGGTACATGGATGCAATAAACGGTCCCAGTGTGAACCAAAGGAACGTTATCAGCCACGGAGCGATGAAGAGCAATCCGCTCCAGCGTTGCCATCGTGTTGTTCGCAAAGTTTCCTCAGTTCATAGGCGGCCGGGCGGGCGCCATTTTGTGGCGCCCGCCCGGCACATCCACGTCACTCAATCGCTTGAATGAGCGCGAAACGTGCCTATTGCAGCGTAGCCAGGTGCTTGTCGCACTCGGCCTGGGCGTTGAGGAGCGCCTCGCGGGCCGGCAATTCGCCAACCAGCGCGGGCTGCGTCTCGTCGTGCAGGATGTTCCACCATTGCGCCCAACCGCTGAAGAAGTGGAGCCCGTAACCATCAGGACTCAGGAAGTTGTCCTTGATGATGTTCATGCTCCGCGGCAAGCCAGGCTGGAATCCGAGGTACCGGTCGCTCTCGATGACCGAACGGAACATCGGAATCGCGCCACGCCCGTCGGCGACCAGACCCTGGAAATACTCACCCGCAATGAACGACGTGAGAATGACCGAGGCCTCAACCGTGCCGTGCTCGAGCGCCTTGACTGTGATGAAATGACCCAACTCGTTGGTGGAGTAGGCGACTTCATCGATCGGTGACCGCGGAGACTCCATGTTGTCCCAGACGAAGCGGTCGCCGACGCGCAGCTTGCGGCCGCCGGGGCCGTGAATGCCGCCGGGCTCCATGCCGATCTTGCCGGTCGCGAACGGCGCCGTGATGCCCTCGGTCAGCAGCTGCGACAGCTCGCCGAGCGGAACGCCGACCTTTTCCTCGTACGTCGCGTTGACGTACCACTCGAACGCCTCGAGTCCGCCTTCGGTGGCGAAACCGGACGCCGGGGCCGGGCGAGTGCGGTCGGTGAAGAGCCAGCCGCCGTTGGCGCTGATCAGGGGCAGCCAGCGGAACTCGCCGCCGGTGCTGTGGTGGAGACCGAACTCGCCAGTCTCACTGTTGGTGAGCTGCCGAGCCGCTTCCAGCTGCGTGTCCCACGTCCAGTCGGCCGTCGGCGCTTCCACGCCATCGGCGTCGAACTTGTCGATGTTGTACACGTAGCCGTTGACACCCGACATGAACGGCATGCCGTAGAGCGTGCCCTCGATGCTCAGGTTCTCAAAGCTCGGGTCGTCCGGGTTCTCCCGAGCCAGGATCAGGTAGTCGTCAAGGTCGATGCCGGCCTTGTTGACGTGATCCTCGAGCTGTACGAGACCCGGCGCGAACTCGCGCATCCGGGCGCCGTTCAGCACCACCACGTCACCAATCGTGCCCGCCGCGAACATGATGTTCACCTTGTCGCGGTAGAACCCTGGCGGGATTGGAATCAGGTCGTACTTGACTTGGGGGAACTGCTTGTCGAATTCCTCCAGGCCGGCCTTCATGGTTTCCCAGCGCGTGCCAGCCGCCCAGTAGTTCATGAACTGGATCGGTGGGGTGGCTTCCATCATGGGCGCCGCTTCGACCATGACTTCCCTGGTGACGACCCTCTCGACCTCTACGACCTTCTGAACTTCGACCGGGACCTGCTTCTCAACGACCTTTTCAACGACCCGCTCGACCGGAACTTCCTTCTCGACGACCCGCTCGACCGGAACTTCCTTTTCGACAATCTTCTCGACCTCGACGACCTGGGTCTCCCCACAGGCCGCGAGAATCGCTGCCGACGCTCCCAGGGAACCGACCCCCAGGGCGCGGATGACCTTACGTCGAGTTACTGAACCGCTCATGAAACCTCCCCGCATCGGTGGACTCACGCGACGCACAACGTCATGTCGCTAGTCCGCTTAATGCAAAAACCCCGGCGGCCGGCCAGCTAAGCACCAGCCGGGTAAGCCGCCATAGAGCGCCTTATGTAGCACCCGGCTCGGAATTCTGTCAAACGGTTGGCGCCAATCGGTCCGCAGCGTGCTCTCACTCGGCGTCGCTGTGCCATGGCGGCGAATGCCGATTCCCCGCTAGCGCTTCGTACCCCTCTGCTGCACGCAGGAGTAGTGGATCTGGCAGACGGCCTTCCGTTCCGAATCGTCCCTCAGACGGCCGCCGACGGAGGTCATGCGCAGGAACATACCCACAGGCGGCGACTCCAGCGCCACCGAGTTCTCCTTGCTGGAAGTGATCGTCGAACTGTTGGCTTCCCAGTCCTGCTGGTAGACAACGGCCACGGCCTGATCGTCGGTCAGCATCGCGTAGATGCGGCTGAAGTCCGGCCGCACGGCGACCATCTGCGGGTTGTTGCCGACGCGGATGTGGGCCAGGGCCTTGAGTTGGGCGGTATCCACGACCTGCACGAAGGTGTCGTCGGCATGGCCGGTGTAGGCGTAGCTGCCGTCGTAGGTGAAGGTCCCGAGGATGGGCTGGGTACCGGTCTGGAAGCGCTTGACCAGTTCGAGGGCGGCCGGCTCGTAGACGGCCACGGTGTGCTTCCCCGCCTCCTGGACCCAGATGGAGCCGTCGGGCGAGGCCGTGAGGCGGGAAGGATTCCCGCCTTTCTTGGACTCCGCCGTGGCCAGTACGGCGCCGCTGGAAGGGTCGAGGGCAACGACGCGGTCGCCCTCGCCGGTTGGATAGACGAAGCGTTCCACGCCGTCGGCATCGATGCTGAGGTCGGCGTCGGCGAGCACGCCCCCGTGCAGGGGCACATCGCTGAAGGTGTTCGTGACCTCGTACGTTGACGTGTCGACGGTGAGGACTTCGCCGGCCGCCATCTTGCTGACCAGGAGGGTGCCGTCCTGTCTCGCCTTGCCGAGGAAGACGCCCTCGGCCTCGCTCCCCAGCGGGATGCGGTTGCTGACGGTGAAGGTGTCGACGTCGAGGGTGATCAGTTCGGCGGTGCCGCCGGCGGGGTTGAGCGTGCCGAGCCAGAGGTGGCGGCCGTCGAAGTAGTTGTTGTCGTCGTTCCAGGCCCAGGTGACCAGGCCCTCGACGTCGCCGGTGCGGGCGATTTCCTCGGTGAGGATGTCGATGGCGGTGACGTGCGGCGAGCTGTTGCTGAAGATGAAAATCTCGCCGGCGTCGCCGACCGGGGCCTCGGCGACTTCGCCCGCCGCGCCGCCGGGGGAACTCTCCGGCCCACCCTCGCCGCAGGCGGCCGCAAGCATGGCTACCCCAAGGCTGCCCATGCCAGCCAGGACTCGTCGTCGCGGGAGTTGCGGGGTATTCATCGTCTCGGTCCTTTCACGGCTGGTGCGCTGCTCATCTGCCGGCGGCGTAGCCCGGCCGGCTTGGGTCTAGCGCTTCGTGCCCAGGATTTGCGTGCCGCAGTACGCGGACCTTCCCTTGCAGGCTTCAGCCCGCTCCTGCTCGTCGCGCAGGCGGCCGCCGATCGAGGTCATGCGCAGGAACATGCCCACCGGCGGGGCTTCCAACGCGATTGAGTTCTCCTTGGCCGAGGTGATGGTCGAACTGTTGGCTTCCCAGTCCTGCTGATAGATCACGGCGACGGCCTGATCGTCGGTCAGCATCGCGTAGATACGTGTGAAGTCCGGCCGCACCGCCACCATCTGCGGGTTGAGTCCCACGCGGATGTGCGCAAGAGCGCGAAGGTTTGCGGTATCGACAACTTGCACAAAGTTGTCATCGGCGTGGCCCGTGTAGGCGTAGCTGCCGTCGAGGGTGAAGGTCCCGAGGATGGGGTTTGTGCCGGTCTGAAAGCGCTTGACGAGTTCCAGAGCGGACGGCTCGTAGACGGCGACGGAGTGCTTGCCCGCTTCTTGGACCCAGATGGATCCGTCGGGAGAGGCCGTCAGGCGGGAAGGATTCCCGCCTTTCTTGGACTCCGCCGTGGCGAGCACGGCGCCGCTGCTGGGGTCCAGGGCGACAACCCGGTCGCCCTCGCCGGTGGGATAGACGAAACGTTCCACGCCCTCCGCGTCGATGCTGAGATCGGCGTCCGCGAGCACGCCCCCGTGAAGCGGGATGTCGCTGAAGGTGTTCGTGACCTCGTAGGTGGAGGTGTCGACGGTCAGGACTTCGCCGGCCGCCATCTTGCTGACCAGCAGGGTGCCGTCCTGTCTCGCCTTGCCGAGGAAGATGCCCTCGGCCTCGCTGCCCAGCGGGATGCGGTTGCTGACCGTAAGCGTGTCCACGTCGAGCGTAATCAGTTCGGCGCTGCCGGCGGCCGGATTGAGGGTGCCGAGCCAGAGGTGGCGGCCGTCGAAGTAGTTGTTGTCGTCGTTCCAGGCCCAGATGCCCAGGCCTTCGACGTCGCCGGTGCGGGCAACTTCCTCGGTGAGGATGTCAATGGCGGTGACGTGCGGCGAACTGTTGCTGAAGACCAGAATTTCTCCGGCGTCACGTAGGTCCGCACCGGCCTCCTCTGCCTCGCCAGAGGCACTCTCCGGCCCGCCCTCGCCGCAGGCGGCGGCCAGGATGGCTACCCCAAGCCCGCCCATGCCGGCCAGGACACTTCGTCGCCCTAGCCTTCGGTTGTACATCGCTTCTGTCCTTTCATCGCCGGGGTGCCGCCGTTAGCCACCGGTGCGACCCGGCCGGCTCGGGTCTAGCGCTTAGTACCCAGGTTCTGCGTGCCGCAGGCGTACGAAATCCTGCACGCATCGGCCCGCTCTGCGGAATCGCGCAAGCGACCGCCGACCGAGGTCATGCGCAGGAACATGCCGACGGGTGCCGATTCCAACGCGATGGTGTTCTCCTTGGTGGAGGTAATGGTGGAACTGTTGACCTCCCAGTCCTGCTGATAGACGACGGCCACGGCCCGATCGTCGGTCAGCATCGCGTAGATGCGGGAGAAATCCGGCCGCACGGCCACCATTTGGGGAGTCAAACCCACCCGGATGTGCGCTAGGGCCTTGAGGTCGGCGGTATCCACGACCTGCACGAAGTTGTCGTCGGCATGGCCGGTGTAAGCGTAGCTGCCGTCGTAGGTGAACGTGCCAAGGATGGGCTGGGTACCGGTCTGGAACCGCTTCACGAGCTCAAGAGCCGACGGCTCGTAGACGGCCACGGTGTGTTTGCCGGCCTCCTGGACCCAGATGGATCCGTCGGGGGAAGCGGTAAGTCGGGTGGGGTGCCCGCCCGTCTTGGACTCGGCGGTCGCGAGGACCGACCCGCTGCTCGGGTCCAGGGCGACGACCCGGTCGCCTTCGCCGGTGGGGTAGACGAAGCGTTCCACGCCGTCGGCGTCGGTGCTGAGGTCGGCGTCGGTGAGCACGCCGCCGTGCAGCGGCACGTCGCTGAAGCTGTTGGTGACTTCGTGGGTGGTGGTGTTGACGGTCAGAACTTCGCCGGCCGCCATCTTGCTGACCAGCAGGGTGCCGTCCTGTCTCGCTTTGCCGAGGAAAACGCCCTCGGCCTCGCTGCCCAGCGGGATGCGGTTACTGACGGTGAAGGTGTCGACGTCGAGGGTGATCAACTCGGCGGTGCCGCCGGCGGGGTTGAGCGTGCCGAGCCAGAGGTGACGGCCGTCGAAGAAGTTGTTGTCGTCGTTCCAGGCCCAGGTGACCAGGCCGTCGACGTCGCCGGTGCGGGCGATTTCCTCAGTGAGGATGTCAATAGCGGTGACGTGCGGCGAACTGTTGCTGAAAACGAGAATCTCGCCGGTGTCGCCGACTGGGGCCTCGGCGCCTTCGCCTGCCGCGCCCCTGGGCGCGCTCTCCGGCCCGCCTTCGCCACAGGCCGCGGCCAGCAGTGCCACCCCAAGACCGCCCATGCCGGCCAGCAATCGTCGTCGCGGGAGCTGTGGCGTGTTCATCATCTCGGTCCTTTCACGGCCCGGTCACCGCCGGTCTGATGACCCTGCCAAGCGGCGCAACTTCGTGGCGCCAGCCCGAAGACCCAAGTCAGCGGCATCGCGCGTCGCGCGCTGTTTTTTCGTGCATGCATGCGCCTGAATCCACGCTGCTCGTGTCGCGAATTCACAGCCTTAGGAAGTATAACGCCGACCACGTTTCCAACGGAAACCCACCGGCGGCATCTTCGAGGATTCGATGAGCAGTCTGCCAGGCTCGAAACTGGCCTTTAGGAGGCGCGCAAGGCAGAATCCCCGCATCCGCGCGGCAATCGAGCCGCACCGACATAGGCAGCCGCTGCATGAGCGACAAACTGCGAGTTGCGGTGATTACCGAACCGACCGCCTGGCACCTGGGCGCATTGATCGATGCGCTCCACAACGACGAGGTCGGCGAGGTGGCTGTCGGCGACGTGACCGGCGGAACCTTCGATGAGGTCCGCGGGGGCGGCGCCGGCAAGGTTTCCGCCACGTATACCGACCTGGACGAGCTGTACCGAGACTTCCAGCCTCAAGTGGCGCTCATCACCATGGAGCCCTGGCGCATGCCGCCCGTCATCACCCAGGCGCTGGAAGCGGGTGCCCATGTGTTCCACGAAAAGCCGGGCTACGTAGACATCCAGGACTACCGCGCCATCTACCAACTCGCCAAGAGCCGGGATCTCCACCTGGGCATCGCCTACATCTCCCGCGCCTATCCCATCGTCCAGGAAGCGCGTCGCCTGGTCGCTGAGGGCTTCCTGGGCGACCTGCTGTCATTCCAGGCCTGGTTCGTGGCCGACCAGGAACGCACGATTCAGAACCCCGCGGCCCGCCCCCAATACGACGTCGCCGCCGGCGGCTGGTTCTTCTCGAAGGAGTTGGGCGGCGGCGGACACCTGACCATCCTCGGCTGCCACTACCTGGACCTGCTGCGGCACATCGCCGGATCCGACTTCAAGTCGGTCAGCGCGTTCTGCCGCAACGTCGGCGGCGAGGCGATTACCGTTGAGGACGCCGCCGTGGTCAACCTGGAATTCGAAAACGGCATGGTCGGCAACCTCAACTCCGGCTACTACACCAGCAGCGCCGAATACGGCTCGTCCCGGCACAACGGCATCATCCTGTGGGGTCGCGACGGCTGGCTGAAGTTCAACCCGAACGGCGAGTCCAACCGCGAGCCGATGCAGTGGGCCTCCTACAGCGGCGCCCAGGCCAGCGCGCCGCTCAAGTCGTGGACGTTCGACAAGGCCGGCGCGCTGAACAACCCCTACCGCGTGCTCACCGGCGGCTTCTTCCGCGCCTGCCTGGGCGAAGGTCCGCCGCCAATCGAACCGGAAGCCGGCATGTGGGTCAACGAAGTCACCACCGCCGCCTACGCCTCGTCCGATTCGGGCCAGATGCTGTCGGTCGCCATCCCGGAGGCATAGCCCTGGAAGGGAAGTCCTCGTGAACACCATCCCAGTCCTTATCGCCGGCGTTGAGCCGGGTCGGCCAGCATGAGCGCCCAGCCGCTGCGAGTCATTTCGGTCGGCGTGGGCGGTCGGGCGCGCCAACACCTGAACGCCCAGGTGGCGCTGCCTGAGCGGTTCAAAGCCGTTGGGCTGGTCGATATCGTCCCCGAGGCCTTCAACGAAGCGCTCGGGATCACCGGCCTGTCCAGGTCCGCGTGCTTCACCACCCTCACCGAGGCCATGGCGGCCACCCCCTGTGACGCCGTCGGCGTCTTCACCCCGGGCCATCTCCACACGTCCTATATGGAAGAGGCCGTCGCCGCCGGCAAGCACGTCATCGTCGAAAAGCCCTTCACGTGCAGCCTGGAGGAAGCGCAGCGCGTCGTGGCCGCCGCCGAAGCCAACGACGTGCAGGTGGTCGTGACCCAGAACGACCGGTTCTTTCACCCCTATCCGCTGCTGCGCGAGATCATCGCCGACCGCCGCTACGGCGAACTCGGCGCCATCACGATGGTGCATCACAACGCCCGCGGCCGTCCCTTCGAGAACGGCTACCCGCCCATGCACTTGTGGCACCAGGGCTCGCACCAGGTTGACTCGTTGCTGTCGCTGGTGCAGCGGCCGCCGCGTTGCGTGTGGGGCGTCAACGCAACACCGGTCAGCAGCAACTGGACGGCTGAGCCGCACGTCTGCGCCATCATCACCTTCGATGGTCCGGTGATCGTCAGCTACACCGCCACCTCGGACGCCCAAGCCTATGAGATGTACCTGCGCCTGGAGTTCTCGGAAGCCGCGGTGACCTTGCACGGTTTCTCGATGAACTCCACGGACTTTCAGATGACCGTCACGCCCCGACAACCCCTGGAGCGCTATCCACGCTCCGAGGTCTTTCCCATCGGAAGGGCCGAGCGCGGCGGCCGTTGGGCCGACATCGAACAGGACCTCTGGAACGGCTTCTGGTCGCACGTAATGGAAGGCCGGGACAATCCGTGCTCCGGACGCAATAACCTGGACACGATCGGCGTCCTCGACGCCATCATCCGCTCGAGCACCGAGCGGATCGCGGTTGAGTTGTGAGGTAGGGACCAGCGCACAGGGAGGATCCGATGGGTAGCCAACTGAGAGCCGGCGTCGTTGGACTGACGGGGATCGGTGCCCGCCCGCCGATTCCGGCCGCGAAGCGTGGATGGGGCATCACCATGCCGCATTCGCACGCCTCGGCCTATCACTTCGTCGAGGACACCGAGCTGGTCGCCGTCTGCGACCTGCGGCAGGAGGCGATCGACGAGTTCGACGCCAACTGGCGCTCCCACGTCTCGGAAGTCAACTCGTACATCGACTATCGCGAAATGATCGATCGCGAGAATCTGGACCTCATCAGCGTGGTCACCAGCGACCACGTGCACACCCAGATAGTGATCGACGCGGCCGAGGCCGGCGTCAAGGGCATCGTCTGCGAAAAGCCCATCGCTACCACCCTGGCCGATGCCGATCGCATGATCGAAGCCGTGGACAAGGCCGGCATTCCCATGCTGATCGACCATGTGTACCGCTGGTGGTTCCCGTGGGCCGATGTCGGCAAGTTGATCGACGACGGCGCCATTGGCGATGTCGTTCGGATCATGTGCAACCAGGGCGGACCGCGAGCCATGCTCTTCCGCAACGGCACGCACGTGTGCGACACCATCAACTGGTTCTCCACCGGCAACCCGACCGCCGTCTATGCCGTGGCCGAGAAGGGCTTCGAGGACTACGGCCCCCGCTACGCCAGCGACGGCGGCCACGACCCGGACACCGATCCCGCCCTCAGCATCATGATTGAGTACGACAACGACGTGCGTGCCTTCTGGAACGCCTGCAAGACCATGCCGGGTCGCTATATCGGCCCCTTCGATATCTGGGGCACCGAGGGCCGCATCCACCTCACGAACGACTACGCCGTCCTCTACGACGACCCCGAGGAAGGCCTGCGCGGCCGCGAGTTGACGCCCACCCACTACTCGCAGGGCCACATCGCCGGGCTCGTGACCGAGTTGGTCGGCCTGATCCGAGACGGCGGCGAACCCAGTTGCGACGGCCGGCAGGCGCGGCAGGCCCTGGAAGTCCTCCTGGCGGCGCTGCAATCGCAGGCCGGCGGCAACGTGCGCGTTCAACTGCCCATCACCGACGCCTAGATGTACTGACTACACTCCTGCGAGACACCCGACAGTAGCGGGACCTCCAGCGAGTCTCGGTCGCCAAAGTAAACTATAGCTGTGCGGTGAAACAACCAGAGCAGTATTCTATGGGAGATCGTAAGTTGGAAGTGTGACGATTTATTCCCATCTAAGTTGTCGCGTGATTGCATGGAACCGATAGTTGACGTCGAACGCCGAGGCCCGAATATTCCTGGATCCTTTCCATCTATCCGGAGTGAATCGGCATTCGGTGTCATAGGCGAGATGAATTACGACATCGTACGGTACCATTCCGTATGGAACCGATAATGCAAACCACTCGTTAAGCTGGGCGCTGTGTGCGCGCCACCGACCCGATTCGGAATCAGGCCTCCTGACTTCCGAAGGACGTTCGTTTTCATAAGCTGAATCTTGTGGCATGGGCAGTACAGGAGTATCGGCACTAACGTAGTAACGGCGACCGCCTTCGCCTTCGCAATAATCCTTCACCACCGTTACTGGTGTCGGACTCGGCGATATCGAAGGCTGCGTAACCTGCTGTCCGTCGCCGGCTTCGTTGTTGGCGGGTGGTTCCGGCTGCACTGCGTTATTGGACGGGGCCTGCTCCGGCGCGGCGGTCTGCTGAGCGACTGAAGTGCCCATGCCGCGCTCAAGCGATGAAACCCTTGACTCTAGTATCGCGATCTTGGCCGCCGAATCCCCGGTCCAGTTCCAGTTGTCGACGAGTGTCTCCCGCGCTTCCTCCGAGAAGGTTTCCGCCCAATCCTCCAGCGCCTTGATGCGCGCCGATTCGTCCCCGTTGGATCGCTCAAACAACGTCAACTCACCCTTACCAAGTACCACGAGCGTGGTGAGCATCAGGCCGGCTCCGGCCGCGGCTGCCACCATTAAGCGAACCCAGCTTCGAAGGCCCCTTCTCATTCCGAGAATCGTCTCGCTGCGTCTACTCTGTCCCGAGTCTTGTCCGGCGCATGATACAGGGAGTTCGTGTCGGTCAGGCGGGCTCACAGCCGTTGTCTGCCACGGACCCGCGATACAACTTTGTCTTTGTCCTTTGTTCGCGATGCGGTTGAATGGGCAACGTTGGTGGGGCGGGCGCTAGGAATGCCGATTCTCTGGGGGCAAGTGCGGGCCGGGACTTTGCTGTGCGCCCTCCTGGTGCTGCTGTGTTCTGCTTGCGACCCGACCGATACCACAATCGAGGCGACGCCAACGGCCAAACCGCAGCCGCAGGCTACGCCTGAGCCGACGCCGCTCGACGCGCTCGAAGCGCGTCGCTGGGACGCCGCGCTTCGAGTCTGTGACGCCCTTGAAAACACCCTGCTCGTCAGCGAACCGGCCTTCTTTCTCGGGGCGCTGCAATTCGCGCGCGACGAGGGCATGCCCAAGTCGGAGCTGAGCGAGGCCATGCGGCGCGAGTGCCCCGGAGCATTCCGTGCCCTGCGCTATGAACCCGACCTCTTGGCCGAGTTCGAGAAGCTGCCCTGACGCGGTGGTCTTTCGATGTGAAGGCCGCTTAGCATAGGGACTCGCGAAATCTCGGGGAGCGGGTTGCAGGCATGTATGACGTAGTCGTCGTCGGCGCGGGCGTCATGGGCAGCGCCACCGCCTACTGGCTCAGCCGGGCCGGAAAGCGCGTGGCCCTGCTCGAGCAGTTCCACCCCGCGCACGTGCGCGCGTCATCCGCCGACGAGTCCCGCACGATCAGGTACCAGTACCGCGGCCAGGCGGCCTATACCCGAATGGTGGCGGGGGCCGTGGAGCTCTGGAAGGAGTTCGACCGCCGGTCGGGCACGAACTACTACCGTGAGACCGGGACGCTCACCCTGCAGACCCGGCCGGACTTCGAACCTCTGCGCGACGGCTACCAGGGCCTGTGCGACCTGGGCTACCAGCCGCGCTGGCTGGACGCCCAGGACATTCGCCGGGAGTTTCCGCAGTTCGCCAACGTGGATTCCGGGTACATCATGGAGGGTGTTGGCGGATACATAGCCGCGGGGCCGGCCACTCGCGCACTTGCTGAGGCCGCCGCCGAACAGGGCGCGGACGTGTACACGGGCGCTGAAGTTGTCGAGCTACAGGAGACCGGCGGGCGCGTCACGTCGGTGACGACACGCGACGGGCGCACGCTCGAAGGCGAAATGCTCGTAATCACGGCCGGACCCTGGACCGCTCGCCTGCTGCCGGAACTCCCGGTCCGCGTGCAACCGACCGCCGCTCGCCTGCACTATCTGAGGCCGGCGGACCCGGCTGAGTACGAGTTCCCGAGCCTGACGCCGTTCTCCGTCATGGACACGCAGTTCTACGGTTTTCCCGTGCATTGGCGCGGCTGCGTCAAGGTCGCCGATGACATGATTGGCGAGCCATTCGACCCGGACCGCGACCGCGAGCACGAGGACCCCGTCGCGCTCGCCAAGCTACGAGACTTCCTGGGCCGTCACATGCCCGGCCTGCGCCACGCCGAAGTGATCTACAGCAAGACCTGCACCTATTCGATGACCCCGGACTCGGACTTCATCATCGACCGCGTGCCGAACCTCGACAACGCGCTGGTGGCGGCCGGGTTCTCGGGGCACGGCTTCAAGTTCGGCATCCTGATCGGCCAGATCATGGCCGACCTGGCAACGCACGGCGCCACGCAGTGGGACCTGGGCCGGTTCCGCCTCGACCGTGATCCCTCAGCAGTAAGCCAGCACTGGTAGATCGACCTCTAGGCGCCAGGTATCAGTCGCGCCAGACCTCTCCGAACAACCGCAGCCAGTTGCCGCCCAGGATCTTGCGAGCGTCGTCTTCGCCGTAACCCCGCCGCAGCAATCCCTCGGCCACGTTCACAAACTCCAGCGGACCGGCGAAGCCATGCAGGTGGCGGTAGGGCTGCGGCACGTCGCCGGACTTCAGGTACGGCTCGTGGCCGTGCGATGACCCGATCCAGGCAAACCACTCGCGGCTCTGCCCCATGCAGAAGTCGGTGCCGACGGCTACTTGGTCCGGCCCCACCATGTCCACCAGGTAGTCAACCGCGTCCAGGTAGTCGTCCAGCGTGGACTCGTAGGCATGGCGATGGTGATTAGGGAAGGCGTTGGCGCCAACAATCCCACCCTTGGCGGTAAGCGCGCGAATCGCCTCGTCGGTCTTGTTCCGCGGGTAATCCGTCTGCGAACGCGCGTTGGCATGCGTAAAGACCACCGGCTGCTCGGAGTGCTCGATGGTGTCCAGCACCGTGCGGTCGCCCACGTGCGACAGGTCGATCAGGATGCCCAGCTTGTTCATCTCGCGGATCGCCGCCAGGCCGATCACGCTCACCCCTTCGTCCGTGCGCTCCCAGCAGCCATTCCCGAACAAGTTCCGCTCGTTGTACGTCAGCTGGACGATCCGCACGCCCAGGGCATGAAAGAGCCTGAAACGCCGAACGTCGTTCTCCACCGGCGTCGCGTTCTGCCAGCCCAGGATGATCCCTGTACGTCCTTCCGCCTTCGCGGCGTGAATGTCGGCCACCGAGTGGATCGGCCTGATGTACTCGC
This sequence comes from Chloroflexota bacterium, assembly GCA_034422315.1. Classification (GTDB taxonomy): domain Bacteria; phylum Chloroflexota; class UBA11872; order UBA11872; family UBA11872; genus UBA11872. Next base: position 8,705 of record DAOUJT010000143.1, on the reverse strand, counting down.
CGAACTCCTCGAACCAATGCAGCCAGGTCGTGATGTTGTCCAGGGTCTGCTGAAAGTTGTGCCAGATCGCCGACGTGGCGTTACAGGCCGTGACCCCCCCATCGCGCAGTTCGCGAAATATCTGCTCGGCGCCCCAGTTGCTGGTATCCAGGCCGTCGATTACCACGGCCGACTCAAACAGGCGTCGAGCCGCCGCGCTGGGAACCCACTGCTCAGTTGCCATAGCCGCCTCCGCTGGGCTGACCCCAACGCTTCACCTTGCGCCCGCGAGCATAACCGGCGGCGGAGCCTTCATCGGCGCGGCCCGCCTTGGCGGGCAATCGCCCAGGCGCTTGCGAGTGGATTCCCTGCATCAACCGTGGCGCCACGCTCCGGTGCGGTCGCTCGAACGCTCGGCCGCCCGCAGCCATGCAGGCCACACCTGCGCTCTGAATAGGATATAACTTGATAGATATACGCTCAAGTGATATAAAGGCTATCCACGAAGGGGTTCGGTTCGGACAACCTGATGGCACGCGACCAGCAATCCAGCGGCCGCCCGCAGGCCCGTCACCATGGCAACCCCACGGCGCGCAGTCCCATCACGTCGGCGGACAAGGAGGTTCGCGGATATGGCATTTGACATAAATCGATTGACCGAGCGGTCCCGGCAGGCCATCGGTGCGGCGGCGAGCCTCGCGACCGAATACGGCCACGCCCAAGTCCATCCCGAGCACCTGCTGGCCGCGCTATTGGCCGACGGCGAAGGCATCGCGGTTGCCACGCTCGAGCGGGCTGGGGCGTCGACGCCCGACCTCCGGTCGGCGACCGAGGCCGCGCTCGAACGGCTGCCGCGCGTTCGCGGCGATGCCGCATCGCCGCAGCTGTCGCCGGCCGCGCGTGATGTGCTGGTGCACAGCCACGACGAACTGGCGTCGTTCGGCGACGAGTACGTCTCCACCGAGCACCTGCTGCTGGCGCTGCTTGAACATGGAGACGAGGCGTCTCGCCTTCTGCTGGACGCCGGGATCACTCGCGAGTCCCTCTTGTCGGCGCTGCGCGAGATGCGCGGCGCGCAGCGCGTAACCTCCCAGTCACCCGAGGCATCGTTCGATGCCCTGGCCAAATACGCCGTCGACCTCACCGACCTGGCCGACCGCGGCAAGCTGGACCCGGTGATTGGGCGCGACGAGGAGATTCGTCGCGTCATCCAGATCCTCAGCCGTCGCACCAAGAACAACCCGGTGCTCCTGGGCGAACCCGGCGTCGGCAAGACCGCCATTGTCGAAGGCCTCGCCCAGCGGATCGTGCGCGGTGATGTGCCCGAGGGGCTGAAGAACAAGCGTGTCCTCGCGCTCGACTTCGGGGCCATGCTCGCTGGCGCCAAATTTCGCGGGGAATTCGAAGAGCGTCTGAAAGCGGTCCTCCAGGACATCACGGCCGCCGAAGGCGAGATCGTGCCCTTCATCGACGAACTCCACACCGTCGTCGGCGCCGGCGCGGCCGAAGGCGCCATGGACGCCGCCAACATGCTCAAGCCCATGCTGGCGCGCGGCGAATTGCACGCGGTCGGCGCAACCACGCTCAACGAATACCGAAAGCACGTGGAGTCCGACGCCGCGCTCGAACGGCGCTTCCAACCGGTCCTGGTCGAGGAGCCGTCGGTCGAGGACACCATCTCGATCCTGCGCGGGCTCCGCGATCGCTACGAGACCCACCACCAGGTGCAAATCCGCGACAGTGCGCTCATTGCGGCCGCGACCCTGGCGCATCGCTACATCTCCGACCGGCAGTTGCCCGACAAGGCCATCGACGCCGTCGACGAAGCCGCCAGCCGGCTGCGGATGGAGCTCACCTCGGCGCCGGCGGAGCTCGACGAACTCAACCGCAAGGTCGTGCAGCTCGAGATCGAGCGCGAGGGCCTGCGAAAGGAAGAGGACGACGCTTCCCGCGAACGCCTGGCCGCGCTGGAATCCGAGCTGGCCACCCTGCAGGAAGACCAGCGGTCATTGCAGGCCCGCTGGGACCGCGAACTGGCGGCCGCTGACGGTATCGCCGATTTGAAGCGCCGCGTGGACGAGTTGCAAACCGAGCTCGAGCGAGCCACCCGCGACATGGATCTCGAGACCGCGGCGCGGATCCGCTACGGCGAGCTGCGCGAGGCCCGGCAGGCGTTGTCTGAGGCCGAGTCCGCGATTGCGAACGGCAAACGCCTCGTCCGGCAGGACGTCGACGAAGAAGACATCGCCGACGTTGTCGCCTTGTGGACCGGCATCCCGGTCAACAAGCTGCTGGAAGGCGACGCGCGCAAGTTGCTGCAACTCGAAGAGCGTCTGCACGCGCGTGTCGTGGGCCAGGACAACGCCGTACACGCCGTATCGACGGCCGTGCGCCGCGCCCGGGCCGGCCTGCAGGACCCGAACCGGCCCTTGGGATCACTGCTATTCCTTGGACCCACCGGCGTCGGCAAGACCGAACTGGCCCGCGCGCTCGCGGAGCAGCTGTTCGACGACGAACAGGCGCTGATCCGGCTGGACATGAGCGAATACATGGAGCGTCACGCCGTCAGCCGCATGATCGGCGCGCCGCCGGGCTACGTGGGCTATGACGAAGCGGGACAGCTGACCGAAGCGGTGCGCCGCCATCCATATAGCGTCGTGCTGTTCGATGAGGTCGAGAAGGCGCACCCCGATGTGCTGAACGCCTTGCTGCAAATCTTGGACGATGGCCGCCTGACCGACGGCCACGGCCGCCTGGTCGACTTCCGCAACGTCGTCGTCATCCTGACCAGCAACATCGGCAGCGCGGCCATCATGAATGCGCTGGCGGTTCGCCCCGCGGACGTGGACGAGCAGGCGCTGGCCGCGGCCAGGGCACACTTTCGCCCCGAGTTGTTGAACCGCCTGGACGACATCGTGGTCTTTCAGCCGCTCACCCGCGAGCAGCTACGGGAAATCGTGGGTCTGCGTGTCGCGGAGGTCAACCGGCGGCTGGCCGACCGGGGAATCGAACTCAAGCTGACGCCGGCGGCGCTGGACCTGCTGGCCGAGCAGGGCTACGACCCCTCCTATGGGGCCCGTCCCCTCCGCCGGGCAATCCAGCGCACCCTCCTGGACGCGCTGTCTGACCGCCTTCTGGAAGGCGACATCACCGACGGCGATCGAGTTGCGGTGGACGTCAAGGACGGCTGCCTGAGCTTCGGAGGCGTTGGGCGGTTGGCGGCGTAGGCGCGACTGCCCGCCTCTTGGGGTCGGGCTTCCGGCCGCGGCGCCGCGCTCCGCGCGTGGGGGCTACGTGAATCCGCGCGCGTGGGGCGCATCCTAGTATGCTTCGTATCTGAACATACGAGGCCGACTCTCACTTAAAGGTGATCCCGATATGGCGGATGACTGGCAGGAACTCCGAGTTTCGAACGACGCGTTGGACGATCCGCTCGAACTGCGTGCCCGCATGGACTCCGAGGGCTATGTCTTCATAAAGGGACTGTTCAATCCCGACGACATGCTGTCCCTGCGCCGCGCAATGACGGAGAAGCTGCAGGAGCACGGCTGGCTGCGGGCCGGCACGAATCCCCTGGACGGCATCGCCGTCATTGAGGCCCAGTGCACCGAGGGCGACACGGCCTACACCGATGTGTATCACGAGGTTTACCGGCTGCAGCAGTTCCATCAGTCCGGGCACTGGCCGGTGATCATGGACGCGATGGGCAAGATCATCGACGCCCCGGTGCTGCCGCACCCAATGAAGATCGCGCGCATCTGGTTCCCCCAGTACACCGACCACACCACGCCGGCCCATCAGGACTTCGTGCACTTCCAGGGCACCTTTGATACCTACACCTGCTGGGCGCCCGTGGGCGACTGCCCCGAAGAACTCGGCGGCCTCGCTGTCGTCCCCGGCACCCACAAGGTCGGCAAGGTCGTCGATCACCACTTCTCCCTCGGCGCGGGCTCGCTGGTGGTGGACGACGAAGCCCAACAAGGAACCTGGCGCTCGACCAATTACGAGATCGGCGATGCCCTGCTATTCCACAGCTTGACGGTCCACAAGGCCCTGCCGAACGTCACCGAGGACCGCATGCGCATCTCGCTCGACAATCGCTATCAGTCCATCCACGAGCCGATCGCCGAACACATGCTCACGCCCCATCTGTCGCAGGACAACGCGTACGACTGGGACGACGTCTACGCCGACTGGACCGACGACGCGCTGAAGTTCTACTGGACCGGCCGCGACCAGGCCACCGTTCCTCGCGACCTCAGCTACGGCGAGCGCGGGTTCGCTGAGGCCGTCGAACGTGCTGCGCAGGGCGACCCGGCCGCACGGCTCCACCTCGAACGCATCGTGCGCCGCGATCCCACCTCAGACAACGCTCGAAAGGCGGCCGCGGCGCTGTCGGCCTGAGTCTCGCGGTACGGCCCGGGCGTAGCCGGGCTGACCGCAGCATGGCCGGAAACCGCGGCGCGGCAAGTCGCGTGATTCCCGTGCGTTCTTGGCGCTAGCTCTCTGCCGCTAGCCCTGCGGGCCGGTCCCGGGTTGCCGGTTGGAGATTCGAGGCGCAGCCCGCGTAGAGGCAAGCGAACCGGTGTCCTCGCCCACGCGCTCCACGACGACTCCCTGGTAATAGTGGGTCAGAATCTGGTCAAACGAGTAGCCGTCTTTGGCCAGACCCTGCGCGCCCCACTGGCTCATGCCCACGCCGTGACCAAATCCTCGTCCGTTAACCACGAGGCGGGGCGGCAGGCGAAACTCGACGACGTCCAACGCTCCACGCACCAGCCGGACGTCGGCCGGCGCCTGGTCAAATGCCACGCTGCGCCGCCGCTGTTCCAATGCGTAGCCGTCGGCTTGCAGCGCCGCGACGCGCCGCGGGGTTGGGTTCAGCAACACCAGTCGCTCGGCGGGCACCGTTCGAAATTCGGCGAATCCGCTGGGCAGCCCCAGGGTGATTCGAATGGCGTCGCCCGACAAGGTCACCGCGCCTTGATTGCCGAGCAATTCCACTTCCGCGGGCTGCCCGCTCTGGGCGGCGCGTAGAACGCGAACCTCGCTGAGTTCCCCAAGGACGCCGCTGCCCGTCTTCAGGTCCGCCAGCCGGTGCAGGGGGATCGCGCGCGTCCAGCGGTAGCCCTCAGCCCCCCAGCCAGTGCTCAGGGCTTCCGCGTCGCTCGGCGATGGCACCCCGCGCAGATACGGCACATCCCGTCCCCACACGTCGGCGGCGCTGGTCGTGTGATCCCCCATATTCGCGGAGTAGTACGCGGTGATGAGATCGCCCTCAAACATCGCAACCACGCCAGCCGTATCACGCACCGCCTGGATGGTTGATGGGTACTCGCTCTCGACGCCGCCGTAAGCCTGGCAGTTCTGCGAATCGCAGATGTCGTAGTCGGCCGATGGGTCCACCTGTCGCATGGCGTAGTTCCGCGCGGCCACAGCCTGAGCCTTGAGGGCTTCCGCTTCCCAGGTCCACGGCATTTCGGACCCCACGACGGAAGCGAGGTAGTCGGCCAGCCGCAGTTCGTTCACGACCAGCGGATCCCCGCCGCTGAAGTCAACGCGAACCCGCCCGCGATAGGGACGGTCGTTGATGGTCGTGACATGGGCCAGGTCGCCTGGCTGGATGTCGATCAGTTGGGGAAGCGGCGCCAGGGTCCGGCGGCCCACGTGCAGGCCTGCTCGCGGCGTGGCAAGGGCGGGTGCCGCGCCGGTTTCCGAGCGCAGCACCCGGCGGTCCCGGCGCTCGCGGCCGTCCCAGCCATACGGGCCCACCAGCAACTGCCCGTCCGGCCAGGCTCCGTCAGGTGTGCGGACCGCCAGCGCGTCCACCATTGGCATGGCCTCGAGAGCCGGAAGCCGCAGGTAGCGCAAGGCCCACCCAACCGTCATCGCCGAGGGCTCGCCCGGCAGGAGTTGTGAGTCCACCTGGACCGTCGCTGTCGGCGGCGGGACCAGCCGCAGGGTGCCGGGCGCCACCGTCAACTGCACCCGGATGGTCTCCGGCAAGTTCGGGGCGGCGGCGGACGGATGCGGGCCAAGAACCAGGACCGCCGCCAGTGCCAGCACAACACAAACGGCCCGCCCGGCCTTCCAGCCGGGCGGGCCGTTCAACCAACGCTTAGTTGGTGGTTTCTTCCTTCTTCTTCGCTGGAGGCGTTTCGGCGTCGGCAGCGGAGGCCGTGGCGCCTTCGGCGGTAACGGCGGTCTCGTCCTCGCCGTCACCTTCGCCTTCGCCCTCTTCCTCCTCATTGCGCGCCTCTTCGCGGAATTCGCGCACGCTGGTGCCGAGCGCGCGGCCGATGCCCGCGATCCGGCCAGCGCCGAACACGGCGATGACAATGAGCAGAATGATGATCAATTCGAACGGTCCAACGTTGAAGGGCATGTCCCTCCTCTTTCTCGTGAGCGATTAGCCGCCGGGCAACCCGCGGGTCCCGCCTGCGCGGTGCAGGCTGGCGGACCACAACGATTCGGGTTGCGGAACCGTCGGGTGTCCGTTCACCCGCCGATCCGGTCCCCGAAGCGGCGCACCGGTCACCGTAACGATACGCGATTGTGCCATTCCAACCGGCGTTGCATCGGCAATTCCCCATCACTTAGCCCCGCGCCGCCAGCGCCCGGTAGCCGAAGTCCAGCAAGGTCTCGGCATCGGCCTGGCGGTCCTCGCTGCCCAGCAACACCACCATCAGCCGCCGCGGCCCGCGCCTCGCCGCCGCGATCAGGTTGCCGCCCGCTTCCTCCGTCTGTCCGGTCTTGACGCCAATGGCGCCCTCGTACGACCACAGCAAACCGTTGAGATTCCGGACGCTATACGAACGATTGGCCGCTCCCCCCGGAATCACGTAGATCTGCGTGGCCACGATCTTGGCCAGCAGTGGAAACCGATCCATGGCGTCAGCCGCCAGTACTGCCAGGTCGAACGCCGTGGTGTACTGATCCTCCGCATCCCGGCCGGCGGCGTTGGCAAAGTGCGTGTCGTTCAGGTCCAGCCGGCGAGCCAGGTCGTTCATCTGCGCCACCGTGTAATCGTGGCCGCCAATCCCGTCCGCGATGGTGGCGGCGGCGTCGTTGGCCGACGGCAACAGCAGCGCGTACAGCAGCTGTTCCAGGGTCAACACGTCGCCCGGTCGCAGACCGGCCACCACTGCGGGCTCCGCCGCCGCGGTTTCCGGCACCTGGATGCGCGTGTCCGGCGGTGCCTGCTCCAGCGCCACGATCGCCGTGGCCAGCTTGGCCAGGCTGGCCGGCGGGCGACGTTCCGCGGGGTTCTTTGAGAACACGATGGTCCGATCGCCCATGTCCACCAGCAAGGCCGCCTTGGCCGAGATCGGCGGCGCTTCGACCGGCTGGGTGAACGGACTGTCGATGAACGCAGCCGCCGTGGGCGCACGCTTCGACCGAGCTTCGGATCTCTCGGGAGCCAGCTGATTGAGCACGCCGCCGTCATCTGGAGGCGGCGGCTCCACGGATGACAGCAACCGCACGAACAGCAGCATCCCCGCAATCAGCAACAGGCTGACGAACAGCACGCTGGCCAGCTGCCGCAGCTGGTTCCGTCGCGCGTGCGTCGCCTTGGCCACTGCCGACCGCTCGCGCAGCCGTGAATGGTAAATGGGCTGCGGTATGGCTGCGGGTCGGCGCCGCACCGGTCTGGCGAACAAGTCGTCCTGCGACCAGTCCTCGTCGTCCAAATCGGGCCGGGGCGGAGCGCGCTGGCTCATGGCCGCTGCGCGTCCAGGTAATCCAGGCTGCGCCGGTACTCGTCCTCGCTGATCAGCCGCTCGCTCATGTAGAGATTCAGCATGGCCGGCAGCGTCACGATCGAGATCAGGCGCAAACCGTGGTACTCCAACCGCCGGGCCGCCCCCACGTCGCGGTCCACCAGCACGATCACGTCGCGAACTTGCAGCCCTTCGCCGCGCAGCGCCTGCGCGGTTTGAATGACCGAGCCGCCCGACGTAATCAGGTCATCCACCAGCAGCACGTGCTGGCCCGGCAGGAACCGCCCCACGATCTCCAGCCCTGCGGGATCGGATTCCGGTTTGACATAAATCAGCGGCATGTCGCAGGTCAGCGAGTACGCCGTCGCCAGGTGCAATCCGCCCATCGGGACGCCCGCCACCAGTTCGAACGGCTCGGCCTGCTGGTGCCGTCGGGCTTCGGCCAGGTTCGCGGCGTCGCGCACCAGCAGCGCCGCCGTCCGCAGCGCCGAGGGCACGGCCACCAGGCGCTTCGGGTCAACGTAGACCGGGGAATTCACCGTGGACCGGCCCAGCGTGTAACTACCGAACTGGATACCCCCCAGTTCGTAGGTCTGCCGAGCCAGGTCGAGGGCGCTGAGTTCGTCCGTGAGCGCTACTCCGCGTGTGTGGCAAACAGCGGCCAGCGGTCCCGCCAACGCCCCCCAAGGCGGACCGGGCGTGCGCAGATTATTGTCAAGTTGGTTTAGCCGGTCAAGACTTTTAATCCGGGCGCGGGTGCGGCCTGGACTTGGCGACGCCGCGCGCCGGCTGGATTCCCGGCGTCTCCCGAGCCGCTGCCGCGAACGGACGCTGCCGTGCGTGGGACAATCGACCGTCCGGTAGCGGCGTCGGCGCCGCGTTCCGGCCAACGGTCAACAACGGGACACCGCTCATCAGAATCCTCTGGCGCCTGATTCTCTACCTGCGCAGTCAGAAACTGCTGCTCGCGGGCATGCTCGTCACGCTCACGCTCGGCTCGCTGCT
>DAOUJT010000142.1:0-5282 GCA_034422315.1 Chloroflexota bacterium | reverse complement strand
GTGGCTTCGTCGAGGATGAGGATTGGGGCGTCCTTGAGGACGGCTCGGGCGATGGAGATGCGCTGCTGCTGGCCGCCGGAGAGGCGCACGCCGCGCTCGCCGATGCGGGAGTCATAGCCGTAGGGGAGGCGCTCGGCGAACTCGTCCACGTTGGCGGCACGGGCGGCATTGAAGATTTCCTCGTCGGTGGCGCCAGGGCGACCGAAGGCGATGTTGTCGCGGATGGTGCCGGCGAAGAGGAAAACCTCCTGCAGGACCAGCGAGATGTTGGAGCGCAGCCAGGCCATCGGCAGGTCGCGGACGTCAATGCCGGCGACCCGCACCGCGCCGCTATCCACGTCGTAAAACCGCGGGACCAGGTGCGCGCAGGTGGATTTGCCGACGCCGGTGGGGCCGACCAGGGCGATGAGTTCCCCGGGCTCAGCGTTGAAGGACACGCCTTGCAGGACTGGTTCCTCCGATTCGTAGCGGAACTCGACATGGTCGAACTCGACCGACCACTCGGGCGCTGACGGGGCCGTGGCCTTCGGCTTGTCGCGCAGGTCGGATTGGATGTTCAGCAGCTCGAATACGCGTTCGGTGCTGGCCATGGCCTTTTGGATGTTCTCGCTGATGGCGGCCAGCTGGATGACGGGTTGGTAGATCAAGCCCAGGTAGACGACGAAGACGAACAAGTCGGCCACCGGCACCGCGCCGCGCAGCGTGAGGTCGCCGCCGACGGCCACGACGAGGATGAGGCCGAGGCCCGCGAGGAGTTCGATCATGCCGGCGGGAACCAGGGAGAAGAACTGTGCCTTCTGGATGTCGTCGCGGTAGCGCTGCCAGTCGCGCTGGACGATTCGCAGCTGCTCCCGCTCGCGGCCGAAGGCCTTGATGACGGCGTAGCCGGCTATTCCCTCGGTGACCGTGGCGGTGACCTTGGCCACGGATTCGCGCACCACACGCCAGGAGCTACGGATGTGCGGAAACAGGAACCGACCGGCCACGAGAATGATGGGAATCGGCAAGAGCGCCAGCAGGGCCAATTGCCAGTTGATGATGAACAGCGCAATCAGCATGGTGGCCGGCAAGGCAATGGCAATGACGGTTTCGGGGATGCCGTGGGCGACGAAGTCCTCGACCGTTTCCACGTCGCCCACGGAACGCGACACCAACGAGCCCACGCGCCGGTCGGTGAAGAAGCGGTGGGGCAGCGTCTGGATGTGGCGGTAGAGGTTGACCATCATGGCCTGCTGCACGTTGTAGGCCGCCCAGTGGGAGAGCAGGCCGTAGGTGTACCGAGCGGCGGCGCGCACCAGGTAGGCGCCCACCAGGGCCGCCACCACGACCAGCATGGCGTTCTCGGCGGTGGTGCCTTCGGCGTGCCAGATCAAGATCTGGCGGACGAACAACGGTGGCACCAGCCCGCTGGCCGTGAAGAGCAAGCCAGCCGCGACCGTGCCGATGAGCATGCCGCGCTCGGGGCGGGTGAAGCGTGACAACTGCCGGAGAAATCTCACGCCCGAAGCCTAGCGAGGTGCGGTTCGAGAGGCCAGTGGGGCCAGCGGTCCGCGAGTTCCGGTCAAGGGCCTTTCAGCCCAAACTCGTTTCCGTCGGGATCGCGAAAGATTGCGAAGGTGCCCCAGGCCATGGACTGTGGCTCGCTGGAGAATTCCACGCCGGCATCTCGTAGACGCGTGTGGGCAGCGTGGCAGTCGGCGCACTCGAAGACGATCGAGGGCCTGCGCTCGGCCCAGTCCGGCATCATCGCCTTTGGGTAAATCACGAGGCGTGAGCCGGCTCCGGGCGGCGCGACCTCCACCCAATCGCCCATGCGGCCCATCGATTCGCGCCGCCGCAGTTCGAATCCCACCCGGTCCACCCAGAAGCGCAGGGCCGCCTCTTGGTCATCGACGTAAATCCCGACGGTTGCGATCTGCTCGATCATCGTGTTTCCTCCACGGCGCCGGCCGCGGCTCAGTCCCCGATCCCGGCATCCGCCAGCCGGGCGCCAACGCCGCTGTCCACAGGCGACGGTCCCGATACGCGAGAATGCCAAGTATTGAATCTGAAGCAACCGGGAAACGCATGGCCTACGACGAAGGACTGGCGCAGCGAATACGCGAGGCGCTGGCGGACGACGCCGGGCTGAGCGAACGACGGATGTTCGGCGGGGTTGCTTTCATGCTGCACGGGAACATGGCCGTCGGCATATCCGGAGATGAGCTGATGGTGCGCGTCGGACCGGACCGCTATGACGATGCGCTGGCGCAGCCGCACGCGCGGGTCTTTGACATGACGGGCCGGGTGATGCGGGGCTGGGTGGTGGTGGCCGCCGAGGGCATCGCGGACGACGCGGCGCTGGGCGAGTGGGTTCAGCGAGGCGCCGACTATGCGCGCTCACTGCCGCCAAAGTAGGGCGGGCGTGTACCTTAAGTCCGAGGCTGCCGAAGACTCTTCGGTCAGGCCTGCAGAAGTTCGCAGCGCGTCCCGAGGGCGGAGAGTCGCGCCGCCTCACGACCCACGAGGTTGGATTGGAGACTCCCTGTGAAGTACACCCGCGAGGTCGTGATCGACCTGCCGCGCGATCGCGTGATCGAGCTGTTCGACGACGCCGACAACCTGACGAAGTGGCAGGAGGGCCTGCAGAGATTCGAGCACGTCAGCGGCGAGCCCGGACAGCCCGGCGCCAAGTCGCGCCTGGTGTACGACTACCGGGGGCGCCGCTTCGAGATGACCGAGACGATCACCGAGCGCAATCTGCCCGACGAGTTCTCAGGCATCTACGAGACCGACGGTGTCTGGAATCTGATGAAGAACCGGTTTGAGGAAGAAGGACCGGACCGCACGCGCTGGATCGCCGAGTCGGAGTTTCGCCCCCAGGGGATCAAGATGAAGCTGATGGCGATCCTTCTGCGGCCGCTGTTCACTTCGAGGACGCTGAAGACCCTGCGCGACTTCAAGGCATTCGCCGAAGGCGAGGGTTGTGGGAACTAGCGGCCGTCGGCGGCCACCTGGTTGGATTGGAGGCTATCCGTGAAGTACACCCGTGACGTTGTGATCGACTTGCCGCGCGATCGCGTGATCGAGCTCTTCATGGACCGGGACAACATGCCGAAATGGCAGACGGGCCTTAAGAGCTTCGAACACGTCAGCGGCGAGCCCGGGCAGCCCGGGGAAACCTCCCGGCTGGTGTACGAGCACCGCGGCCAGGACGTCGAGATGATCGAAACGGTGACGTCGCAGAGCCTGCCAGACGCGCTGGCGGGCACCTACGAGACCGAAGGCGTGTGGAACTACATCAACAACCGATTCGTGGAAGAGGGACCGAACCGCACGCGCTGGATTGCGGAGACGGAGTTCCGCTTCTCCGACTGGAAGATGCTGGTGATGTCGATTGTCATGCGTTTCGCGTTCACCGGGCAGACGAAGAAGGCGCTGCGCGATTTCAAGGCGTTTGCCGAGGGCGAAGGGCGCGGGGAGTAGCGGCGAGCTCGATCTGCGGTGCACCGCTCCGGGGCGCGATGGTCACTCCTCGTGAAGCGCACGTTTGACTACCACTGCGGGTAGATACCGGCCGCGCTCGTCAGCACGTTCGTGGCGTGCCCCCTGGCCGCCTGAATCTACGTCGAGGCCTAGCACTGTTAACGGACTGCGCGGGCGTTAGTGGCGGTGGAATGGCAGCCCATCGTGCTCATGGGCGGATGTTCGATCGTTCGCGGCGCCTGCTTGATCAGCGGGATCGACATGAATGACTGCCTCGCCCAAGTAAGGGATGGCGTGGGCGAGCGCATGGGAGACGCGCTTCTCGAGTTCGTGCGCCTGCTTCAGCGAGAGGTCTTTGCTAGCCGTGAGATGCACTTCCGCGTGCAGGCGGTGGCCAATCCAGCGCGCACGTGACCGGGTAATGGCTTGCACGCCTTGTACGTGCAGGGCCTCGTGCTCCAAGTTGTCGAGTATTTCAGGGTCGACTCCGTCGAGCATGCGCCCAAATACTGTTTTGGCGGAGTCGTACACAATCTTTGCAATGAGTACGCTGATGCCCAGCCCCGCAATGGGATCGGCTATCGGGAAGCCCGCCCATATAGCGATTGCGCCGGCGACGACGGCGAGGCTCGCGAGCCCATCCGTCCGGGCGTGGTAACCGTCGGCCACCAGCGCGGCGCTGTTAATTTCGCGCCCGACGCGGATGCGGAACAGCGCGACAGCCTCGTTACCAATGAAGCCTAACGCCCCGGCTGCGCCGACTGCCCACAACAGTTCAACGTCACGCGGGTTGAACAGCCTGTCGAAGGACTCGTAGGCAGCCACTATTGCGCTGGACAAGATTACGAGGACGATGATTGCTCCGGCCAGGTCCTCGACCCTGCCGAAGCCATAGCTGAATCGCCTGGTTGCTACTCGGCGAGCAAACAGGAAGGCTATCCACAAGGGGACCGCAGTCAGCGCATCGCCTACGTTGTGGATGGTGTCGGCCAGCAACGCCACGCTTCCGGACACTACGAAGACGGCTGCCTGGAGCACTGCGGTAATCGCCAGTCCCACGAATGACCACTTTACGGCCCAGATGCCACGACTGGTCGTCGCAATGGACGGGTCGACGGCACCATGAGTGTGACTGTGCTCCTCGTCGTCCCCGTGATGGCGGTGATGGTGTTGCATGGCCCTCAATCTTGCCCGAATCCGCAACTCGTAGCTAACACGAGGCCTACGTGCTGGGCCCCATTTGACAGCAGGGTGGACATGGTGCGAGCACGCAATTCACCCGCGCCGGCCACGAAGCGGATGTTATCCAAGCACCGTGGTCAGCACGCTGAAATGACGGAGACGGTGATAGTGCCGGACCTGCCCGATGAGCTGGCGGGTACCTACGAGACCGAAGGCATGTGGAACTTCATCAACAACCGATTCGTGGAAGAGGGACCGGACCGCACGCGCTGGATTGCGGAGACGGAGTTCCGCTTCTCCGACTGCAAGATGCTGGTGATGTCGATTGTCACGCGGTTCGCGTTCACCGGGCAGACCAAGAAGGCTCTGCGTGATTTCAAGGCGTTTGCGGAGGGCGAAGGGCGCGGGGAATAGCGGCAAACCGTACGTAGCACAGGCGGCCGCGGACCTCGGTGTCTACTCCTCGTGGCCGGCGGTTGATTCCAGTTCGAGGGTGTATGGCAACGCGCCGACCGGAAGGGGTTCGGGGCGCTCGGTGACGAGGTCTTCGAGATCGGTTTCGGACGGGTCGACGCCGAGGTGTTCCAAGGTGTCGGCGTACGGCAGGCCCTGGTCGGGGTCCCAGCCGCGTTCCT
>DAOUJT010000141.1:0-2270 GCA_034422315.1 Chloroflexota bacterium | reverse complement strand
TCGCCGGGCAGGAGCAGAACGGGGAGCCGGTTGATCGTGGCGGTGGCTGCGCCGGTGACCATGTTGGTGGCTCCGGGTCCAATGGATGAGGTGCAGGCCAGGGCGCCCAGGCGGTTCTTCATCTTGGCGTAGCCGATAGCGCTGTGGACCATCGATTGCTCGTTGCGGGCCTGGTAGTAGCGAAAGTCGGGATTTTCCTGCAGCGCTTCGCCGACGCCGGCGACGTTGCCGTGGCCAAAGATGCCAAAACAGCCGGCAAAAAACGGCTGGTTCCGGCCGTCGCGAGTCACGTGCTGGACCTTGAGGAATTCAACGAGCGCCTGCGCCATGGTCTTCTTCATCAGAAGTTCCCCTCTGCTAGATTCGGCGGCGGTGCCAAGCGCAAACGCGGCCGCGCACGACCTGCGAACTCGACCGGAATCATACGAGAAATGGCCACGACTTCCGGGTCATCAGGCGCGGTAACGGCGAGCCACAGCGGCATGCGGGAGGACGGAAATGGCAGGCGTTCCACGAGCCAACGTGTTGCTCGGGTACCTCGCCGACGCCCGCTTACTGATCGTGAATGCGGACGACTTCGGCATGTGCCACGGACAGAACCTGGGCGCCATCCGCTCGATTACCGACGGGTTGGTGAGTTCGTGCTCACTGATGGCGCCGACGCCCTGGTGTTTGCATGCAGCCGAGTTTCTGCGCCGGCATCCCGACGTTTCATTTGCCGTGCACTTGACCATTGTTTCCGAGTACCGGCACTACCGGTGGGGACCGCTGGCGCCGCCGGCAGAGGTGCCGACGTTGCTTGACGAAGCCGGGAATTTCTTTGGCGACGACCGGTTCGACCACATGCTGACAACGGCGGATATCGGCGAACTGGAGACCGAATTTCGAGCTCAGATCGAGGCTGTCAAGGCGCTAGGGCTCGAGCCGACTCACCTGGACACGCATTACGGTCCGCATGAGTTTCGAGACGACATCTTCAACCTGGTGTTCCGTCTGGCGCGCGAGTACGGGCTGGCGATGCGCGCGGGCTCGCCGCATCTCGTTCGGAAGCTACTGGAGCAAGGATTGCCGGCGGCTGAGCATGGGGTGCTGGACTCAGGACGGATTCCCGCAGAGGAGAAGGCGGAGGTGCTGGCGTCGAAACTGCGGGAGCTACCCGCAGGTCTGAGCGAGTGGGCGCTGCATCCCGGCATCGCGACTGACGAATTGCAGGCGGTGATGGCCGATCCGAGAGTTCCGGGCGTGACAGGGACGCCGGAAGGCCGACAGTCCGATTTTGATGTCGCCGTATCCGAGGAAATGGCGCGAATCGTAAACGAAGAAGGCATCCAGATCATTGGCTACCGGGAACTGCAGCAAGTGTGGCAAGCAGCCGGTTAGATGATTGGCGTCTGCGAAGCTCGCGAGGCGGATTCAGCCAGGACTCGTGGCGCCCCGATGGCGTTGGTCCATGAGGACGATACAGATGTTGCGAGGCCTCGCGGCCACGGTCCGCTCCCGCGGCCTGCGCCTTGGGGAACTTCCAGCCTGCAAGTTCCGAGACCTTCGCCCCGGCAGCCAGCGAGGGCAGGACGGTAACGGCGTCGTCAATTCGCCGCATGGTCGGTGGCAAATCGCTAACCTTGAGTCTGTGACCAATCCAGGCCTGTGGCTCGTCGTGGGTTCGCTGGTCCTCGTCGAAGCCGCCATCATCGTTACCGCGCTGCGGATGCGGGTGCAGCCCCTCGCGGCGCGCAGCGTCGTTGGCCGGCGGCCGGCGGAGGTGGTCTGGACGCTGCTTCCCGCGTTGCTGCTGATTGCGCTGGTCGTGTGGTCGGTCGGCACCAGCTAGAGCCAAAGCGTCCCTTGAACTTGACCCGTCCAACGCCCTCGGTTCACGTGCGCCGCGCCGGGCAGTGGGCCGCCGCCGCGGCGATCCTGACCATTGGCTTGATTGCCTATGGGTCGTGGGTACGCGTTTCAGGGTCCGGCCTGGGCTGTCCGGACTGGCCGCTGTGTGAGGGCGTGGTGGTCCCTGAACTGGAGGGCGCCACCGCTATTGAATTCGGCCACCGCGTCTTTGCAGGCGTGACCATGCTGGTCGTGGTGGTGGCCACGTGGTACGCGGTTCGAGGCCGGGCCGCCGATCCACTCACACTGAAGCTGGTCGGCGGCGCGCTGGCGGCCATCCTGATCCAGGCCGTACTGGGCGGGATCACCGTTCTCACGCATCTCCACGGCATGGTGCGGCTAGCCCACCTCATCTTTTCGCTGCTGACCCTGGCGCTGCT
>DAOUJT010000140.1:0-5474 GCA_034422315.1 Chloroflexota bacterium | reverse complement strand
CGCCGCCGGAATCCTGGGTGGTCGTTTCCTGGGTTGGCTGGCCGTCCTGGGTCATTGAAGTGGTTCCTGTTTCACGCGCCGTCAGAACGGCAGGTCGTCGGGGCTGATTTCGTCATCCTGGGCCGCTGAGCGTCCGGCACCTTGTCCACCAGCATAGCTGTCGCGCTGGCCATCGTAGTCGTCGCGCTGTGCGCCCTCGTCGCGTCCGCTCAGCATCAGAAAGTCGCGCGCAATCAGTTCGACCGAGGTGCGGTTGTTGCCTTCCCGGTCCTGCCACTCGCTGCTCCGCAGATTGCCCTCCACGTAGACCAGCATGCCGCGGCGCAGGTACTCGTTGGCGACTTCAGCGAGACGCGTCCAAGCGACCACACGGAACCACTCGGTGTGCTCCTGTTGCTGCCCGTCGCGCGTCTGCCAGTTCTCGTTGACCGCAACGGAGAAGTTCGCGACCGGCGTGCCGCCCTGTGTAAACCGCATCTCGGGGTCGCGTCCGAGATTGCCAATGATCTGCACGCGGTTAAGGCTGCGGGGTCGGCCGCGACGTCGCCCGCTCTGCTCGGTCACCGATGGAGCTCGGCCAGTTGCTTGGCCTCGTAGGCGGCCACTTCGGGGTCTTCGGCGACGATGAGGAAGCGGGTCACGTCTTCGACGAGCCGCAAGGAGCCTTCGAGTTCGCCGATGTTGGCAGGATCAATGGTGAACTTGAGCAGGACGTAGTGACCTTCGCGCTGTTTCTTGATGGGGTAGGCGAACTTGCGGCGGCCCCAGGTGTTGGCGGTGTCAACTTCGCCGCCGTGCGCGCTGATGCGTTCGGTGACGGCGTCAATGTGGGCGGCAGTGAGTTCCGGGACCTGTTCGACCCCGTAGATCACCACAAGCTCGTAAGTGCGCACAGGCGGGCTGTTCTCAGTGGGTGGTTTGCGTCGCGCGACGGCCGGCCCGGCGCGACGGGCTGCGGAGTCGCAGCCTAGCATAGGGAGAGGAAGTGGCGACCCTGGGAGACTTTGCGTGAGAAAGCTGGCGCTGGCGGCGGCAGTGGCGGCGGTGTGGTTGGCCTTTCGCGGGCGCCCGGAGCCTTACGACATTACGGATCACCTGGAAGATGGACGACGGACGCCGCTGCGCGAGGGTCGGGTGTACAGCCGCGGGTTCGGCGCCGGTCCCGACCTGGTGCTGCTGCCAGGGTTCGCCGGCAATTCACAGACCTGGGAGTTTGTTACACCGACGCTGGCGCAGGAGTACCGCGTGCATTGGCTGGATCCGCTGGGGCACGGCCTGTCCGACAAACCGACGGACGCGAGGTATGACGGCGAGGCGCAGGCGGACCGACTGCGGGAGTGGTTGGACGAGCACCAGTTGTCGCGGGTTGTCCTGGTGGCGAGTTCGGCTGGCGCGCAGGCGGCGGTGTCCCTGGCCGCCATGCACCCGGAGCGCGTGCTTGGCCTGTTGCTGGTTGATCCGTTCCTCGTCGCCGGTCGGTACATCCGTTACTCGCTCAAGCTGGGGAAGGTGGCACCGGCACTGTCGGCGGCGATGGCGCGACGGCTGTATGCGCAGCGCTGGTACGTGCGGTTGGGGCAGATGCTGGGACGGTACGACGCCTGGACGACGACGGAGGCTGACGTGGATCGGCAATACCTTCCGTATGGGAGCCCCGGGTTTTTCGAGGCGCTGCCAGCGATGCTGCGGGGGGTGGATCCATCGGACTATGAGGTCGCTATTGCGGCGACGCGGTGTCCGGTGTTGCTGGTGTGGGGGGAGGCGGATCGAACGGCGGCTTCGTCGCAGGCGGAGGCGCTGGCCGGGCAGTTTCGCGACGCGGAAATCCGCATTGTCGAGATGGCCGGACATCTGGTGCAGGAGGAGCGGCCGGAGGAGTTGTTGGCGCTGGCGCGGCCGTTCCTGGAGCGGGTGACGCGTTCGGCCGCGGCGGCGTGAGCGGACTGGCGGCGCTGGCCGGGCAGATTCATGGCTGTCGCCGCTGTCCACGGCTGGTTAGCTGGCGGGAAGAGGCGGCGCGGACGAAGCGGGCGGCGTACCGGGACGAGACGTATTGGGGTCGACCGGTTGCCGGGTTTGGGGATCCGGGGGCTCGGGTGCTGCTGGTTGGATTGGCGCCGGCGGCGCATGGGGGGAACCGGACCGGGCGAGTGTTTACGGGGGATCGGTCGGGCGATTTCCTGTTTGAGGCGCTGCATCGCGCGGGGTTTGCGAACCAGGGGGAGAGCCGGCATCGGGGTGATGGGCTGGAGCTGCGCGGCGCGTATGTGACGGCGATCGTGCGGTGCGCGCCGCCGGCGAACCGGCCGTCGGCGGAGGAGCGCGCGGAGTGCCGGGGGTGGCTGGAAGCCGAGTTGGACCTGTTGGTGAATGCTCGGGTGGCGGTGGCGCTGGGTGGGGAGGCGTGGCGGCAGGTGTTGCGGGTGTTCAGGGAGCGGGGTCTGGCGGTGCCGCGGCCGGCGCCGAAGTTTGGGCACGGGGTAGAGGCGGCGATTGGGGAATGGACGTTGCTGGGGGCGTATCACCCGAGCCAGCAGAACACGTTTACCGGACGGTTGACGCCGCCGATGTTGGATGCGGTGCTGGATCGAGCGCGGGAGTTGGCTGCGAGTTCAGCTTGAGGCGCTGGTGTAGCGGCTGAGGCCGATGCGCCAGAAGCGGGCGGCGGCGAGCAGGGCCACGACTCCGATGAGGGGCGCCAGCCAAATGGCGACGAGGGGTTCGCGGCCGGTGATGGTCTGGGCGGGGACGGTGGTGATGAAGGCGACGGGGAAGACGAAGGTCAAGAGCTGGCGCAGCCAAAAGGGGTAGATCTCGACGGGGTAGCGGCCGGTGTCGAAGAAGAGCTGAAAGATCATGGTGATGTTCTCAACGCGGACGAACCAGAAGACGAGGGTGGTGAGCGCCAGCCAGATCGAGAACACGATGGCCACGCCGCCGATCATGACACCAACGAAGATGGCGGCGATGCCGACGGTGATCTGGGCTTCCAGGCGGATGAGTCCGATGGCGATGATTGCTCCACCCAGCATCACGTCGGCGACGTGCCAGACGACGAAGCGTCGGGTGCTGGAGAGGAGCAGCGAGGGGACGGGCTTGAGGAGGACGTAGTCGAAGGTGCCCTTGTGGACTTCCTCAACCACCTCGTTGAGGCTGGGGCTGAGGGCGGTCTGCACGATCCCCTGGACCAGGTAGTAGACGCCAAGCAGGACCATGGCCTGTTCGAGGCGCCAGCCGCTGAGCTCGCTGGTGTGGGAAAAGACGACCGCCAGACCGCCGACCGCAACCCCGATGTTGATGACGCTACGGAAGAGATTTCCGACGAGTTCGGCGCGGTAGGCGGTCTCCTTGAGGATGGCGGCCCGCAGGAAGGCCGAGACGATGCGGAGGATGCGCATGGTCAGGCGCCCACGGCGGAGTACTGGCGGATGCCGGCGCGCCAGACCGCACGGACAACAAGCGCGGCGGCGATGAGCCAGGCGAATTGGAGGGCGAAGCCGAGGGCCAGCTCGCCGGCGTCGAGGCGGTTGAGCAGGACCTCGATGGGGAAGCCGAGGGTGTAGCGCATGGGGAGGGCGGTGGCGAGGTTCTGGACGAAGCCGGGGAGAAGCTCGACCGGCGCGACCTGGCCGCCGAGCAGGAAGGTGAGTCCGATCCAGATCTCCCAGAACGAGAACGAGCGGGTGGTCCAGAAAGCCAGGAGGGCGAAGGTGGTTCCGACGAGGAAAGAGAGAAGTGCTGCAACGACCAGCGCCACCACGAAGAGGGTCGCGCTGCCGACTGTGACGGTGAAGGAGGGGCGCAGGATGATCACCAGGCCGATCCAGACGGGGATGAGCAGCAGCATGCTGACGCTCTTGTAGGAGATGTTGCGGGCGGCGGCGACCCAGACGGGATGCATGGGGCGCAGGAGGTGGGGTGAAAGCTGGCCCTGCTGGATCATCGGGCCGAAGGTGTAGATCTCGATGGCCGCGGTGACGTGGGACACGAGCATGAAGGTGAGGTAGTAGGCGGCGAAGTCGCTGAGGCGCAGGCCGCCGACCTCGCCCTCGCCGGCAATGGCGCCCCAGACGGCCAGGTAGACGATGGGGTGGACAACTTCCCAGAGCGAGTACAGGAACAGCACGACCCGGTACTGGAACATGTCGGCGAGTTCGGCCCGGGTCAGGGCCAGCGCGCCGGCCAGGGCCGCGCGACGGATGGTCACGGGCCCTCACCGCGGAAGACCTGTTCGATGACCTCCTCGAGGGGTGGGTCCTCGACGCTGAGATCGGCGATGGGGAGTTGGGTTAGCAGGCGTCCGGTGACTTCGGGGGCGTCATCCTTGCCGGCGCGGACGGTGACTTGGAGTCCCTCGACGCTGAGGATTTCGGCCTGGCCGTTGAGGTCGGGGAGGTCGGCCTCGCGTTCGAGGTGGACGGTGATGGTCTTGTGGGGGGCGTAGCGCTGGACGAGGCCAGCGAGGGCGCCGTCGTAGAGCAACTGGCCTTGATCGATGACGATGACGCGGCGGGCCAGGGCCTTGACGTCGGCCATGTAGTGGCTGGTGAGCAGGACGGTGGCGCCGGTTTCGGCGTTGTAGGCGGTGACGAATTCGCGAATGCGCTGCTGCATGGTGACGTCGAGACCGATGGTGGGCTCGTCCAGGAAGAGCACGCGGGGCGTGTGCAGCAGGCCGGCGGCGAGTTCGACTTTCATGCGCTCGCCAAGGGATAGCTGGCGGACGGGCTTGGTGAGGAGGTCGCCGAGGTCGAGAAGCTCGGTGAGCAGGTCGACGGTGCGCTGGTAGATGGCGTCGTCGATGCCGAAGACGGCCTTGTTGACGAGGAAGGAGTCGGCGGCGGGGAGGTCCCAGAAGAGCTGCTGGCGCTGGCCCATGATGAGGGTGATGCGGGAGAGGTACTCGGCGCGGCGGTCCCAGGGGGTGTAGCCGAGGACATCGACCTGGCCGTCGGTGGGGTGGAGGAGGCCGCTGAGGACTTTGAGGGCGGTGGTTTTGCCGGCGCCGTTGGGGCCGAGGAAGCCGACGACTTCGCCGCGGTCGACCTGGAAGGAGATGCCGTCGACGGCGCGGACGAGGCGGTGTTTGCGGCGGAGGACGCTGCGGAAGGAGGCGCGGAGGCCGCCGGCGCGTTCGGGGACGACGTAGTGCTTGACGAGGTCGCGGACGGAGATGTCGGGGGGCATGCGTTCAGCCTAGCGAGGCATTGCGGGTTGGCAATGCCTGAGACCGCCCGGACTCGGGGGCCAGTGTAAGGGCGATTCGGGGAGCGGAATGGGTGGCCTCGCGCGCAATAAGAGTTTTTTCCAAAAAACTCTTGAGGTGCGGCGGGGTGCATTTTGGCGGGGCTTGGGGCGTGGCGGGGCGGGAACGGGATGCGACTGAGGGTGAGCAGGGAGCGAAGCAGGCGGAGTAGCAGACGGATTGGGATCAGGGGAGTGGACGACCCGGCGGGGAGGGTCGATTCGGGCGC
>DAOUJT010000139.1:0-25778 GCA_034422315.1 Chloroflexota bacterium | reverse complement strand
TAGGCGGCCTGCGCTTCGTCGGCGCGGCCCAGTTCGTCCAGGATCTGCCCGCGCGTGTAGTGCGCGATTCCCAGTTCCGGATTCGCTGCCACCGCCGCTTCAATGTCCTCCAGCGCCAGGTCCAGTTCGCCCGACAACATCCGCGCGTCGGCCCGGTTGTTCAGGGTCACGGCGTCGCCGGGCCGTAACTCCAGCGACCGGTCGTAGTCGGCAATCGCCTCTTCATAGCGCTCGGCCTGGTGGTGAAGCAGGGCCCGTGTCGCATAGGTGGCGGCGCTCTCGGGATTGATCTCGATGGCAGCGGCCAAGTCCGCCAGCGCACCGGTCTCGTCGTTTAGGGACATCCGGATGCTGGCTCGGACTTCGTACGCCAGGGGCAGCCCGGGCTCATCCTCGATCAGCGCGCTAACGACCGCCAGGGCGTCGTCGAGTCGATCCACGATCCGCAGCACGTCGGCATAGAGCAGCCGGACGCCCACCCGCTCGGGCGCCGCTTCTACGGCGCGCTCCAGGTCCGCCAGCGCCGGCTCGATGTTTTCGAGATTGAGATGCAGACGTGCCCGTTCTGCCAGGTAGTCGGGATTGGCGACGTCAATTTCCAGCGCGCGCGTCAGGGCCTCGATGGCTCCCTCCGCGTCACCCTGCGCGTTGAGCGCCTGTGCCTGCCCGGCATGCGCAAGCGGATTGAGCGGGTCGATGCGCGCTGCCGCTTCGTAGTCCTCGGCTGCGCCTGCGGCGTCGCCCAAGGCCAGGCGTATGTCCCCCCGCGTGAACAGCGAAGGCAGGAACTCAGGGGCAATATCCACGGCGCGCGTGGCTTCGGCCAGCGCTCGCTCCAGGTCCCCATTAGCCTGCAGCGTCAGTGCAAGAACCAGCGCCGGCCGCGGATCATCGGGCGAGGCGGCTTTCGCCCGTTCCAGGTCCTCGATGGCGGCATCGACCGCATCCAATGCCAGGTGCAATCTCGACCGTTCGATCAGGTAGCCCGCGTTGCCGCTATCGATGTCGATCGCCCGTGTATAGGCGTCGATGGCGCCCTGCAGGTCGTCCTGCGCGACAAGCGCCCGACCGTGCCCGAAGTGCGCCGCGGCGTTGAGCGGCTCTATCCGAATAGCCGCTCTGTAGTCTTCGGCGGCCGCGGAGGCATCGCCGAGCGCCAGGTGAATGTCGGCGCGCGTTATCAAGGCCGCCAGAAACTCCGGTGCGAGTTCGACGGCCCGAGTGGCCTCGACCAGCGCCGTCTCCAGGTCGCCGGCGAACTGTGCCGCCAGCGCCATTCCCATCAGGGGGCGCGGATCTTCAGGCGCGGCCGCAGCCGCCAGCTCAAAGGCCTTGCGTGCCTCCTCCAGATCGCCGGTCTGTAGAAGCTCCAAGGCCCGCTCCAGGTCAGCCTGGATCGACACCGGCGTGGCAGCCGCGCCCGGAGCGCTTGGTGGCGGTGCAAAGTCGGGCGGCGCTGTAATCACCGGGCTTGCGGTTGGGGTCGATGTGACGCGTCCTATGAGACCGCCGGCCCGCAGGTCAACCGTCGGCAGCCTGGGCGGCGCTGCCGTCGTTGGCGCTGCCGTCGGACTGAGCGGCGTCGCGCTCGGAGTTGTCGACTCAGCCGTCGGTAAAGCGATAGGCGCTGCTTCCGTAATAGGTGGCGGCTCGGCCGGTGCCTCGCCGCAGGCCAGAGCCGCGGACGCCAGGGCCGCTCCCGCGAGCAGTTGCGCAAGGATGCCCAATCCGCGCCGTGCACCGCCTGTCACACGACCGGTCACAACGGCGCCGGAAAGCCCATCGCCAACGCAAATTCGTCCTGAAAGTCGGGCACCGCCGACAGTTCCACGTACGACACCCGAGCCGGCAGGTCCATCGCCCGCACGCGCGCCGTAAGCGACAGCAGGCACATCCGCGCCCCATGTCCCGCGGCGTTTCCGACCGCGTGGATGGACTCCGGACCGACGTCAGGCACCAGGCCGATCGCAATGGCCCCGGCCGGATCGATGTAGCTGCCGAACGCCCCGGCCAGGATCACCTCGTCCAGGTCGTCGGCCGTCAGACCCGCGTGGTCCATCAGCACGTTCACCCCGCACCGGATGCTCCCCTTAGCCAGTTGCAACTGCCGGATGTCCTGCGCGTGCAGCTTGATCGCCGAGTCGGGGTCATCGGCCGATCCGTGCAACACGATCGCGCCGCCCGTCTGGTCCGGGATGATTCGGTCGGCATGGGTCGGGACGACTTGCTCCGCCTCTTCCTGCCAGAGCAAGCGCCCGTTCGGAGTCACGAGGCCCGTTCGCACCAGCTCCGCCACGGCATCCACCAGCCCCGAGCCGCAGATGCCCGCGGGCTCGGTGTCGCCGATGACGTCCACCTCAATCGCGTCTTCTACGATTCGAACGCGCTCGATCGCGCCCGGTGCAGCCCGCATGCCCTGCGAGATTTCCGCGCCCTCAAACGCCGGACCCGCCGGTGCCGCCGTGGCAAACAGCTCCCGGCCCTTCTGCAGCACGATCTCGCCGTTCGTGCCCACGTCAATCGCCAGCACGTTGCCGCGACGCCGCCCCAGGTTCGCGCTCAGCATCATTCCCACGATGTCGCCGCCCACGTAGCTGGCTACGTTCGGCGAAACCCACACCGAGGCTGACGGCAAAGCGTCCAGCCCAACCTCGGCTGCGGTGGCCGTTATCGGGTCGACCATCGTCGGCACGAACGGTGAATACGAAATCCGCGACGGATCCGCCCCTATCAGCAGGTGTTCCATCACCGTGTTTCCAACAAACGTAACTTCATACACCTCGTGCCGGGCAACGCCGCTGGCCTCCAGGCACCGCTCGATGATGTCGTTGACCGTCGACAGGACCGCCTGCGTCAGACGCTCCACCCATTCCGGCCCGCGCATCGTCACGCTCATCCGGCTGATCACGTCGCCGCCGTAGATGTGCTGCCCGTTCAGGCCCGACGCCACGGCCACTTCGTCACCCGTCACCAGGTTCATCAGCGCGCCCACGACCGTGGTGGTACCGATATCGAATGCCAGCCCGAATCCGCGCTCGGTCGTGTCGCCCGGCTCCACCGAGACGATGCGGTTCCCGGCAATCACGACGGTGATTCCCTTGCCGATTTCCTCGCCAATCGCCGCCAATCGCCGCAAGGCCTCCAGCGACGGATCCAGGTCGCCCGCCACCGCCGCCAGTTCGTCCTGGATTCGCGACCAGTCGGCGCTCTGATCGTGCAGCGTGGGCTCGGCCGGCTTTACATAAATCTTCTGCACGTCCGGATCCAGCCGAATCCGGCCCAGCCCCGAACTCTCGACCACCCGAATTGCGCGCACCCCCACCGGGTGCGTATAGACCGCGCCCTCTACCATCGGGTGCTGGCACGCCAGCCGCCAGCCGTGCGCCAGTTGCTGATCCGACAGACGGCGTCGGTCGTGCGCGTTCGGCAGCGGCGGCTCGGTATCGCGAATCAACACCCGGCAGGTGCCGCACGAGCCCTTGCCCGAGCACACCGTCTCCACCGGAATGTCGTTGGCCTGCGCGGCGTCCAGGATCGTGACGCCCTCAGACGCGGTGATCTCGCGGTCTTCGGGCAAAAAACGCGAACGGACGATAGGGTCGACGTCGATCAAGGAAACTCGCCGGGGCGGCGCAAGCGAATGGTGGGCCTGATCTTCGCATGCCCACGGCCCTGACCGATGCAACCGGGGCAGATGGGTACAATGAGCGGTCCACGCAATGGACCCAGGAGAGGCACGCCATGGCGGACGCCCCCGATCAGGGCGGAGAACACCGGCACGACTTCGGGCTCGATCAGATTCCGCTGGGCCACCAGCCCTGGGGCCGCGCCGAATTAGAGCTTGGCGAGGACACCATTCCGCTCGTCCAGGCCACCAATGTCGTCGGCGGACTCGACATCATTACGAGCACGGTGGACAAGCTTTTCACCTGGTGCCAGTCCAATTCCCTGTGGGCGATGGGCTTCGGCCTGGCCTGCTGCGCCATCGAGATGATGGCCAGCGCCGCGCCTCACTACGACCTGGACCGGTTCGGCACCGTGTTTCGAGCCTCGCCGCGCCAATCCGACGTAATGGTCGTCTCGGGCACCGTCACCAACAAGATGGCTCCCGTCGTCAAGCGCCTCTACGACCAGATGCCCGACCCCAAGTGGGTCATTGCCATGGGCGCCTGCGCCACCTGCGGCGGCCCCTTCCGCAGCTACAGCACGCTCCAGGGCGTTGACCGCGTCGTTCCGGTTGACATTTACATCGCTGGCTGCCCGCCGCGTCCTGAGGCCCTGATCGACGGCATCATGGCCCTCCAGCGCAAGATCAACAGCGACGGCATCATGGGCACCGGGCGCAAGACGGAGCCGGTTCAGGCCTGACACCTCCCGCAAGCGAGGCGCAAGCCTCGAAGTCCAGGCGCCTGCGCGTCGAGCTTCACTCGCATACCCACGCGTCCCCGGACTCCCGTCTCTCGGCCGAAACCATCGCGCGCGTTAATCGCGAGCGCGGCATCGACGTCGTGGCCGTCACCGACCACAACACCATGGACGGCGCCTTCGAGATGGCCGAACGTCTCCCGTTCCCCGTGATCCTGGGCGAGGAGATCAAGAGCACCGAGGGCGACATCATCGGCCTGTTTCTCTCACACGAGATTCCTCGCGACATGTCGCCGGCTGAAACGGTCGCCGCCATTCGCGAACAGAATGGCCTCGTGCTGGCTCCCCACCCATTCGATGGCCTCCGCCGCTCGGCGCTGGGCCGCGCCGCTGTCGATTCCATCGTCGAAGACATCGATATCTTCGAAGTCTTCAACGGCCGTACCCTCCGGCGCCGCGACAACGACGCCGCCGACCGCTACGCGGAAGAACACGGCCTGATCAAGTCCGTCGGTTCCGACTCGCACCTCGCCGCCGAGATCGGCCACTGCTGCCAATCCATGCGGCCCTGGGACGACCCACAGGACTTCCTGGTCTCGTTGCGCGAAGCCGAACTACACGCTTCGCTGGCCCCGGCATGGGTCCACCTCGGCAGTTCGCTGCACGCCTACGCCGCAAAGGTCGAGCGACGGCTTCGACGTCTGACGCGGGCTTGACCGGCGCAGCCGCAAACTCAGCGGCAACCAGCGCCAAGATCGGCACGCCATCGTTCAACCGGCGCGCGACCACCCTCCTCCTGCCCGCATCCCTGAATCTCGGCATCACCCACGTCCTCGCGCCGGCCCTCAATGGCCTCATGGCGCGCAGCGTCGAGCCCGAAGCCGCGATCGGCGGTTATGCCATCGCCATGGGTGTCATGGGCTTGGTGGCGCTGCCCCAGATGCGCATCCAGCAGTTGACGCTGGTCTTTCTGGATGACCAGGGCTCGCTCAGCCGGCTGCGTCGCTTCGTCGCGCTCTTCGCGCTGCTCAGCGGCCTCGCGGCCGCCGTCGTGGCTTTTACACCAGTGCTCGACTTGCTGCTGGACGGCGTATTCGCCACCACCGGCGTCCTGCGCGCCGAATCCGCCGCCGCCCTGGTGGCGCTTGCGCCCTTTCCTGTCCTGGCTATTGTCCGCACCCACTTGTACGGCGTCGCGCTCCGAATCGGCCGTCCGCGTCTCGTCTGGATCGGCACCGGCGCCGGTGCGGTCACGGTCATCGTCGTTGCCGCGCTGGTGCTCTGGCTCGATCCGTCGGCCGGCGCGGCCATCGCCGCCATCGCCGTCACGGCCGGAGCCGGCGTGGAATCCCTTGTGTTGGTGGTCGGAACCACCGGTCCGCTGCGGCGCGACCTCGAGCCGTCCGACGGTTCGCCGCCAACCTACGCCGCCCTGCTCCGATTCTTCGGGCCATTGCTGGTGGCGGCCTTCCTGCCGTCCGTCACCCAGCCGGTCATCAACGCCATCCTCACCCGCGCACCCGAGCCCGAGGCCAGCGTGGCCGCCGTTTCGCTCACCTTCGGCGTCAACCAGATCTTTCTGATCGCGCTTTGGGGCGTGCAGCCCACCCTGCTGGCCCTCATGGGTCGCGGTGAAAGTCCTGCCGCTGCCCGCCGCTTTGCCAACGTCGTGGGGCTGATCACCGTCGTTCCGGCGGCCATCGTCGCCTTCATTCCTCCGCTCACGAGCCTGGTGGTCCACGATCTGCTCGGCGCTACCGGCCGCCTGCAGGAAATGACCGAAGCCGGCCTGCGCATCCTGGCCCTGCTGCCGCCGGTTCTCGTGCAGGAAGCCATCTTCACCAGCGCCATCCTGCGTGTTCGGCGGGCCCATTTCCTCGTGTACGTCAACGCCATCAGGCTCGTTGGGCTTGCCGCCATCCTTTTGATTGGTGTCAACGCCACGAATCTCGCCGGTGGCGTGATCGGCGTCATCGCCATAGGCGGCGCGCTGGTCATCGAAGCCATCGCAACCGTCGCTTTCGGCCTGGGCGCGCAGCGTCAACTCGAACGCGGCTGGCAACCGCAAACTTCGCTTTGACAGACGCAATTACTTGCCTATCCTCAATCTCGTGGCCTGAGAACTGCTCAGGCCCGAACCACACATGAGACACGTCCAATGCGATTCCGCCATCTGAACACCCCGGCCATGCCCAGCCGGAGCCAAACGAGTTCCGCCGTGCCCTGACCCGCGACCGTCGCACGCCGCCACCGCGGATCAGGCGCCGAACTCACCGGGCGATCCGCGGTTTTTTGTTTGTCGCGAACCTTTGGAATTGAGGCCATGCAACCCGCTGTATCCATCGACCACCTGGTCAAACGTTTCGACCCTGCCGGTTTCGGCGGCGCGTGGCGGCGCACCCTGGGCCGGCCGCTCAAGGACCCCATCGTCGCGCTCGACGCCATCAACGTGACCGTTCGACGCGGCGAGGTCTACGGCATCGTCGGCTCCAACGGCTCGGGCAAGTCCACCCTGGCCCGCGTCATCGCCACGCTGCTGCTGCCGGACTCCGGCTCGGTCCAGGTCTTCGGTCACGACGTCGTCAACGAGGCCCGCACGGTACGTCGCTTCATGAACCGCGTCTCGGTGGAAGCGTCGTTCTTCAAGAAACTCAGTCCACTCGAAAACCTGTCGTTCACGGCGCGTATCTACGGTCTGCCGGCCGGCGAAGCCCACCAACGCATCTTCGAAATCCTCAAGCGCCTGGGCATTGAGGAGAAGGCGATCCGCCGCCCGATGGACCAGATGTCGCGCGGCCAGCAGCAGAAGGTCGCCGTGGCCCGTGCGTTGCTGACCTCGCCGGTTCTCCTGATTCTGGACGAGCCCACCACGGGTCTCGACCCGCGCTCCAAGCGTGAGGTCCAGGACTTCGTCCGCGAGGTCCGCGAAACCCACGACGCCACGGTCATCCTCATGACCCATGACATGGATGAAGCCGAACAGCTCTGCGACCGGCTGGCCGTGATCGACAAGGGCCGCATCCTGGTCGAAGACAAGCCCACCGCCCTCCGCCGCGAAGGCGAATCACTGGAAGACGCCTTCATCCGACTCACCGGCCACGCCGTCGAAGTCCACGAACCCGACAAAGCCGCCACCGGCGGAGGAGGTTGACCCATGGTTGCTCTGGGACGCGAACTCGGCGCTTCCTATGCCTTCGTCGAGCGCAACTTTCGCGCTGTGCGCCGCTACTGGGGTTGGGAGGTCGTCTTCCTCTTCTACTCCATCGTCAACGCGCTCACAGTCGCCTACATCGCGCCCGGCGGGGTGCTGGTAGCGGGCCAGCAGTTTGACGCCGATCGCCTGATCCTGTTCCTGGTCGTCGGAACCGTGGTCTGGGCCTATCTGAACAGCGTCTTCGACTCGGTGGCATTCATGGTCTCCTGGGAACGCTGGGAAGGGACGATCGAAAGCACCTTCATGGCTCCCATCCGCCGCGTGACCTTCATTGCTGGCAGTTCGGCGTTTGCGGTGCTGTACTCGTTTGCCCGCGCCGTCGTGATCCTGGTGGTCGTGGCGCTGTTCTTCAGCCTTGATCTGGGCGCGGCCAATTGGGTGGGCGCCTTCGCGGTGCTTGCCATCGGCAGCTTGGGCCTGCTGGGCATCGGCGTCATGTCGGCCGCTCTGCCGCTGCTCTTCCTGGAACGTGGCTCGCAGATGACCGTAGTCGTTCAGGCCTCGCTGCTGCTTGTATCCGGCGTCTACTACCCCGTCGAGGTCTTGCCCGACTGGCTGGAGTGGTTCTCGGTGATCTCTCCCGCCACCTACGTCCTCAACGCCATGCGCGCCGCCGTGCTCGACGGGGTCACCTTGATCGATCTGCTGCCCCACTTCGGTCCCCTGATGCTGATCACGGCCGTCACCCTGCCCCTCGGCGTTTGGGTCTTTGGCTGGGCCGAACGCTACGCCCTGCGCCACGGACGCCTGAAGCGCAGCGGCTGAGGTCGATCGGCCGTCTACGCGACGTCCACCGCCCCCGTCTCCGCCAGGCGCTGGAGCGTCGTCGCCACCAGGTCGCGCAGGTCGGGCTCAATGGGTGTGCCGGCGTAGCGCTCTCGCAGATCGGCCGCGATGTCAAGTCCGCTGAGGCGGCCGTCCAGCCGCTCCAGTACCGGCAGCGCCGCGATCGGCAGTTCGATGTGCTCCGGCCCGGCGTTGGGATGCAGCCGTGTGACTCGCGTGATCGGACGAAGAATCTCGTCGTGTTCGGCCATGTGCGGACGAAAACTGATGGTCTCGCGAAGCCGTGGACGCCCCAGCAGCACGCTCGTAGCCGTGGGCGCACGCGACGACGATCGGCCAAAACCCGCCTCGGCTTCCGATACCTCGGTCTGGCTGTCGGCATCCAGGTCAGTCGCCAGGTTGTCGTAGATCATTTCCAACTGCCGTGGACTGTAGCCGCCCGCCGAGCGCAGTCTTCCGCCTGCCCCCTGCGTGCCGGTCGCGCCCGCCGACAGGTGAATGAAGGCCTGCCGGATCGAGAAGTTGCGTGTTGGGTCCGCCAACTTCTTGGCGCGCCAGAACCACGCGTCGGCGTCGGCGTGCCCGCCGTACCAGTGCTCCGCCAGGTCGGCGAAATCCGTGGCGATGCTCCGGTATTCCGTCTCGTACCAGTCCATCGCCATGCCCTGCAGCCACGGGGCCGACCGTCCCGTCCGGATCGCCCGAGCCGCCCGCAGCGCCCCATTCACCGCCAGCGTCACGCCCGTCGACAGGATCGGGTCGATAAAGCACGCCGCGTCCCCGACCTGCATGAATCCGGGACCGGCGAACCGTGAGCAGAAGAACGACCAGTCGCTCAGCGCCTCAGCCCGCTCGCTCACCCACGCGCCGCCGTCCAGCAGCGCGGCAATCTCCGGGCACGCCCGTACCTGCTCCAGGTAATAGTCCGTCCGGTTGGCCGCGCTCAGGCCGGCCACCGCCTCCGGGTCCGTCACCACCCCCACGCTGCGCATCGTGTGCGCGATGGGGATGTGCCAGATCCACCCGTCCGGCACCGTCACAATCAGGATGTTCCCTGAATCCTTGGTGTCGTCGGACCCAAGCACCTGATCCAGGTCGCGCCCGCCGCTCCAGTGTCCGTAGAACGCCACATGCCGCAGCGCCTTGTTGTACTGGCGCGTCCGGAATACCCGCCCGAACAACGCGTCTTGTCCCGTTGCGTCGATAGTCAGATCGGCTGTCAGCGCGCGTTCGCGCCCGTCCTCGCTGCGAACGCGCGCGCCCTGAACTGCGTCAACGGAACCCAGCGGCCCCAGCGCCGTCACTCCCTGCCGAACCTCCACGCCCTCGGCGGCTGCGTGGTCCAGCAGCAGCTTGTCGAACCTCGCCCTGTCGACCTGCCAGGCGAAGGCTTGGTCCGGGTACACCTCGCTGAACTTCACCGTCCACGGCTCGCGCGTCCGGCCCCAGATGTAGGTCGCCCCGTATTTCTGCGTGAAGCCCGCCTTCTCCACCAGCGGCAGCGCTCCGCTCGCGTCCAGCGCCGGCAGCACGCCCGGAATCAGTGACTCGCCCACGTGCGGCCGGGGCATGTGCTCGCGCTCCACCAGCGCTACCCGCATCCCGTCCTGCGCCAGCAACGTGGCCAGCGTGGACCCGGCCGGCCCGCCGCCCAGGATCAGCGCGTCGTACCCGTTGTTCACGTGCAGTGGTGCTTTCGGCGCAGCCGTCGGCTCTCCGCGGTTAACCCCGCTGCGTCCAGCAGCGCTGCCGCGCTGGCGTAAGCGGTCCTATGTTCGTCGCTTCCGCTGAGTTCCAGGGCGCGAGCCCGCGCCTGCCACGCCTGGGCCGCCACCCACGGTGCTTGGTCGGCGTCCACGATCTTCAGCGCAATGTCCGCCAGACCAACCGCCGCGTGCGCGAACTGCTGCGGATCGGTCTTCGGGTGATCCAGCAACAGCCCGCTCAGGAGCAGTTGGCAGCGCGCATGCGCCGTCGAGTCAACGTTAGGCGTCAACGTCGCCGCTGCGCGGCGGGCGTGACCCACCGCCCGCTCGATCAGCGGGGCGCGGTCATCGGCCGGATAACGTGCGAACACCTCGGCAATCTCAAGGTCCGTCCGCGCTGCTGCCTCGCGATCTCCGGCCGTCTGCCGGTACTGCGCGGCTGCCAACAAGTCCATTGCCGCCGCTTCCAGCATCCGCGCGTCTGGCTCGCTTACCGACTCCGCTGCCATGCGATGAGCGATGCCCCTCGCTTCCTGTGCGTCCGCTCGCGCTGACTGCTCGGAGCCCGGAAGACTCTCTATCCAGCGCTCCGCCGCCGCCGTCGACTCGAGCGCCTTGGCCCTCGTCACCGGATGACCGGCCTGCACCAATGCCCGCACGCTCAGCGCCAGTATCCGGGCGGCCTCTAGCGACGCCTTCGGAAATAACTCAGTGTCCAGAACTGTCCAGGCCCGCCAGGCGGCTGCTGCCTGTCCCAGAGTGCCTGGTGTCGTGTCGTCGCCCATTGCCGCCACCGCGAATCCCAGAGGATCTGCCGCCAGATCCACGGTCGACGCGTCAGAAGTCATGACAGCGCCAACGCTGGACTGTGGAAGTGTCGCGGAAGCATGGGAGAATCAGTCTAGCCGCAGGGTCGGTGTCGTCCGTTAGCCCGTCGGGCGCTGTGCCGACCAAGGGGGATGCACCATGGCCACGCAAACGCTCTTACGCCTGACGCCCGCACAGGTTGACGACTTCTGGCGCGACGGCTTCCTCACCCTGCCGGACTTCCTCAGCGACGACGACATCGCCACCCTGCGCTCCAGCATGGACTCGATGGAACGCTGGGTGCGGAACCACGAGCACATAGACTTTCAACGCGAACCCAACGCGCTCCACACCCAGGGCCTGGCCATTCGCAAGATCAGCCACATCCACATCAACGGCGGGGCGATCTGGGACGAGCTGATGCGCCGCGACGAAGTGCTGGATGTCATGGAGGACCTCATGGGTCCCGACATCCGGTTCCATCACTCCAAGATGATGGTCAAGCCGCCGTTCGAAGGCTCCGCCAAGCCGTGGCACCAGGATCTGCCGGAAGGCTTCATTTCGCACGAGGAAGCCGACCGCCTGCGCCCGTGGGGAACCGACTTGCAGCCCGAGCAGGTGCCGGTTGTCGCAATTCAGTATTACCTGGACGATTCGACGCTCGAGAATGGCTGCATCCAGGTCGTCCCTGGCAGCCATCGTCGCGGCCTGTTCGAAGATCCCTTGCACGAGTCGCTCATCGATCAGTCGGAGGTCGTGGCCGCCGAACTCAAGGCCGGCGACGCGCTGCTGTTTCACTGCCTGACCTATCACTACTCGGCGCCCAACACCTCCCCGAACGGTCGCCGCGGCGTCGTCTACGAGTACATGGCGCCCGCCACCGGCGTGGAACTTTCCCACGACTACGGGCGCGACCTTGGCTGGGGCATGCCGCTGCGAAGCCCGAACTAGAGCGCGTCAGCCGCGTCCACGTGTGCCGTTCCGCCGCGGTTGATTTGCCGACTAGGCCGCGGGCTTGTCACGCTGGGTCTGACACACCGCCGTAGGAGCACGTCCCGTGGGCAACAAGCCGACCTACAAAGTCGCGCTGGTGAGTTGCGCCATGCACCAGCCGCAGCAGTACGCCCCGACGTTTGCCAATCACCCGCGCACCGAGGTCGTCTGCGTGGCGGACGACCCCAACGAAATCGACGACTACGTCGTCGCGACCAACCGGGCCGAGGCCGACCTCTACGGCGTTCCTTACATCGAGAGCATCGACGCCGTGACGAACGATCCAACCATCGACATCGTCAGCGTCTGCCCGCAACTCGAGCGACGGGGCGGCGTGTCGGCGCGCCTGGCCGACGCCGGCAAGCACCTCTTCATGGACAAGCCCAACGCCATCACCGTGGCCGAAGCGCGTGCCATTGCCGATGCCGCCCGCGCCCGTGACGTCCGAACCGTGATCTACGGGCGCCACATGTCCTCCATGATGCGGCAGATCAAGTCGGAACTGGACGCCGGCTCGATCGGCGAACTCAAGACCATCCACTGGGACCTGATATTCGCCAAGGGCCAGGCCGGCACGGTGCCCGATGACTGGACCACCGCGATCTCGCAGGATCTCTCCCGCTTCACCTACCGCGCCCACGGTTCCGATCCGTCCGGATCCGGGCACGACGTCTGGGCCAAGCGCGAACTGCACGAAATTGGCCTCTACCCCGTAGGGCAAGTGCAGTACCTGGCCGGCTCGCCTGTTCGGACGGTCTATGCGCAACTCGGGCAGTACTGGCTGGGCACCCACGCCGAACGCGGCCTCGAAGACTTCGCCATCATGCACCTGACCTTCGAGAACGGTGTCACCTCCACCATCACCACCGGCCGCTACGGTCGCCAGACCGACCCCGGCAGCGGCGTGGACAAGGTGTCCGTGGTCGGAACCCGCGGCTCCATCGTGGCGGACGGCTCACCGCCCACGGCCACGGCCTACGGCGTACCCGGTGACGACGGCAAGGGAGCGACCCGCGTCGATGCCATGGACTCCGGCGGCATCGAGGCGCTGATCGACGAATTCATCGTCTGCATCGACGAAGGCCGGGAGACGATCAACAACGCCGACGCGGGCGTCGCCCAGGTCGAATCGCTGCTCGCCGGTTACGCCTCCTACTTCAGCGGCCAGCCCGTTTCGCTGCCGCTGGACTGAGGTCAAGCTAGTCCGACGGCGAGTCCTCGGCGGCCGAGCCTTTGCGGCGTTCCAGTTCGCCGTGCACGTGCAGGATGCGCTGAACCGCCGTGACCTGCGTCACCACGCTCAGCAGCCACAGCCCGGCGCTTAGCAGCCAGGCGGGCCCCAGCAGCGAGATTCCCAGCAGCAGCAGCCGCTCCGGCCGCTGCAGAATCCCAATCTCGCAGTCCACGCCCAACCCCTCGGCGCGGGCCCGCGTGTAGCTGATCAGCATCGAGCCCAGCATCGTGGTTACGGCCAGCACCACCTCGATCCGTGCCCCCTGTTCCACGAAATGCCAGACCAGGCCGGTGAAGATCAGCCCCTCGGCCCAGCGATCCAGCGTTGAGTCCAGGAACGCGCCGAACCGCGATCCGTTCCCGCTCACCCGCGCCACCGCGCCGTCCAGCATGTCGAACCCACCCGTGACCAGCACCAGCAGCCCGCCCGCCAGGGTCCAACCGAAACCGATGCACACGGCCGTCACCGCGCTGACCACCAGGCCCGCCACCGTCAGCGCATTCGGGTCGATCCCGGTCCGCGCGAGCGGCGTCACCAGGCGTTCCACCGTTCGGCGCGTGCTTGCCTCGATGTGGGCCTTGTTCACGACGGCGAGCCTCCGGCGCGTATCAGATCGGCGTCGGCTGACCAATAGGTTCCGCCAAGCTCGTCCTCGTTGAGAAGCTCCTCGTAGTAGGCCAGCACCCGGTCCGTGACGGTGCTCCACGTGAAGTCAAGGGCGCGTCGGCGTCCGGCTTCCGCCATCCGTTCGCGTTTGTCCTGGTTGTCGGCCACCCGCATCAGCGCGCGTGCCAGCGCAACGTGGTCCTTGGGCGGCACCAGGATTGCTTCCTCCTGGTCGGAAAGCATGGTTCGCGAAGCGGGAATGTCCGAGGCCACCACCGGCGTTCCGGCCGCCATGGCCTCGAGCAGCGTGATGCCCTGGCTCTCACCGCCGAGCGCCGGCCAGCAGAAGATGTCGGCGGTCTGCAGGTACTGCCGCTTTTCTTCGTCCGAGACGAATCCCTTGAACACCACGTGCCGCAGGCCGAATTGCTGGATCTGTCGCAGGTAAGCGCGCCGCTGGCCGGGTCGAAACGCGCCAATCACGATCAGTCGGGCCTGTGGTCGCAGCTGGCACACCAGCGACATGGCTCGCAGCAGGTAATCCAGCCCCTTGCGCTTCTCCAGCCGGCCAACAAAGACGATGTTCAGCTTGCCGTCCTGCACTTCGCTGGCTGGGGGCTGCGGCGCGCCGTAAAAGTCGACGTCGATGCCGTTCGGGATGATTCGGTACGCGCCTTTGTACGAGCGAAACACCAGTTCCCGCGCCGCTTCCGAGACGGCGATTTTTCCGTGCAGCCGCCGCTGCAGGCGCCGAATCAGCGGCCGTGTCGTTCGGTAGAACAGCGCCGAATTGCGCGCGGCGTGAAACGTACCCACGTTCACACTCGTCGAGTACTGGAGCACCGTCAGTGGTAGCGCGGGGACCAGCGGCTCCTGCAGATGCACGATGTCGAAACGCTCCTGTCGCAGGAAGCGCCGTACCCGCGGTACCAACTGCGGCGACAGCGTCAGTCGCGCTCGCGACTGGTTGACCGGCAGCGGCACCACCCGCGACCCGATGCGCACGAACCCCGGAAACTTCTCTTCGACCTGGTTGTCGGTACTCGGCGCCATGATCGCCACCTCATGGCCCCGCCCCCGCAGTTCCCTCTCCAGGTTCAATATGTGCTGGGTCACGCCACCCGGATACGGAAAGTCGTATGGCGAGACCTGCAATATCCTCACGTCGCAAGCGCCTCCGGCCACATTGGCCGGAACATGTACCACTGCGCCGGCGCCTTTCGAATCAGCGTCTCCAGGTCCCACATCACCTGCTGCATGGCCTCCTGGACCGCCTCCGCTGCTGGCCGTTCCTTATCGATCAGGATCGGCGGCATCCCGTGGGCCGCATAGGTCCCGTCGGAATAGCGGATCATCCCGCCCACCAGCAGAGGGCTGCCCGTGTGCCGCGCCAGCACAGCCGCGCCTTCCGGAACCCAGACCGGCCGGTCGAAGAACATCACCTGCACGCCCTTGCCCGGCGTCGGCCGGTCCGCCAGCAGCGCCACGAACTCGCCCCGCCGCAGCGTCCGCAGAATCCCGCGCGCGGCGTTCCCCAGCTGGATCGACCTGAGATTCTTACGCGCACGGATGTTGTACAGCAGGGCGGTCAACGATCGGCTGCTAAACGTCTCCGCCACGGCGTACGTGGGCTGGTCCACGGAAACCAGGCTGCCGCAGCAGTCCCAATTGCCGAAGTGTGCCGTCACCATGATTCCGCCGCGCCCCATCTCTTGAAACGCCCGCCAATGGTGCAGTCCCTCGATGGCCACCGTCTGGCGCAGCAGTTCCTCCGGCGTCATCCGGTAGGTGCGCAGGAAGTCCACCGCATATTCGGCGTAGTTGATGACCGACCGCATCGCCAGCGCGCGCACTCGTGGATCGGTCGGCGGCAGGTTCAGAACCACCGACATGTTGGCCGTGGTGTTCCGACGAATTCGCGGAACCAGCCAATACACCAGCATCCCGAACAGCCGGGCCAGGCCGAACTTCACTGGGCGGGGGACCCACTGCTCGGCGCGGGCTGCGAGGGCGACTAGAGTGATCACGCGCTATGCATCGCTCCTGGCGCCGGCGGCGATCGTCGCCGTGCGAATGAACTCGTCGGTCATCACGCGCGCCTCTTCGTCCGAGTACTGGATCGGCGGCGACTTCATCAGGTAGGCCGATGGCCCTTCAACCGTGCCGCTCAGACCGCGGTCCATGGCGATCTTGCAGCAGCGCAACGCATCGATCACCACGCCGGCCGAGTTCGGCGAGTCCACCACTTCCAGCTTCAACTCGGCGTTCAGCGGCTGCCCGCCAAACGACACGCCTTCCATCCGGATGTAGGCCCACTTGCGGTCACCCAGCCACGGCACGAAATCGCTGGGCCCGATATGCACGTTTTCGGCGCCGATGTCGTACTCGAGCTGGCTCGTAACCGCGTCGGTCTTGGAGATTTTCTTGGACTCCAGCCGTGAGCGCTCCAGCATGTTCTTGAAGTCGGAGTTCCCGCCCACGTTCAGCTGGTAGGTGCGCAGAACTTTCACGCCTCGCTCCCTGAAGAGCCGGGTCAGCACGCGATGAGTGATGGTGGCGCCCACCTGGGACTTCACGTCGTCGCCAATGATCGGAACCCCAGCGTATTGGAACCGCCCCTGCCAGTAGTCCTCGCGCGCGATGAAAACCGGCATGCAGTTCACCATCGCGCAGCCGGCGTTAAGAATCTGTTCCACGTACCACTTGGTCGCCTCTTCGCTGCCCACCGGCAGAAAGTTCACCACCACGTCCGTGTGCGTGTCCCGCAGCAGCTCCACGATGTTGTCCGTCGCGCCATCGGCCTTGTACACGCTGTCGGCCATGTAGGCGCCGATGCCGTCATGCGTCATCCCGCGCGCCACCGGCACGCCCAGGTGCCCAACCTCCGCGAACTGCGGGGTGTTGTTGGGCGGGGCGACCATCGCTTCGGACAGATCCTTGCCAACTTTGTCCCGATCGATGTCGATCGCCGCCGAAAACTCCACGTCGCCGATGTGGTACGGGCCAAGCTGTGCGTGCATCAACCCGGGAATGAACTCGTCGGCCGCGGCGTCGCGATAGAACTTCACGCCCTGGACCAGCGACGAGGCGCAGTTACCCACGCCAATGATCCCGACTCGGACTTTGGACACGTCTATCCTCCTACGGCCTTGGCCAGCGCGGGGGCTGGCTCGGCAGCTTCGGCATCGGCCACACGCGTTCCGGATGCCGTCAGATCGTCGATCAGGTTGCTGAGCGCCGCGTGGCGGGCGCTCAGGGTGGGGCGGTCCAGCGCGTAGAGCATGCGGCGTCCCTGCCGTCGCGCTCGAACCAGGCCCGCACGCCGCAAGCGACGCAGGTGCCACGACATCAGCGGCTGGCTGACCCCGACACGGCGCGACAGCTCGCTGACGTCCAACTCGTCCGCCGAAGCCAGCTCGTCGAGCGTCACCAGCCGCGTCCGTGAAGCCAGCGCCCGCGTATACGCGCGCATGGCGGCCAAATCCGCGTTCACTGCCGCCTCACACATAAAGCAAAATTTGATAAATAAAACTTTAGCACAGCCGTCAAGCTCAATGGTCAGCCGCCAGCCGCTGGCCTGCCCCGCCTGTCGGGCCTAGCGCGCGTAGTCCACCGCGCGCGTCTCCCGGATCGTCGTGATCTTGATCTGGCCCGGGTACTCCATCGACTCCTGGATGCGCTTCGCAATATCGTTTGCCAGCCGCTGCACCCCGGCTTCGTCCACCTGGTCCGGCCGAATCAGCACGCGCAGTTCGCGGCCGGCCTGGATGGCGTAGCAGTTGTCGACGCCGTCGAACGACCGCGCAATCTCCTCCAGCTTCTCCAGGCGCTGCAGGTATCGCGTCACCGTCTCCCGCCGCGCTCCGGGGCGCGACGCTGATATCGCGTCCGCGGCCGCCACCGCAAACGCCTCGAAGCTGCGCAGTTCCACCTCAAAGTGATGCGCCTCGGCGGCATGCGCCACGTCCTCTGAGAGTCCCGATCGGCGCAGCAACGCCCCGCCAATCAGCGCGTGCGGTCCTTCGATTTCGTGGTCGACAGCCTTGCCGATGTCGTGCAGGAACCCGGCGCGACGCGCAACTTCCACGTCCCCGCCGATCTCGGCGGCCATCGTCGCCGACAGCAGCGACACCTCCACCGAGTGGCTCAACACGTTTTGGCCGTAACTCGTACGAAATCGCAGACGCCCCATGTAGCGCAGGATGTCCCTCGGCAGCGCCGGCGTGCCCGCGTCATAAGCCGCCTGTTCACCTTCCCGCTCAATGATCTCCTCAACCTCGGACCGCGCCTTGGTCACCGTGTCTTCGATCCGCGCCGGGTGGATGCGGCCGTCTTCCGTCAGCCGCTGCAAAGCCACCCGCGCCACTTCCCGCCGCACCGGGTCGAAGCCCGACAGCACCACCGTTTCCGGCGTGTCGTCGATGATGATGTCGATGCCCGTAGCCGCTTCCAGGGCGCGAATATTGCGGCCTTCCCGCCCGATAATCCGCCCCTTCATGTCATCGCTCTTCAAGTCGACGACCGAGGTCGTAATCTCCGTCGTGTGCGCCGCGGCCACCCGCTGCAGCGACAACCCGACCAGCCAGCGCGCCCGCGCCTCGGCGGTTTCCTGCGCCTCCGCGGCAATCTCGCGCACGCGTTGATCGCAGATCTCACGCACTTCGCGTTCCACCGACGCCAGCAACTGCGCCTTGGCCTCGTCGCGGGTCAGCGTGGCCACGGATTCCAGCGCCGTGACCTGCTGCTCCCGCAGGTCCTCCAACTCGGTCTCGCGTTTGTCGAGCCCGCGTTTGCGGTTATCCAGCGAGTCGTCGCGCTTCAGGAACTCGCGTTCCAGGTCGTCCAGGCGCTCCGAACGTTTGTCCAGCGTTTCCTCACGCTGTTGAAGACGGCGCTCCTGCTGGCGAAGCTCGCGACGGCGCTCGCGCGTCTCGCGTTCCGCGTTCGCGCGCTCGTCCCGGATTTTCGCGTTTGTCTCTGTGATGCTGGCTCGTTGTCGGGCTTCGACTTCTTCCAACTCGTGCTCCACCCGGCGCGCGAATTCGCGCCCGCGCGCCTGGGACAGCCGTACCTGGTAGAAGTAGCCCGCCACGAGCCCTACTACGAGCGCCGCCAGGCCGGCGACGATCGCCAATAGGGCTTCCACGGATGGCCTCCGGAAGTGTGTGTTGTACAAACAGTCGAATGATTCGCATTTCAGAACAGGTCGCGCGGCGCCACATGACGCCGCCGCGCCACGATGCTACTCGGCGCCCCAAATCGCGGTCAAAGCGGCGGCGCGACTATGTCGCACATTGGACCGGTTGCACGGCTGAGTTTTCGGTCCAGCGTGGCCAACGGGCAGTCCAGCGTCTCGGCCAGCGCCACGTACCAGGCGTCGTAGCAGGTCAGGTTCTCCCGCAGGGCCCAAATCCGCTCAGCGAACGGCATGTACGGAAACAGAACCAGATCCAACTGCGGCAGGTCGGCGTGCGCGCTGGCTGCTTCCAGCCTCGAAATCTGTCGGGTCCGTTCCAGGCGTCGCAGGATGTTGCAGGCCTCGGCCAGCGCGAGCTCCGGGGCCGCAAGTGAATCGTCAACAAGCCTGGCCTCCGCCCAGCGACCGCTCGGCCCGGAGTCCACCAGCGCCGCAACCAACACCGACGCGTCAACGACCGTGGTCACCTGCGGTCGGCGTCGCGCGCGTCCACGATCGCCGACGAACTGACCCGCGACCGCGCCAGGGCCTTGCGCTCACGCACGGCCTCTAGCCACTCGCCGACCGCCGGCCGTGACGCGATCCGCTCCAGCTCGCCGCGCAGAAACTCCTGCATCGACTGCCGCTGCAGCGCGGCCCGCGAGGCAATTTCGTCCCGCACAGCCTCGGGAACATTCCGAATCGTTATCTGTACGGGCATGACAGCATAGTGCAGGCTAAGACATTGTTTTGCAAGCAATCGCGCTCAGAGACTTGGCGCCCCTCGTCGCGTCGCATTGCCTGCAGGAATCCGCTGGCCTATCCCGCTCCGCTTATACTTCGCCTGACGGCGCCCGCCTTGGAGTGATTCCGTGAGTACAACCGAGACCAACGGCTCGATGACCGGTCGTGAGCGCTACCTCAACGCGCTCCAGGGCAAGCCCGTGGACCGAATTTGCGTTGGCAGCCCCACGTCCCTGGCGACCTACGAGGAAATGCGCCGCCTCGGCATCGAGTGGCCCGAGGCGCACTACGAGGCCGCGCCCATCGCGCTCCTGGCCGAGCGCAGCTACACCGACCACGGCTACGACTCGATCATGCCCTACTTCAGCATCATCCTCGGGGCCGCGGCCCTGGGCGCCGACATCGAGTGGGGCGAGGATCCGTGGGAGTTCGAAAAGAGCACCGGCAAGATTATTTCCGGTCCCCGCATGCCCGCCGTCAGCCCGCCCAACCCCTGGACCACGCCGGACGAAATCGTCATCCCCGACGACTTCCTCGAGCGCCGCGAAACCAAGGCGGTCATCGACTCCATCAGGATCCTCCGCGAACGCCACCCCGACGCCGCCGTCATCGGCAAGGTCATGGGCCCCTGGACCCTCTCCTACCACATGTTCGGGCCGCAGGAGTTCCTGATCAACGTCATCCTCGACCCCGACTACGTGCATGCCTGTCTCGACCGGCTTATGCCGGCCTCCATCGAGTTCGCCAACGCCCAGATTGAGGCCGGCGCCGACGCCATCTGTCTGGCTGACCACTCCACCGGCGACCTTGTCCGCGCCGAGACCTACCGCGACTTCCTGATGCCCGTCCACCAGAAGATCACGCCCCAGATCAACTCGCCCGTGGTCCTCCACTGCTGTGGCAAGACCCTCGACCGCATGCAGTACATCAAGGACGCCGGCTTCGAGGCCTTCCACTTCGCCACCGAGAACGACCCGCACGAGGCCAAGGCCGTCGTCGGTGACTTCAAGCTGGTTGGCAATGTCAGCAACTTCGTCACGCTGCTCAGCGGTCGTCCCGAGGACGTCGCATTTGAGGTCGAGGACATCGTGTCCGCCGGCATCGACATCATTGCGCCCGAATGCGCGGTTCCTCCGCAGGTCACCAATGCGAACCTGATGGCGGTGCCCGCCGCCGCGCGTGGCGAGTTTCAGGGCGATCCGTCCGTCACGAACCCCAGGAACATGGCTCACGAGTACCGAGTGGACGTCGCCAAGCAGAGCGCGGCGGCCTCCTCTGGACCGGCCCTCAGCCTGTAGGGGGCGGAATCCGCTGCCCGTTCTTGGGTGGTCACAACGTTCGACGGCGAGGCTTCGACTGGAAGGCGCCGCCCTGATAAGCCGGTCGGAGGTCAGTCGTCGCCATGCCTGATCGACGCTCCCGCTGGCGTGAAGTGTCGGGTATTCCCGTCGAAGCCCAGTTCCTTCGTGCGGTCGAAGCGCTGGGCGGTCCTGCGGTCCTCGGCTATCCCATCACGCCCGGCCTGTTCGCTGGCGACGCGTTGCAGCAATACTTCAACCACGGACGACTGGACGTGCCCGGCCGTTCGAGCGTTCATCAGGTCGGCGTCCCTCGGCTCGCCGGGCTTGGCCAGGCCATGGCCCGGGCGCTGCGGGCGCCCCCCGTCGGCGGCTCCGCCGGTCCCTTCGCCGATCCCTGGACCGACG
Organism: Chloroflexota bacterium; assembly: GCA_034422315.1. GTDB lineage: Bacteria > Chloroflexota > UBA11872 > UBA11872 > UBA11872 > UBA11872. The sequence goes on along the minus strand of DAOUJT010000139.1, from coordinate 4,441 downwards.
AGTCGCGCCGCGACCGGGCCGGGTCGCCCGCCAGCGCCCCCTTCGACTGGCGCGGCTGGCGCATGCGCCTCTACGAGCGCGAACTGGTCCGAATGCTGGACCGCTCACCAGTCGACGCGCGACCAACCCCGGGCCATCTTGGCGAGCTCTTCGTCACGCTGGACGACGAGTCTCGCGCTCGCGGCGCCGACGGTCCGGTGCCCGTTCAACGCCCGACCACCGATGCGCCGACAGAGGTTCACGCCCCCATCCTCACCTACCACCGCACCGGCGGCCCCGCGGCCTTCCAGGCACAGCTCGAAGGGCTGATGGACGCCGGTCTCACCCCTGTCTCGTTCGAACATCTGGTCGCGGCCATCGAAGGCTGGGCCGAACTGCCCGATAAGGCATTCGTGGTGTCGTTCGACGACGGCTGGCTGGACCAGATCGACGGCGCGCTGCCGGTGCTCGAGGCTCTACGCGTGCCGGCCGTCTTCTTCGTTCTGCCCGGCTTCGATCGCCACGGTCAGGGCCACATGACGCTGGCCGACATTCAGACCGTGCGCGCGGCCGGCGTCACGGTCGGCTCGCACACCATCAACCACGCCGACCTGCCGCCGCTGTATCGAACCAATCTCGGCGCCGCCCAGGCCGAAGTCGTCGAGTCCCGCCAGTGGCTCGAAGCCGACATCGACGGCGTCGACTACTTCGCGTATCCCTTGGGCCGATTCGACCCCGATGTCGTTGCGCTCGTCGCCGCCGCCGAATATCGGGCGGCCGTCACCACCGTGCTCGGCATCGTGCACAACCTTGACCGCCTCTTCGAACTCCGCCGCGTCGGCCTCGAAACCTGGTGGCCGCTGCAAGATGTCGTGCAGAAGATCCGGCAAGCCGCGCAAGTCGACGGCGTGCCGTCGCCGATCTAGGCCCGCGCCACGAAGGCAAACCCGAACGCGCCCGGTCCCGTGTGCGTACCGATAACCGGGCTGATCGGCACGTCGGGGATCGTGTCGCCGTCCGCGTTCAGCGGGTCGGCCACCTCACGCTTCAGGCGGTCGTGCTCCGGCTGCGCGTTCGCGTGCAGGATGGCCCAGCTGGAGACTCCGTTCGGCGCCTGTTCCCGCACCCGATCCGCAATGGCCGTGTAGGCCTTGCGCATGGTGCGCACGCGCGTAACCGGCGCCACAACGCCGTCACTCAACTCCAGCACCGGCTTTACTTTCAGCAGTGACCCCACAAACGCTTGGGCGCCGCCAATGCGGCCGCCCCGCTTCAGGTACTCCAGCGTTTGCACCACGAAGATGATGTGCGCCCGCTCGGCATGATCGGCCACCACCCCCTGAATGTCCTCCAGGCTCGCCCCATCCCGAGCCGCGCGCGCCGCGGCGATCGTGCTGAACGCCATCGCCGGACCGACCAGCCGCGAGTCCAGCACCAGGATCTCCCGGTCCACCTGGGCTGCGCCCTGGCGGGCCGACTCCACGGTCTTGCTCAGGTCCGTTGACACGTGAATCGACACAATCGGCCCGTCCCCCGCAACCTCGCCATAGGCTTGTGCAAACTCGGCGGGGTTTGGCTGGGAGGTCATCGGGTGATCCGGAGATGTTTCCAACAGCCGATAGAATTCCTCGGTGCCCAGGTCCACGCCGTCCCGGTAACTCGTGGTCCCGAACGTCACGTGGGTTGGGATGACCGTGATCCCCAGTTCCGCTGCAATTTCGGAAGGCAGTGAAGCCGTGCTGTCGGTGACGATTTGGATTGACATGTTCTTTGCAGCTTCCGATCTAGGCGTATGACGTGGCGAGAATAATCCCGGGCACTCTCAAGGGCAAAATCCTGGCCGCCCTGCTCGCCGTGATAACCCTCGTTGTTCTGGCGCTCGCCCTTCTTGTTGTGTTCTGGACCTGGCTCTCATGGGTCCTGGTCGCGGCATTCGTGCTGTATGGCGCCGTCGTCGTCCTGCTGGCCCTCGGCCTGCTGGGCTACCTCGTGTGGAATCGTCAAAAGCTCACGGCGCTTCGATTGGACTGGAGCGACCGCGAAGCGTAATCGCGTCGCTAGTCCTCAGGGAGCCGGCCGTTCGAGCCTTCAGGCTACGTCCCGGGCTTCAACCGTACCGGTGCGACAATGCCGGGAGATCCCAGTGCGCGTCGTTCAACTCCAACTCGCCAACTTCCGCAACTACCGGCGGTTGACGCTGGATGTGCCGCCCGGTCCCAGCCTGATCGTCGGCGGCAATGGCCAGGGCAAGACCAACCTGCTGGACGCGCTGCACATCCTGGCGACCGCCCAGAGCCTGAGACCCGGACCCGAGGCCGCCTGGGTGCGCTTCGACGCCCCGGCTGCCGAGGGTTTTGCCCGTCTCCGGGCTGAAATCAACTCCGGATCCGGCGCGTCCCAGGTCGAGATGATCGTCGCTCGTACCCGCCCCGACGACGGCGAAGCCTCCGGCGTGCGTCGTCGCGCGCGGGTCGACGGCGTGGTCACCCGCCTGGGTGATCTTCCCGGCCGCCTTCTCGCCGTCAGCTTCGCCCCGGCCGACCTCAATCTCTGGACCGGCGCTCCATCCGGCCGCCGCCGCTGGCTCGACTTGGCCGTCGCCCAGGTTGAGCCGACCTACACCGCCCACCTCACCACCTACGAGAACCTGCTCACCCGCCGCAACGCATTGCTGCGTCGTCTCCAGGGTGGCCTCGGTCGCCCAACCGAGCTTGAATTCTGGGACGACCGCATCTCCGAGCCCGCCGTCGCGGTCACCCGGGCCCGAGCCGCCTACGTCGCCCGCGTGCGTGCGCCCGTCAACCTGGGGTTCGAAGCCATGCAGGGCGGCGCGCGGCTCGATCTGGCCTATCGCGCCGCGGGCCTCGGTCTCGACGCCCAGGGCTACCGAATCGCTCTCAACCAACGACGCAACCGCGACATCCAGCGAGGCGCCTCCGGCCTCGGCCCACACCGCGACGACCTCGAAGCCCGTCTGGACGGACGCCCCCTTGCCCACGTCGGCTCGCGCGGCCAGTTGCGACTGGCAGCGCTGGCCCTCAAGTTGGGACAGCACGATGTGGCCTGTCAGCGGCGCGGCGAAACGGCCGTCCTGCTCCTGGACGACATCGCCGCCGAACTCGACCCCACCCATCGCAGGCTGCTCATCGACCAACTCCCGGACGATGCGCAGGTGTTGGTCACCACCGCTGACCTCGATTTGCTGAATGAGACATCGCTCCGGCATGCGGTCCGATTCCGCGTAGAGGCCGGCGAGCTCGAGTGCATCCGTGGCTGATCGTCGCGAGGGCCGGCCGCGCAGCATGCGCGAGTTGATCGACCGGATGTCCAGCCGCTCCGACCTGCGCTTTGGCGCACGGCGTGTGGACGCCGTCGACGCGCTCCGGGAATCCCTGGACGAGGTGCTCGGCACAGACCTCGCCGCCCGCTGCCGGATCGAGTCCATCTTCGGTACCGAGGCCCGCGTTGCCTGCCGCGACAACTCCACGGCCATGCGCGTCCGCTTTTACGTGCCGGACATTCTCCAGGCCGTCGGCTCACGACTCGACCCTGCCGACGTGACCGCCATTCGAGTGACCGTAACCACCCACGGCTGGGACGACGCCTAGCGTCCCGACGCCTGGCCGTGTATGCACCGACCGCTGCGCGCACGGTTAGACTCCCCCCATTCCAGTCCGCCAGGTCCTTTTCCAATGCAATTCACCCGCTCGCTCGAAGTCATCGTCAGGCCCGATGTGCTCGTCGTCGGCGCCGGCTGCGCGGGCACCGTTGCTGCAATCTCGGCTGCCCGCGCCGGCGCCTCAACCCTCGTCGTTGAGCGCGGCGGCTTCGCTGGCGGCTACATCACGGGTGTGGTCGGCGCGTCTCTGGATGGATTCGTCGACCTGCGCTCCGGTCTGCCCGTCGTTGGCGGCGTCGTCTTTGACCTGGCCCGCGCCGCCGCCCACACCACCGCCTCCGGAGACCTGGCGACCACTCGCTTCCGCTTCAATGCCGAGGTCGGCCAGTCCCTGGCCAACCTCGACCGCCACGTCATCCACTTCGACATCGAGCGCTTCAAGCTCCAGGCCGACCGCCTCATGCAGCAGTCCGGCGCCCAACTCCTGTACCACTCGGTCGTGGCCGATGTCATTCGTCAGGGCGACCGCGCCACGGGAGTGGTCGTCGCCAACAAGGGCGGCCTCGGCGTGATCCAACCCAAAGCCATCGTCGATGCCAGCGGCGATGCCGACGTCGCCGCCTTCGCCGGCGCCCCCTACGACCAGGACCTGGACGCCCAGCAACCCATGAGCCTGCACTTCCGCGTCGGCGGCTTCGACGCCACCCCCGAAGTCCGCGCGCATTGCAGCGCCTTGCTCAAACAGGCCGTCGCCGACGGCCGCCTCAAGCTCTACGGCGGCCCCTGGATGGCTCCCTACGCCGAGCGCGATTACTACTTCAACGCCACCCGCTTCGCCGGCAA
>DAOUJT010000138.1:0-2988 GCA_034422315.1 Chloroflexota bacterium | reverse complement strand
CACCAGGTCGCCGGGCGCCCCATGCTGGCCCACGTGGTGGATTCCGGACGGGCCGCCGGCCTGGAGCCGCTGGTCGTCGTGATTCGACCCGGCATGGACGTTGGTTCAGCGGCTGATGGGACCGTCACAGTGGATCAGCCTCCCGATGGCCGTGGCACCGCCTTTGCGGTCGAAGTCGGCCTGCGCGCCGTTCCGACTACCGTCGACGTAGCCGTCGCGCTCTACGGCGACTCCCCCCTCGTTCGTCCGGCGACGGTTCGCGGCGTCATCGACGCCCTCCGGAGCGCCAACGCGATGGCAGCGATTACCTGGGCTGACGTGCCGGACCCGGGCGCTTTTGGCCGCGTCCGCCTGGCCGAGTCCGGCCTGGTGGAGGGCATCGTGGAAGCCGCCGACGCCTCACCTGGCGATCTGGCACTGACCACCGTCAACGCGGGACCGGCGGCCTTTCAGGCCGCCTGGCTGTGCCGCGCTCTCCCCCGGGTGCAACCCAGCCCAACCTCCGGCGAGCGCTACCTGACGCAACTGGTCGATCTGGCCATCGAGGACGGCGAGCTGGTGGCCGGCTACCAGATCACCGACCTCGACGAGACCATCGGCTGCGACGACTTGGAGCGTCTCGCGGCGGCCGACGCGGCCTTTCGCCGACGCGCCTGACGCCCGGCGCTCCGTCTCACAGCGCAGCTGCGACATCGCCGTTGGAGCCCGGCAACGGGTCGGGCCCGGCCGGATATCATGTGCCCGAAAGTGCGCGTGTGGGGTCGGCGCCCCCACACCGCAGGCTGCGCAAGGCGACGACACTGGACGGCGAACTCAAGGTGTTTGCCGGCTCGAGCAACCGAGCTCTGGCCGAGCGCATCGCCGCGCGTCTCGATCAGCCGCTGGGATCGGTCAGGCTCGAGCAGTTCCCTGACGGCGAAGCCCGCGTGCAGATCAACGAGAACGTGCGCGGAACCGATGTCTTCGTCATTCAGTCCACCTGCGCGCCGGTGGACGAGAACCTGATGCAGCTGCTGATCATGATCGACGCCCTGCGACGGGCGTCGGCGGGACGCATCACGGCGGTGATCCCCTACTTCGGGTACGCCCGCCAGGAAAAGAAGTCGACCGGCCGCGAGCCTATAACCGCCAAGCTGGTGGCCAACCTATTGGAAGCCGCGGGCGCCAGCCGCGTGATTACGCTGGACTTGCACGCGCCCGCCGTTCAGGGGTTTTTTGATATCCCGGTCGATCACCTGCAGGCGTCACCGCTGCTCGCGGAGTCCCTCGGGCGCGTTGCGTCCGACGACCTGGTGGTGGTGTCGCCCGACGCCGGCGGCGTGGCACGCGCCTACGACTTTAGCCAGCGCCTGGAGAACTCCTCGCTTGCCGTCGTTTTCAAGGACCGGATGGCGCCCGACGAGATTCAAACCCTCTCCGTGGTCGGCGAAGTGGACGGGCGCACGGCGGTGATCGTCGACGACCTGATCTCGACGGGCGGCACGCTCGCGGAGGGCGCCCGCGCACTACTGGCACGGGGCGCAAAGGCGGTCTTCGCGTGCGCGACCCACGGCATCTTTTCCGGACAGGCCCTGGACCTTCTGAAACGCTCGGGACTCTCGCAAGCCTTCGTCACCGACAGCGTTCCCGTGAACTCAGACTCGAAGGCGTGCACAATCACCCAGGTCGGCACCGCCACGCTGTTCGCGGAAGCGGTCCGCCGGGTCCACAATGATGAATCCATCACCGCGATGTTCAAGTGACCGCGATGAGGTCCCGCGTGCGAGCGGCGACCGGCATCTGGGCGTGAGCACCCGTCTGTGCCGCGCGGCAGGGGAGTGGATCCTTTTTGGATCCGGTTAGTTGGGTAGGACTTGCCCTCATTCTCGTGCTGACTGTGATCAGCACGTTGCTGGTGCTGGCCGAAAACGCCGCGCTGGAACTCTCACAGACCGCGCTGGACACGCTGGACAGCACCGACTCGCGCGCCGCGCGCCGTCTCCGAATACTGCTCGATAACCGCTTTCGGTTTTGGGCCAGCGCCCGCATCGGCGCGGCCGTGCTGATCTTCGCCTCGGCGGCCCTGGCCGCCACCACCATCGGCGATCAGCTTGGCGTGCTGTTGGGGACACGCCCGGGCGGCGTTGTCCTGGCGCTTGCCGTCCTGTCCGTCCTTCACGCCGGCGGTGCCCGCGTGACCCCACGGATTCTTGCTCAGCGGTATCCGCTGCGGATTGCCCGGCGTTTCTGGTGGCTGATTTACGCACAATACGTCGTGATCCTGCCGGCCAGCCTGCCGTTTGAGCGCTTGCTGTCGCCGCGGGAACAGGAAGCCTGGCGCGGCCCCGATCCGCAGGACGCCGCCGTGATCGAGGCCGTGGAAGGCGCCCGCGAAGGCGCCATCGACGCCACCGACATCGAGATGATTACCAACGTAATCGAGTTGGGCGATCGGGTCGTGCGCCAGGTGATGACGCCGCGCCCGGACATCGTGGCCGTAAGCGTCGACACGTCCCTGCGCGGCGCGTTGCGTACCGCCTACGCGCGCGGCCTGTCGCGAATGCCGGTCTTCGAAGGCGACCTGGATAACGTGATCGGAATCATCCACGTCCGCGACGGTCTGGCGGAACTGTTGGAACCCAGTCAGACCCCGGATCTGCGCTCCCTGCTGCGCGAGCCTCTGTTCGTGCCGGATTCCAAGTACGTGGACCGGCTGCTGCGCGAGATGCAGGCCGACAATCTGCACATGGCGATCGTCGTAAACGAATACGGCGACACCGCCGGACTGGTGACCATCGAGGACCTGCTGGAAGAAATCGTCGGCGAGATCGAGGACGAATACGACATTCCCGGCGTCCTGATCGAGCCCATTGGTCCGGGCCGGCTGGTCGTGGACGCCGGCCTGCCGATCTCGGACCTGAACGACGAGCTTGGCCTCGCCCTTACCGCCGACGGCGTGGACACCGTGGGTGGCCTGGCCTTCAGCGCCTTTGGTCGCGTGCCGGCGGT
>DAOUJT010000137.1:0-5054 GCA_034422315.1 Chloroflexota bacterium | reverse complement strand
ATCATCGAGGCCCTGAACGAGCGCTTCGGCCTGAAGCTCGGCCCCGAGCACCGCGTCACGCTGGAGCAGATCCGCTCGGCCCTCGACGGCGACGCCGGCCTCGACGCCAGCGCGCGGGTGAACACCCGCGAGAACGTGCGGCTGACCTTCGACCCCAAGGTCGAGGACAAGATTCAGGAGATCGTCGAGACCAACTTCGACCTCTACAAGCGCATCACCGACGACCCCGACTTCGGCCGCGCCCTCAAGAACTACCTCTTCGACGACTACATCCGACGCCACCGCCGCGTCGAGGAGCTGCTGAAGCTCCAGGAATCGAAGACCCTCGAGTTCAAGTCGAGCCTGCGCTGGAACCTCGCGGAGGACCGCAAGGACGACCGGCACGTGACCCACGCCGCCCTCAAGACCATCGCCGCGTTCCTCAACACCGAGGGCGGCGACCTCCTGATCGGCGTTGCCGACGACCGCACCGTGCTCGGCATCGACCACGACCGCCTTGAGAACGACGACAGGTTCATGCGCCACCTCGCCCAGGCCGTCCGCAACGGCCTCGGCGCCCGCGCCGGCACGTGCATCGACCCGAAGACGCAGATCGTGGCGGGGAAGACGGTCTGCCTGGTGAGCTGTCAGCGGAGCCCGGAGCCGGTGTACCTGCGCTGGAAGGGCCTGGAGAAGGCGGCCGCGGGTGACCTCTACGTCCGGAGCGGACCGGGCACGGTGCGGCTCGACACGGCGGATACGGCGGAGTACGTCGCCACTCGATTCAGCGCGCAATAGCCATAAACCAGACCGCGGAAGCCGCTCCGCTGCGAGAATCTCACCGGGAAGGCATCATTATGAGGCCGGTCCAGCCCAACTCACGTAAGTCATCGATCAGCCAGTTGTGCGCCAAGTCTGTAGCCGGGCGGGCCCCGTCGATCGCGGCGCGAGAGTGTGAGGCAATAGACCGCAATGGCTCGTCCGATCCGGGCCGCGGCTCCGCGACATTACGTTCGTCTCGACGCCAGTCGGTCAAACGTTCGAAGTCGTCAGCAGAAACCCAATGCAGAACCACGGCCGATAGTTCACTGGACCGTCTGACCCGGGTGGTCAAACGAAGGAGTGGTGCGCCCTCGAAGTTGGGACGTTGTGAGCGCGTCAAGATGCCCTCAAGAGTTATAGGTAACAGGCAATTCAACGATAGCCGGTCACGAAAACAGTCGAACCAACGAGCCACCATGTCCTGGTAAATTCGCAATGCGGCTGAATAAACCGCTTGCGCGCGTTGCAGTAGACGTTCGTCGCTGTAGAAGTTCCACACATAGGCCTTTTGGCCATGGTCCCATGGTATTCGGTCACAGTGGGGCCAAGGATCGCCGATGACACGTTCTCCATTCTCCTCGAGCTCCGACAGGTAATCGGCGACCAGTTGGAACTCCTCTATCGAAAAATCAGTATGGCCAAAACTGACGCATGTTACGTGGGTCGTCAAACGACGACGAACCATCCGAACAAGCGGCGCAACCTCCTGAAGAGGAACGGCATCCGGCGATAGCGTCCCCCGATTCATGACGGCGCAGCCGAGGACCCAAGCCAGTTCCGCAACCGCATCCCTGGACGGCAACGCAAAACGTCTATTCTCCAGCATTTCATCCAGCGATGCGATGAGGCCCTTTTTGGCCGCCGTCCAGTGCCAGCCATAGGAAAGAGGCGTCGACTCCAAGTGCACGGTGGGCCAATCTCGTCGGAACTGGGCTTGAGTCGACCGGCTCAACTCAACGACGTTCGGCAAGGCTCGCGATCCGGCGTGCCAGGACCGCACAATTGCGTTAGGCTCCGCGCGGATGCCGAGCGTTGCGGTTTGGCCGCTAGGCGAAACAGGCCCTATGGCAAAGAACAAGTCGCCCAAACCCCGGTTCCAGGCATCCATGGCCCGCCACAGGCGCCGTCCAGCTTCGGTGGGAACAACGGGATGTGTGCGCGACTGACCGAGGTCCGGAGCGGGCCCGTATGCGTCAGACATTACGAGACTCGCCAAGGCTGGATCGGAGCCCGCCAGACTCTCGAGAAGCGCTTCGGCCATTGCGGTGTTTTCCGAATCAACAACTAAGCCGAATGAAGTTGCCCAGCGATCAGACGCCGGCAATATGTCGTCCAACGGAACGGTTTCTTCGATAATCGCCCGGGCCGCGTACCATTCGCGGAGAATCGGAAGAGTGAAGTCGAGTTCTTGCTCACGCTCTTCGACGAGAAGGGAGTCTGCCAGAAGTCTGTGATCTGATGGTTTGAAGCTTAGCTTGGATATGGGTACTCGCTTGCCGCTGGCTATGGCAATGGCTGCCAGTCTTTGCAGCAGAGTGTTTACGGTGTCAGCCTCGAGGAAGCGATCTCGGAGCGTATCCTGCGCTACGTATTGAAGGAGATGTAGAGGCTTCTGGAGGTTGAGATCGCTGTGACTACGCAAGTAGCAGCCAATAAGGACCGCAAAAAGGGGGCGGTCAGCGACGAGTTGTATGGATTCGGGCAAATCGATGATCTCCCCGACTGATAGCGACCGACCGGCGATAGTTGCTATGAGGTGTTGTACGATATCTGCATCAAGCGGCGGTATGTTCATCGAGTCTTGGGGAATGTTCAGCCCCGGTAGTGGTTTGCTGGTGGCAAGAATGCGACAACGGACATAGGCGTCGGTGTACGCGTGGAGTTGGGCTAGTAGACGGTTGGCCTTGGAGACGCCGAGTTCGTCGAGGCCATCTATGATTGCGAGAACGTCTTGGCGATAGGGCCTAACAATCCCAGCGGTCGCCTGGGCAACGTAGGCGGCGAAGTCTTCGGGTAGGTCTCGGGCATTTGCAAAGATGGGAAATGGCGCGCTTGGATCTTGAAGAGCGCGATCGATTGCCAGTTGGAAAAAACGGGCGGCGGCGAGGCTCTTGCCGGAGCCGAGGTGGCCAAGGAGCATGCGGAATGGCACATCGAGGGGTGGTGGAGTGTAGCCAATGGAGGGGTCGCGGGCGAGCTGGGTCGCAAGGTCTGGTTGCACGCGCAGCGTTATCCAGGATTGCTTGCAGGTCGCAACGGAGTATTGACGTGATTCGAGTAGCGACTGACGCCGCAACGGGGGCGCGGGGCGCCGAAAGGCTCTGACCAGCTCATCAGCGATGGCCGCTTGAATAAGGGGGGCGAGCGCGGGTAGATCAGGGACGTTGTGCCACTTCGCGCAGTTGGACACCTGCGTGATTAGGTTTTGAGTGGTGTCGTCCCGGGTGGCGGCGGGGAAGCGGAAGGCGAGTAGCGGTTGTCCGGCGGCTAGGCAGGTCTGGAGTTCTTCGGCAACCGGGAGTGTTGTTTCGGCGCCTATGAGCCAGATAACGAGATCGGCCTCGGCGACTTTCCGCAGGTAGAGGTCTCTTGGTGGGCGCGAACTGGGAGGAGTGTGCTCGAACGCCCAAGGCTCGGTTGTTGGAAGGTCGGCAATAGTGCGGACGGCGGTGTCACGAGCGGACAGCAGGGGTTGCGTGACGCTGCTGATGAAGACGAGGAGAGGTCGTTCGTTTGGGAGCACGGGGTCGCTGCGCGACATTTCCTCGGCAATCAGCGCCTGGGCGCGTTCCTCGACCCTCGTCCGGCGCGCCGGAGGCAACTGGAGCATTCTCTGCGTCAGCGTGCGCATCTCGTCCTCCTGGCGCCCTTCAGATGGTCGAGGTGGCGATCGAAGCGTTCGTCCGCTTTGCGGATCAGCCGTTGGTAGAACCGTCGCTCAGCGACTCCGGACTTGTCGGCGGCGGCCAGCAGGACTGCCTGGCGCTCGGGGTCGAAGGCAAAAGCGATCCGCCAGACGCCGGCGTCGGCCGCGAAGCGAAGCTCCTTCATGTTGTCGTGGCGCGACCCGTTGAGGGTGTCGGCTCGCGGCCGGCCCAGCGTCGGTCCGAACGCCTCGAGGAGCTTGGCGTGCGCGAGCAATTCGTCCTGCACCTCGGGCACCAGGGCGTCAAACTCCGGATCGAAGTCCGGATGGAAGACGACTTCCCAGGCCACGCGATCAATATGACGCGGGAAACACGTGGCGTCAAGGGCATGGCGGCGGATGACGGGCTGAGCGGTCGTGGACGGTGTCGGTGGGAGATGACGCGCCGCGTGGCGGTGGGGGGTGGTCTGCTGGGGCCGTACCTGCGGTCGCAGCGATACTGTCTTCGGGGCGGGGCGCATGTGGCGGACGCGGACCTGCCGGCGGACAACTTGGTGTCGGCGGTCATCGATCTGGGAACGCGCGCGACGGGGTGGGTCTGCGCGAGGCACGGCAGGCGCCGAGCGACGTTCGGCAGGCGCAGGGGGAACGACGACGTGACACAGGGCGCTCGTGACGTGGCTGTCCTTGGCGGTGCGGGTCGCGGGGCCGTTGCCGGCGGGTGATGGGGACCCGCCGGCGGAGTTGCAGGAGACGGAGACGATGGGGGAAGAGAACGTGGGGGATGGACCGGCGAATGGCTTGAGCAGGGCATCGAACAGGGCCGCGGCCAAGGCAACGAAGGGCCGCCACGAACAGCGGGCGCTGCTCTGCCGTTAGCGCGGAGGGAAGTTCGATGACGGGCCGGGGAGGGGCTGGTCGCCGCCCGGGTCGGCGTCACCGACCCGGACTGCCTCGCGCGAGTTGGAGACTGGATCATCGAGTGCGCCGCGGCGTCAGAGCTGCTCGCCCGCGTCCTCGGCGACAACGGTCGGGCGGTTGAGGCCCCGGTAGCACGGACCCGTCGGCGGCGCGTCCTCGGGGTCGAACGCGGTGACGCCACCGCGACCTGTGAAGAGATCTTCGACGTCGAGGCATGGGAGTCGTTCGGCCTCCAGCATGCCAGGCGCGGCGGCATCGCGCTGGAGCGGCAGGGCGGGGCGCTGGCCTGGGCGCTGGCCCCGGCGGGCAGCAAGCCGCGCGGTGGCGCCGCCCCCGACGAGCTGGAGCCGCTGTCGCGCATCATCGAGGCCCTGAACGAGCGCTTCGGCCTGAAGCTCGGCCCCGAGCACCGCGTCACGCTGGAGCAGATCCGCTCGGCCCTCGACGGCGACGCCGGCCTCGACGC
>DAOUJT010000136.1:0-26359 GCA_034422315.1 Chloroflexota bacterium | reverse complement strand
CAAGGCAATCGCCTGGACCTGGACGACATCACCGGCGGCACCTTCACGATCTCCAACCTTGGCATCTACGGGATCGACGCCTTCACGCCAGTGCTCAACCCGCCCGAGTCGGCCATCCTCGGCGTCGGCGCCCTGCGCGAAAAGGCCGTGGCCCGCGACGGCGAGGTGAACGCTGAACTCTCCATGACCCTCAGCCTCACCTTCGACCACCGCATCATCGACGGCGCCCCCGCCGCCCGCTTCCTCGCCCGCATCCGGGAGTTGATCGAACAGCCCTACCTGCTTCTGTAACGGCCGGTCGTACGAGGAGCCGGGAGCTATGAAGACCACACAAGAGTTCATAACGATTGGAGATCTTGTCGACCTTAGAAGGCAAGACATAGCTAAACCAAATCACGAGTACCAACGAGGTGTCGTATGGAAGCGTGACCAACAGATGAAACTCATCGACTCGGTACTACGTGGCTACCAATTGCCAATCATTTATCTTCACTATAAAAAGAGGACAGTAGCCAGCTTAACTCAGGAATCCTACGATATAATTGATGGACAGCAAAGGCTTACTGCACTTCACGATTTCGTTGAAGGTGCATTTCCGTTGTTTGCCGTCGATGACGAAAAAGCCAGATTTCCGAAATTTCTACACGACGAACCCTGCCCTTGGGGCGAAAAAGACTTTCATGGACTATCGGAAGATCTTAAGCAACGCCTATTGAACACAGAGCTTCCGGTTGCGAAAATAGAAACCGATAACGACAATGAGGTGCGAGATCTATTCGTACGCCTGCAATCTGGATTCCCACTCAACGACCAGGAGAAACGTGATTCATATCCAGGAGAGTTCACGAGCTTTGTTCTGTCCGTCGGCGGAAAACCTCAGATCACGCGCTATCCAGGACATCCTTTTTTCCAGCAAGTTCTGAGGATGAAGCCCGGTCAGGATCGAGGTCGGACACGACGTCTAGCAGCCCAGATCGCAATTCTATTCTTAGAAAGAAGAAACAACGGATCAGAGTACTTCACAGACATCAACGCAAGAGCAATTGATGACTACTATTATGCCAATCTGGATTTTGATTCCAAGTCTGAAGATTGCAAAAGGCTGCGGGAGATTCTCGATAAACTCTACCATCTCTTGGGTGACGGAAGAAGGCCTAGGCTTCGTGCTCATGACGCCATTCATCTTGTTCTGTTCTTGGATTCCATCTGGGATGACTATACAAGATCTTGGGAAGCAACTCTTCAAGACGCACAAGGTAGGTTCTCGGAATCTCTAGCGAGAGCCGTACAATCTAGCAAGCAGGGCGATCCGGATGAAACATGGCTGAATTATGGAATCTGGACTAGGTCAAACTCCGATCGGGGAGATAGAATTCAATTGCGACATCGGTACTACTCGCGACGCATGGTGGAATTCTTGGGCAATCTCACTTTCAAAGATACGCTGCGCACGTTTGGGCCTCTCGAGCGTGAGATCATTTATTGGAGAGAAAGCGGAAAGTGCCAAGTTTGTGGTGCATCCGTCCTTTGGGAGGACGTAGAAATTCACCACGTGAAGCCACACAGTGAGGGTGGCGAAACAAAATTGGACAATGGGGCACTGGTGCACAAGGCTTGCCATCCTAGGGATACATCGTCGACGATTGAACTGGCGGGCAGAGTGTCGACTGGCAACGGTGAAAACTGAACGAAATCAAGCTAGGCCAAGATTCGGTCCACACATCAGTTCTCAGTCACAGGCAGCAGCGTTCAAGCAGGAGATGGCGGGACATCATGTAGGTGCCTCGGATTGGGCCAGTTTTCGACGAGCGTATGGTGGACGGCAGATCCGGGTCCCTATCCGAGTTCAGTCCTAAACGAACCGAAGATTCGGCTGCGTCGTGATGAGTGCCTTTACCGGGACACGCACGGCGGACTCTTCCTGAGTGACGTAGTAGCGCTCGTCCCTCAAGTGAACTGTCAGGTGGGAATCAACTTGCGTTGCATCCAGCAGAGACGATGGAATACAGAAAGGTAATCTGGGACAGGAGCCGGGCGGCATAGCGAAGGACGGTCCACAATAGAGGCCGGGGGCTCGGGCTAGTTAATCTTGTTGGGTCGCACGTAACCATCTGGAAGTCCGCGAAGGGCGTTTCGGACGGCACCCAGATTCCGACTTCACGCCCGATCTGGAGGCAGTACCGAAGAGAACTTGAAGATCTCTAGCCGGAGCAACTGCACGCTGCTCCAAGAGGCCTTGGCCGGGGACATTTAAGCGACCGCCAAACTCTCGGTGATCCTCAGCCTCATATTCAACCACCGCATCATTGTTGGTATATCCGCCGCCCGCTTCCTCGCCGGCATCCGGGAACTCATCGAACAACCCTCTTGCCCTTCTAGGTAAATTTGGTGCGTAGCTGTGTGGACACCTTTTGTCAGGCTTTGGCCGTCGCCTGATACTCCTCGAGAGCATGAAGTAGCAGTTCGCAGAGCAGGCCGGACGCTTGACTAGCTAGACGGCTTTCCGCTTGCGTCGCTGTAGACGGCTCAGGCCGACCATGCCCTTCGCCTTTCTCATTTCGAAGTCGATTTACGGCGATCCCGAGAAGAAAAAGCTCCTGTTGTAGCGCCTCCGCTCCATTACCCGGGAGAGATTCGCTCGAGGGCTTGAGATCAACCACACTGAAGGCTTGGGCGAGCTGCATCTGAAAGTGGCTCCTAGGCCCGCGTGTCTCATAGGTGCCGACAACTTCCTTCAGCACATGTCGTGCGGTCGCCTCCTCGAGGCTCTTGGAGGAACCGATCACGAGTTCCGCGTCGCCCGCTCCAGTTCTCGCGCGGCGGACATAGCTCCAAAGGGCCTCTGTCAGCTCGACACCATCAAGTCCTTCAAGCTGCGTTGGCCTAACAACACCTTCTGCGTCAAGGTCATAGCCGAGATGTCGCAAACCATCCCGCAAAGACTGAATCGTTTCCTCGCCGGCATACGTATCGGATTTAGGTCGAAACGCGCCATAAGCTCGTATCGCCTCAATGAGAATCTCGACGAGACGGCTGCCTGATTCACGATCTCGGTCAACTGCATGCCCGAGAACTTCGCGGACGCGCTTTACTTTTCCCACACTGGACGAGCTGCCTGGGTCCAGTTTCGCGAGGCCTGTGCGCGCAAACGCTCGCGTCAGTTCGTCGTGACTGGGACCTAATCCGCCTTGAAAAAACTGAGCAACTGCAGTCATGGTCTCTTCACTCAGCATTAATGCTGACCTTCATTCTCCGGGCGTGTTATCAACCTGAACTCACTTCCAGACCTACTTCAGTCAAAGAGGCCGTCAGCCGACCAAACTTGTCGATCCTGACCTCCATGCGACAGTCGGATAGGTCAAGTGCTTCAACGAGTTCCTCGATGACCGCTGATGTCTCGACCTTTCCCCGCTCGAGCTGGGAGAGGTATCCCTGGCTCACATCGAGATCTTCGGCCACCTCCTCAAGCGTTTTTTCGTACGCCTCACGACGCAATCTGATAAGCGCTCCCCGAAGATGTGACTCGTTTATCATCGACATAAGGCAATCTCCTAAAGCCTTTCGAGTAATTCTCTTATATCACACATCCTTCGGTGTCGTCAAGTCAGGTGCCCACAGCCAAGTGGCCTGTAGCGGCTGGTGATCGAAGTACATCAGAGATACGCAAGCGAAGCTGGCATGATGCACCGGTCCGCTTGAGGCTGGTGCGTTATGGACTTGGTTGAGTCGCACGTACACATTTGGACGATCCGGGACTCGAGGTTCGGACGTCACCCGGAGTCCGACTTCACGCCGGACATCGAAGCGTCCCCGGCGGACCTGTTCCGGGCCCAGGACGAAATCGGCGGCGTGGCGTGGACGGTGTTGATCCAGCCGCGCTACTACCTCTGGGACAACTCATACCTGATCCAAGCGGCGGAGACGTATCCGGATCGGCTGGTGGTCGCGGGGCGGGTCGATCCGCTATTGCCGGACGCGCCCGATGCCCTACGCGACCTGATGCAGCATCCCCAGCTTCGTGGCATCCGGCTGGCGCCCAACACCGATCCCGACATCCGCTGGCTGGACGACCCTTCGCAGGATGCGCTGTGGGAGACGGCGGCCGCCACGAACGCCACCATCGGTCTCCTGATCAGCCGGCGGCAGCTTCCGCAAGCGGATGCCATGGCTGTGCGGCATCCCGATGTCAGGGTCGTCATCGACCACCTCGGCTCGCCGGATTACCGCGACCCGGACTCGCTGAACAACCTGCTGGCCCTGGCCGAGCGGCCGAACGTGTACGTCAAGCTCTCCGGCTACCCCAACGGTACCCGCGCCGCCTATCCCTACACCGAGGCCCATAACCTGATCGAGCGCGTCTACCGCGCCTATGGCTCCCAGCGACTCATGTGGGGAACCGACTGGCCCGTTTGCCTGACCGGCGCGACCTACCGGCAGGCATTCGACTCGGCCTGGAATCTCCCTTTCCTCAGCGAAGCCGACCGAAAATGGATTTTTGCTCACACTGCCAAGCGTGCGTGGCGGATAGGGCACTAGTGGTTGGCGGCTTGGTGCGAGAGTTGAGTGAGCGCTGGAGCCCGGTCAGCATCCGGCCGACTTCCGCTGCTTGCACAAGCACCGGCGTCGCCTGGTCGGGAGCCACCGAATTCGAGCGCTGAGCCAAGATCAAGATAGCCCCCGTTTCCGCCAGCGACCCGCTGGCTATCCCCAGAAAGTGCAGACACTACTTGGACCCCGTGGCGTCCGGTGCCCGCTGCGATATTCGACGCAACCGAGACTGTCGCTCGGCGCACCTGACCCGTTGTCCCAGACCGCTCATCCGCCGGAATAGGTAAGGAGACCCGATACACCATCTCCGGCAACGTGAGCGCTTTCTTCCCCACCTCCAGATCCCGATAACTACTAAGCGCGCCCATACCCCGCTTTCCTCCAGTCGAGGGGCTCCCCGTCCACAGCTCACCACCTCTTCACTAGCCACTAACGACCAGCCTCCAACGACTGCTTAAATAAGTTCCGGGTGCAAAGCCGGGCGGAGGCCTTGCACCCGGATGAGGTGCGTGAAACTAGGCTAGGCGGCCTGGAGTTGCTGCTCCAGTTGGGTGTGGACGCAGTCGGTCGAAACCGAACCAACGATCAGTGCGCCAGCCTGCCCTCTGCAGGGCGCGCGAGTAGCCGGAATCCCGCACGCACCGTTGTTTCTGGGCATGTGCGGGTTCGTGCCCACAGCAAGCTTCACGAACCTCAACCTGCCTTCGAACGGACATAGCCGTTCGAAAGCCGATGTGAACCGCTTACGCAGTCCCCACCAATCCGCCCAGTAGTCAACGACGACCGTTGCGCCCGAGTCCAGCTCGTCCAGCCGGACCGGTACATCCGCCATGTCCACGCCTCGGTCGGTCAACGGAAAACACCTTTGGTGCTTGCGCGATTTGCGCGAGAAGGTCCGTTGCGTTCGCCCGAGGCGCAGCCGAGAACTTCTCAGGCGTGAAGATACGTGCCATTGGCATTAATAACCGTTGCAATGCTTACAGACGCGGCCGCATAGGTGTTCTATATGCGAATGAAGGATTCCGGGACCGTCGGCGCGCACCAAGTTTCGTGCCAACGGTTTCGGGTTAAAGCGGCGCGCCCGGCCGGAGTTTCCTCCGGCCGGGCGCAGCAGATTCGGTGGCGCTAGTGCGCCGCGTGGTTTAAGCCGTTACGGATAAACCGGCGATGCCACGTACGGGGCGGGGCCGTCGTACGTCGACAAGTGCTGTACGCCCCAGTCTTGGCAGGCCTGCAGGGACTCGGCCGGCGACTGGTCGCCCACCCAGCCCTTCTGGCCACGCGCGCGGTGCTGGAACCACCACTCACGCCAGGTGTTGAAGGGGTACAAGCTGCGGTTGTCCGGACGGTCGGCGTAGACCTTCAGCCACTTCATCCCCTCGGGGGGCGGAGCGACGGAGGTCGGCGCGCCGATGGCGGCTCGGTGCACCGGCATGTGACCACGGTCAATGCCGACGCGGCCCTGGTACTCCTCACCCCCGAGGAAGACCGCCAGCGCCGTCGACTGCTCAATTGAGCCGTCGCGCTCGGCGCTGTTAGTCACCAGGTCCGGCTGGTCGTTCGTGCTGTGACCCGGCGGACCGCCGCGACCGGCGATCACTTCCGGCAACAGCGTCCAGGTGAAGCGGTCCTTGATCCGCGGAACCGCGAACCCGGTCGAGTACACCCGGCCCGAGGGCCAGATGCCGATCTTGCCGGCGGCAAACGGGTTGCCGAACTCGCCACCGAGCTCCTTGACCTGGTCGGCCGGCGGCGAGGTCTCGTGAACGAAGATCTTGTTGATCAGGTATTCCCAGGCCTCGCCGGCCTCGGGCAGGTCGTACATCGTCTTCGACAGCGTGTCGTCAAACGGCTTGGCCATGCCGTTGGAGTACATCTGCGGCATGTACTGGAACTCGTAGTCGTCGCGCGCCCAGGTGCCGTACGCCCCGGTGTCGGGGTTCGTCATCTTGGCGTCCCACTCCGTCCAGTCGTCCCAGGTCCAGGAATCCTCACTGTCCGGCAAGGTCACGCCGGCACCTTCAGCCAGGGAGATGTTGGCCACGAACCCGCTGATCGCAAACTGGAACGGCATCCCGAACTGGGGACCCGTCATCAGTTCCGGCTGCGGGAACGAGTGGTCGATGTTGTTGAACGTGTACGCGTCCGGGAGGAAGTAGTAGTCCTCGGGAACGAAGTCGTCACGCTTGGCCAGCTCGCCACTGATCTCCGTAAAGGCGCCCTCTTCGTGGAAGCGCAGGAAGTCCGACTGCGAGAGCAGCGCCACGTGCGGGGCCGTCCCGGCGGCGAACTGGATCGCCAGGCTGTCGATCAGGTTGGCGGCCGGTTCCAGCTTCACGAAAATGTCCGGTCGCTTCTCGGCGAAGCGCGCTAGGCCCCACTGCATGGCCGCGCCACGCGGGCCAGCGGTATGGTCCGTGACGAACCGGATTTCGACGTTCTCCGGCTGCACCATTGATTCTGAGGCGGCCATTGCCGGTGTCGCCGCCGCAGGGGCGGCAGCCGCAGGAGCTGCCGTTGCCGCCGCGGGCGCCGCCGCAGGAGCCGCTGCGGCCGCGGGCGCCGCCGTGGCTGCTGGCGCAGCGCTTTCGCTCTCGCCGCAGGCGGCCAGCACGACCGCCGACGTTGCGCCAATCCCCATTCCGGCGACGAAGCGCCGACGGGTCAGGGCTGGAATATGCATACCCTTCTCCTCCACCCCCGCCAGACACGGTCCCCTGGGGGTCTAGCTGACCTCAAAACGCCTTCGGGAACGACCGTGCAGGTAGCACAGCCCAAAAGCAGCACGGGGCCAGCAACATTCGCTCGCGTACGGTGCGATATCTGGTACAGCCGTGTCAAGTGATTCTTAGCCCGTACTCGAAGTGCCGGCCCACGGCCGCCTACCTAGTCGATATCGATACGCGCGGACGTGCTACTCGACGTGCCGTCCTCACGGTCATCAACCGCCCGGGTCCCGGCGTCCAGGACCTCCCGCCGGCTGACTGTCGCGGGCGCAGCCCTGCGGCGCAAGCAACACCGCGGGGCTGCCGTCGCTAGGGGTAGACCGGCGAGGCCACGTTCGGTGGCGTACCGTCGTAGGTTGAAAGGTGTCGCACGCCCCATTCCTGAGCCGCCGTAGCCGCCGGGGCCGGAGCCGCTGCAGCTACTGGCGCGGTGCTCTCACTCTCGCCGCAGGCGACCAGCATGACCGCCGACGTTGCGCCAATCCCCATACCGGCGACAAAGCGCCGACGGGTCAGGGCTGGAATATGCATACCCTTCTCTTCCACCCTGCCAGACGTGATCCTCTGGGGCCTAGCTGACCTCATGACGCCGTTGAAACTAACTGTGCGCGTGACACAGCCCGAAAGCAGCAAGGGGCCAGCGACATTCGCCCGCGGACGGCGTGTCATTGGGCCACGAAATATCAAGCGCTGATTTATCTGCGCTCGCGGGGGCAAGCGCGCAGCCACCAACCTAGTCGATGGCGATCCGCTCGGACGTGCTGTTTTCCGTGCCCTCGTCGCGGTCGTCGACCGCCTGGATTCCGGCGTCCAGGACCTCGCGCAGGCTAATCAGGGCTTCCCTCACGGCGCCGCGCATATGACCGCTGGCCTTGCCCACCCCAACGCGCGGTCGATCGATCTCGATCGTGATGCGAATCGGACCAGCATGGACATGGCCGCCCGCGGCACCCTTCTCGTCGGTGGTCATTCCGGATCCTTGGCTGCAGCGAAGGTAAGAGTCCTCAGTATATCGCCGAGATCGTGAAGTTTAGCGACGACGGACGCTATGGCTGGGCCCAGGTCCGCCCCGGCCCCAAGGCTCGCAGAAGGGGCGAACTCATTCGGCTGCGGCGACGTCACGCGTCGGCACGCGCCTGCGGTTCAAGCCGACCCTGTAGCGGTCGGCCGCAATTCGTGCAGAAGTTCGCCGATGATTCGTTGAGTCGTCCGCAGGTCGCGCACTCCACGTCGGCCGACACCTGAGTCCCGCAGTTGGAGCAAAAGTTCGCATCGTCTGGGTTCGAGTGGCCGCAGACCTGGCAGGCCAAGCGACGCCCGAAGGCGACCGCTCCAGCGGCCAAGGGCGTCCGCGCGTTGTCGCGGGTTGTCGTGAGTTGCTTTTCGTCAAGACTCAGGGCCAGCGCCAGCGCCCGAATGTCGTCATCCGGCACAAACGTGATCTTGCCTGTCTCGACATCGCTCAGCCACGGGCGGTCACGCCCAATGGCGGCGGCCACCTCAGCCTGCGTGAGACTGTGAAGGCGGCGAGCGTTGAAGATCAGCCCGCCCAGCACCCCACGGTCAATGTCGTTGAATGCACGCTTTTGCAGCTTGCGCCGCGCCACTTGCGACCGATCAACGGCGTGCGAAGCCGGGGGCAACCGTAGCACGGCCCGCAGCATGCCATCGGCAATTTGGGAACAAACGTCCGCCGCCTGCTGATCTGAACCTGATCGACTAGCTCGGACGTCGAGAATTGTCGCGACATTAGCTCTTTGTGGATTGACGCCGAACTACCGCTTGACGCCCAGCGACTAGGGAATCGTGATCTCCTGGCCCACCCGAAGCGCGTCTGGATTCACGATTCGATTTGCCTCCACCAGGTCGTCCACTGTCACGTTGAAGCGTGCGGCAATCCCCGAGAGCGTGTCGCCGGGCTGCACGACATAGACCGTGGCGGTTGGGGTTGGCGTGGGCCGAGGAATCGGCGTGGCTGTGGGCGTGGGTTCCGGCGTGGGCGTGGCAATTACCTGGTCGAATGCCGTATTCGGATCGTCGGGGGTCGGCGTGATCGCCGTCGCGGGCGTAGGCGTCGCCGACACGCCCGGCGACTCGTCGTCACGCGGCCGCAAGAGCACAACCCACAGCAAGAACACGACAAAGGCCACCACCAGGAGCCCTGCCAGAAGCTCGCCCCCGCGAGCGAACGTGCTTTCGGAGTCCCGCATAGCTCAGCCCATCACATCTAGTCGGCGAGCAGGCGCGCCGCTTGGCTCTCGGCGGCTGCGGCATGGCGTCCCATGCCGAAATAGCGGAATCCGAGCTCGTGCATACGCGCCGGATCGTACAGATTGCGACCGTCCACCAGCACGTCGCCGCGCATCGCCTCACGCACTGACGTCCAGTCCAGTTCGCGAAACTCGTTCCACTCGGTAGCTAGCACAATCGCGTCTGCGCCGGTCGCGGCCTCGACGGCCGAGGCCTCAAAGGCCACCGAGCGGCCGAGCACCGCCCGCGCCTTGGCGGTTGCGACAGGGTCGTACGCGCGAACGCTCGCGCCCTCGCCCGCGAGCAGATGCGCGATCTCGATCGCCGGTGCGTCCCGCACATCGTCGGTATTCGGCTTGAAGGACAGACCCAGGATTGCAACCTCGCGCCCACGCAGGCCGCCGAGCGCCTCGCGCAGCTTGCGGACGGCCGATCGCCGTGCGTCGCGGTTGATCTCAATCACGGCCCGCAGGAGTTGCGGATGCGCGCCGTGCACCGAGCCCATGTGTTCCAGCGCGCGGACGTCCTTCGGAAAGCAACTGCCACCCCACCCCAGGCCCGCGTTCAGGTAGGCCGGGCCAACGCGAGCGTCCAGCCCCATCCCGTGCGCTACCACCTCGACGTCCGCGTCCAGGGCCTCGCATATCGCAGCGATTTCGTTGATGAACGAAATCCGCGTGGCCAGGAAAGCATTTGAGGCGTACTTGATCATTTCGGCCGTGCGCAGGTCGGTCACGATCACCGGACAGTCGAACGATCGATACAGCTCGGCCACGCGCTCGGCCGCCTCGCCGTCAGACGAACCAATCACCACCCGGTCCGGATGCAGGAAGTCCTGAACCGCCGTGCCTTCCCGCTGAAATTCCGGATTGGATACCACTGGGAACCGGGCGCCGTCCGCCCGATGTTCGTGAATGATCCGCGAAATCAGATCGCTGGTGCCTATCGGAACCGTGCTCTTGGTCACGATCAACGCACCCTCCGACAGGACGGGCGCCAGCGCCACCGCGGCGCTGTCCACGGCCAGCAGGCTGGCTTCGCCGGCCGCGCCCGTGGGCGTATCCACCGCGATAAACACAAACTCGCGATCGGGAACCGCGACGGAATAGTCGGTGGTAAACGTCAGCCGTCCGGCGGCAACGTTGCGGGCAACCAGCGACTCGAGCCCCGGTTCATAGATCGGCACTCGCCCCGCGTGCAGCCCGGCGATCTTCGCCTC
Source organism: Chloroflexota bacterium (assembly GCA_034422315.1). GTDB lineage: Bacteria > Chloroflexota > UBA11872 > UBA11872 > UBA11872 > UBA11872. Next base: position 15,616 of record DAOUJT010000136.1, on the reverse strand, counting down.
GTCGATATCCAGGCACGCCACATCGTGCCCCAGGTCGGCAAAACAGGCGCCAACCGAGAGCCCCACATAACCCGTGCCAACGATGCAGATGGCGCTCATGCGTTGATCATCGCACCTCGCCCCGCGCGGCAATGCTCACGTGCCGGCCTGCTCGCAACGCTCGGGATTCTCATCAATGGCTACCACGGCCGCCCGGCGGCCCGCAGGTTTTCGATGATCCCCTCGCCAACACGACCGAAGGCGCAGACGATGAAGTGGCTGCGCAGGGCTGCCAGTGCTTGCTCCTTGCGACGTTGGGCAACGCGCGCTAGCAGTTGACCGCTGACAAGGTACTCAACGGTGACTGCGCCCGTATACCCGATGGCGGTGATGCCGGAGATGATCAACGCAATCGCGAAAATTCGACCGCCCTGGTCAAGCGGAACGATTTCGTTGTAGCCGACGGTGCTGATCTCGACGACCGTCATGTAGAGCGCGTCCAGCGGGCTGGCGGCTGCTACCAGCATGAAGCCGATGACCTCGATGACGGTCAGGGTGACCATGGCCCCAAGGCCCCAGATCACTCGCCGGGTCACGGTGCGGGTCGCCGCGGCTTCCTGAGCTGGCGCGGGTCGCGATGGCGTCAGCACGCTAGGCGCTGGGACGCCGTGCGGCCGCCGAGGCTGGCTGGCGCGGTGAAAAGCGGATGCGGAGTTGACCGTCCTCCAGCCGGGCGCCGCTGTGGGTCATTCGGGCCAGCACGCGCGGCAGCACGATGTTGCGGCGGGCGGCGCCCATGCGGATGACCAACTCGTCCCCGCGACGAATGAGGGAAGCGTTGGACTTCTCCAGAAAGGGCGCGGGGATCCGGAATTCAAAGCCGCCCTCCACCTCTGCAATCTCGTACGGCTTGTATTCGATCAGTCGCTCGGCCGGTTCGCAGGTGGCGTGCATTTGGGTGCCCATGATGCGAAGGCGCTCAAGCCCAACCACTTCCTCGGGGAACTGATGGACCTGCAGAATCGGGATCGGATCGAACATGGCGTGGATGTCGCGCAGGTAGGGTGCCTGCATGGCACGGCGCTGCTCGGCGAAGCGTCCCTCGGCCTCCTCGGGCACCACACGGTTCACAATTACCGCGTCGGTGATGTGGTCGTACAGGGTCAGGTAGGTGTAGCTGCGCTGGGCCTCCCGGATCACCATGCGCTCGGGGTTCACCACCAGTCGCACGGTTGTCCTGTTCGAGGCGGTCAGGGTGTCGTGCAACTGTTGCAATTCGTCCACTAAGTCGGTCATCGCCTCGAACACGTCGTCCTCGGGCAGGGGCAGGTCGGTAACCCGGCGAGCCATGGGCCGCACCATGCGCGCCAGGTGGCGGTTGATGGGCAGCAGCTTGTCCAGCCACCAGCGGCCGACTTCCGGGAACGCGAGCAGCCGCAGCGTCTCGCCCGTGGGCGCGCAGTCCACCACCACCACGTCGAACTCTCCGGACGAGGCATGCCGGTTGACCCACAGCAGGTTGGCCAATTCCTCCATGCCCGGGAACACGGCAATCTCTTCGGCCAGCACGTTGTCCATGCCACGCCAGGTCAGCACGGCCTCGACCCAGTTCTGCACCGTGCCCCAGTACGTCTCCAGGTTGTAATAGACGTCGCACTCTTGCGCCCACAGGTTGTCAACCACGGGCTTCGGTATCGGGCCCAGTGGCGTGTCCAGCGAGTCGCCCAGGCTGTGGGCCGTGTCGGTGCTGAGCACGACGGTTCGCAGGCCGGCGTCGGCGCAGCGGAGCGCCGCGGCCGCGGCCACGCTGGTCTTTCCAACGCCACCCTTGCCCGTGTACAGAAGAATGCGCGGCGAACGACTAGCCATTGGAGTCGTCAGTTCCGTCGGTGGGATGGACATACATCAGGTAGCTGTCCCGCGCCGTCACCCGGCCCACGGTAGCCGCCGCCGGGCTGCCGGCGCGCTGGAGCGCGTGCCGCAGGGCCGCTTCGTCCTCGGGGGGGATGGCAATCAGCAAACCGCCGCTGGTTTGCGCGTCGGCCAGCAGGGTGCGCTCAGGAGACGCCACGTCCGGATGCCAGGAAACGTCGCCCTCCAGCGAGGCCAGGTTGCGTTCGGTCCCACTAGGCACTTCGTCCGCCGCGATCAGCGACCAGACCTCGGGCAGGACCGGAATCTCGTCAACGTAAACCTCGGCTGATACTCCGCTGGCGTTCAGCATCTCGCGCAGATGTCCCAGGAGGCCATAGCCGGTTACGTCGGTCACGGCGTGCGCCCCATGATCGCTGGCAGCCTTCGCCGCCGCCGCATTGAGGGTTGTCATGGACTCGACCGCGGCGTCCAGCGCGGCCCGGCTGGCGGCGTCGAACTTGCCGGCGGTGGTGACAATCCCGGTGCCCAGCGGCTTCGTGAGCACCAGGAGATCGTCCGCACGCGCGCCGGCGTTGGTGGTAACGGCGTCGGGTTCCAACGTTCCCAGCACAGCCAGGCCGAACTTGGGTTCCGGATCGTCAATTGAATGGCCGCCCCCAATGACCGCACCAGCTTCCCGCACCTTGTCCGCCGCTCCGCGCTGAACCTCGGCCAGTAAGTCCAGCGGCAGCGTCCCGCGCGGCCAGCCGGCAATGTTGAGCGCCAGGATCGGCACGGCGCCCATGGCGTACAGATCGCTCAGCGCATTCGCGGCGGCTATGGAGCCAAAGCTGTAAGCGTCGTCCACGATCGGCGTGAATACGTCCGCCGTGAAGGCGATGGCCAGATCGTCGCGCAGCCGGTACACGGCGGCGTCGTCCATGCCCTGCCCCCCGACCAGCAGGTCGGGCGACACCATCGGCGGCATGAGGCGCAGCACGTGCGCCAGCTCGTCAGGGCTGAGCTTGCACGCTCAGCCGGCGCCGTGGGCGTACCGGGTAAGTTTGAGCGGCGTGTGTTCGCTATTCATCCCTGCACGGTAGCGTAACGCCGCCGCCCGCAAACTCCGTTCTTGCACTCGAAGGCTATGAGGAGTTGGTTGTTGCCGCTGTCCCACCGTCGCACCGTCCACCACGTGATGGCCCTGACTCTGGCAGTCGCGTGGATTGTGGCGGGTGTTGGGCGCGTCGCCGCCGCATCCCCGCTGGACACCACGCCGGTTAAGGGCGGGGCGTTCTTCGAGCGGGCGGATGCCGACGGCTTGGGCTTTGCGATCCGGAACTACGCCGACGGTCCCGCCTTCTACGACGCGTTTCTACGCTTCGGCGGCGCCGAAACCCTCGGACCTCCGGTTTCCCGGCCGTGGATCGCAGACGGGGGATTTGCCTACCAGTTGACGCAGCGTGCGCTTCTTCAATGGTCGCCCGCGGATGGACGGGTGGGAATGGCCAACCTCTTCGAGTTACTCGATCACGTTGAATTCGCCGACGAACTTCGCGCCCGCCACATCCCCGCTGCCGAAACACCGCCAACCCTGCCGCCTGAACTCGCGCAACAGGCCCGGCTGGCCTGGATGACCGACCGCGCTATCGCTGAGACGTTCGCCAACAATCCGCTGCAACTCGGCAACCAGGACGCCAGTATCGAGTTCCATGGACTGCCGATGTCGCGCCCCGAGCGTGTGGGACCGTTCGTTATTCAGCGCTTCCAACGGACGGCGCTGCAACACTGGATCGAGCAGGTGGACGGCGGTCCGCCGGTCGGCTCCGTGGTGCTGGTCAACGCGGGCGATATCTATCGGGACTTGGCGCTGCCGGAAGCGGTGCTGGCGCTACCGGTCGCGCCTGACGACGCGGCGGTGCTGGACGTGCGGCTCAATCCTCCCGATGACGCCAACCTGGCGCCGGCGCCGGTGGCGTCGCGCGCCTACAACACGTCCAGCCATAGGCTACGCACCGCGCTGGCGCTGTTGGAAGGGGTGGAGATGAATGCCACAGCATTGGAACTGGCCGCCAGCACGCAACTCGATATCGAATTTCACGTGCTGCCGGAAAACGTACTGGCCTCCTTCAACGCCGCGAGCGGCATTCAAGTCAACACGAATCTGCGCGATGAAGACCCCCTCCCGCTCGCCGCGGTAGTGGCGCACGAACTCCGGCATTTCGAAGACTTCATGCTCGGCCAGCTCGGTGAGGACAGCCAGAGCTGCCTGGATGCGGAGGTGCGGGCGCTTACGCGTGAGATCCTAACTTGGCGCGTTCTCGTAGACGCCCACGGCGTGCCCCCACGCCCCAGCGTTTTGGTCCACATCGAGACCAGTCGGGCGTCGATCTACGTGGAGGGCTCCACGGCCATTCAGAAACTGGCTCATTTCCTCTATCAGGAGGCCTGCAACAAGCCACCGGCTGAGCGGGCCAAGGGATAGCCTCAGGCATGGCAGCCGCCGTCCCCGCAAGACGGCGTTGTGGTCAGGACCGGGAATGCCCCCTGAGAAAGCCGACGCTCTGGTCGTAAGCTGTTAGGGCATTGTCCTCGCAGGCCCTGGTCTGGTCGCGCCGACCGCAAACCTGAGGCCTCCTGGCCTCGGGATCAACGCGGTCTCTCCCAAAACAGTCGCTATGGAAACATCGCTCTATCAGACGCTCGCCACGCGCGGATTCATCCATTCCGTTTCAAGCGCGGACGGGCTGCGGGCGGCCTTGGAGCGGCCTTGCACGTTCTACGTCGGGTTCGATCCGACCGCCCCGAGCCTGCACACCGGCCACCTGATTCCGTTGGCGCTGGCCGCTCACTTGGCCAGGGCTGGTCACCACCCGGTGTTACTGGCGGGCGGTGGAACCGGACTCATCGGCGACCCAACCGACAGAGCCGAAACCCGCGCATTGCTCAGCGCCGAACGCGTGGCCGAGAACACACGCGCCGTCCGCCGTCAGGTGGAGCGGCTATTCGAGAACCAGGATGTTGCGGTCGTCGACAACGCCGACTGGCTTACCGAGCTCCGCTACCTTGAGTTTCTCCGTGACATTGGTCGCTACTTCAGCGTCAACGAAATCCTGGCCACCGAGACCTACCGCGCGCGGCTGGAAAGCGGTCAGGGCCTGAATTTCGTCGAAATCAACTACCGCTTGTTGCAGGCCTACGACTTCCTGCACCTGTTTCGGGAACACGGCTGCACCTTGCAGATTGGGGGCAGCGACCAGTGGGCCAACATCCTGGCCGGCGTGGACCTGATCCGGCGGATCGAGGGCGAGGAGGCCTTCGGACTGGTGACGCCCCTCCTCACCACCAGTACCGGTCAGAAGATGGGCAAGACGGCCAGCGGCGCGCTCTGGCTGGACCCGGGCCTGACATCGCCCTTCGACTTCTTTCAGTACTGGATCAACATCGAGGATGCGTCGGTGGAGCGCACGCTGGCGCTGCTGACGCCGCTGCCCATGGACGAGGTACGCGCGCTCGCCGCCCTTCCCGGCGCGAAGATTCGAACCGCCAAGGAGCGGCTGGCCTTTGAGATCACGGTCCGGGTGCATGGTCGTGAGGCCGCGGCAGCGGCCCGCGACGGCGCCAGGGCGCTGTTCGGGCGTGACGGCGGATCCACCGCGGCCGCGCCCCAAACGCGCGTGACCGAGGAACAGGTGGCCGCGGGTCTTGGCATCGTGGAACTTCTGCTGACGACCAGTCTGGCCGCGTCACGTTCGGCGGCGCGGCGGCTGATTGCGCAAGGCGGCGCCTACGCCAACGACCAGCGCGTGGACAGCCCGGAGACCGTGTATCACGCCGATGCTTTCCAGGACGGCGAGTTGTTGTTGCGCTCCGGCAAGAAGCGCTACCACCGAATCTTGATTGGCTGATGACGAGGAGTGGACACCCGTGAACTGGTCAGCCAGTGAAATCCGGCGCGTGGACGCCCAAAGCTCCGGTGAACTCTGGGAGCGCTTCCTTGCCGCCATGGTGGCGTACTGGAACGAGAGTTTTCCCAGCGAACTCAGCCACCTGGAGTGGCACGAGTTGTATACGGACCGGATTCGACGCCGACTGGAAGAACGGCCGACCTGGCTGTGGATGTATGAGCGCGACGGACGCACGCTGGCGCTCACCAATTTTCACCTGGATGGCGGCGTGGCGCACGTGGCCGAGGTCTGGGTCGCCCCCGATTCGCGCCGTCACGGCTTGGGCGCCTTCATGATCCGGCAGATGCGCCGGACGCTGCGCGAAGCCGGCGTAACGCGCATGGCCGTGACGGTCCCCGCTAACGCAACCGTGGCCGCCAGCATCGATTTCTGGCACGACCTGGGTTTCACCGAGGTGGCGGTGCACCTGGAAGCCACGACCTTCGGACCCAACGGCGACTAAGCTGCTTCAGGCCACCCACTCCGGGCGTTCGCGGCAGAGCGGGAGCCGATGTTTCACGTGAAACATCACGTTGGCATCCACCGCGCACGTCGCTACGCTCAAAGGCGATACGCCTCATTGAGGATTGCCTGATGGCTGCCCAATCCGCGTCTCCCGGTCTCTCAAAGCGCCGAGTGCCGTTGCGCAAGCCCATGACTCCCGAGGACCTGGCCGATGCGCGCGTTCGCGAGGTTTTGGGTGAGACCGGGCGCTGCGAATGGGCACAGCGCCACGATGGACTCCGGCAGTACCACGACGACATCTGGGGTGAACGCCCGGCCGACGACGCCGAGTTTTTCGAGCGCATGCTGCTCGAAATATTCCACGCCGGCCTCAGTTGGACGCTGATCTGGAACAAGCAAGAGGCGCTTCACGACGCCTACCACGGTTACGAGATCGATGCGGTGGCGGCGTACGGGTCCGCCGACATTGCCCGCCTGCTCGACGATCCCAGCGTGATTCGCAGCGAGCGAAAGATCGTCGCGGCCATCGAGAACGCACGGAGCGTGCAGGAGATCCAGGACCGCTACGGGTCTTTCGAGAGCTTCCTGCTCGGCTTGCCGACGAGCACGAATGCCAAGATCAACGTGCTGAAGAAGACGTTCAAGTTCATGGGGCCCGGCACGTCGCGCGCTTTCCTGGAATCCACCGGCCTGGTGGCGCCGCCGCACCACGAGTACTGCTTCAAGGCCGGACGCCCGATCTGGTCGGCCGCCTGAGCCCCGCGCGGTGACCACCGTCGCACTGGACGACCTGCGGCGGTTCGGTCTTGCGGCACTGGCTACCCGTGGAGTCAGGGAGTCCGATGCCGCGCTGGTGATTGACGTCATGCTCGAGCAAGACCTGCGCGGGCACGGCCACCACGGGATCGTGTTGCTGGCCCTCCGGATTCGCGACCTGGACGCTGGACGGGCACGGGCCGATGCGGAGGTCGAGATTTTGTCCGACCTGCCGGCATTTACGGTCCTGGATGCGCACGGGGCGCTGGGACCGGTGGGAGCTGTCCGGGCCATGGACGCCTGTATTGCCAAGGCACAGTCCCAGGGATCCGCGATGGCTTCGCTACGCGACATGCCGCACTGGGTGATTCCAGCCTTCTACAGCATGCGCGCGGCTGAGGCCGGCCTGATCGGCTACTGCTGCTGCTACACCGATCCTTCGTTCGCGCCGGTCGGCGGCGCCTCGCGGGTGCTTGGTAACAACCCCTTGTCCTACGCGATCCCCGCCGACCCGCGCCCGCCGATCGTCGTGGACTTCGGAGTCTCTGCTTCCACGGGCCGCATGCGGGAATTGATAGCCGACAGCCAGCCCCTGCCAGACGGTTGGGCGGTAGACAGCAAGGGGCGTCCGCTCAGTGACCCGGCTCAGGCCATGGCCGAAGGAGTATTCCTGCCCATCGCCGAGCATCGCGGTTACGGCCTGGGCCTGGTTCACGAACTGTTGGGCGCCACCCTCAACGCGATGCCCATCGCGCTTGAACACCCACCTGGACGCTACGGCGGCTTCTTCTCGGCTTGCCGTTTCGACGCCTTTCGCCCGCGCGAAGAGTTCTTACGCGACGTCAATCACGCCCTCGATCGAGTCACCGGCAGCCCGGCGCTCGATCCGGGCCGGGCGATTCGCTACCCCGGGGAACAATCCGGCCTCGCCCTCCGCCGCAACCGCGCCAGAGGCGAGGTCGACCTCAGTTCCGCATCCTGGAATCGCGTCAAGGAAGTCGCGGAACTCACCGGCATCCCTGCGCCCGAAGCTGCGGTCTAGGACCGAGGCTCGCGCGCTACCGGAACCTCGGAACCACGACGGCGTTGGCCGGGAGCGGGTAGCGGGCGCCGCGTTTGAGTTCGCGGGGGACGGTGGCGCGGCCGCCGCGGCGGGCGGAGACGCCGGCGAAGACGCGCAGCGGCGTGCCTTCCTCGCTCACGCGCTGCATGACGTGCGCCATGCCGATCTGGCGCTGGTTGGTGTCCAGCGCGGCGCTGGTGACGATGCCGACCCAGCCGCCGCGCGTATCAACTACCGGGTCGCCCTCGCGGGCGATCGGTACACGCTCGTCGGTGATCGCAAAGCGCACGATCTGGCTGGTGCGGCGCTTCTCGCGTGCGACGAAGCCGGATCGTCCAATGAAAAACGGCTTATACAGCTTCACGAAACCGCCAAAGCCCGCGTCGCCCGGCGTCAGGTCCAGCTCGCCGCCAAGCTCGTGTCCGTAGAGCGGCAGCCCGGCCTCGGTGCGGGTGGAGTCGCGCGATCCCAGGCCGGCCGGGCGCACGCCGTCGTCGAAGCCCGCGTCCAGGATTGCGTGCCACAGGTCGTTGGCGGCGTCGGGATGCACCAGCAGTTCAAAGCCCACGCGCTCTCCCGTGTAGCCGGTGCGCGCGACTTCCAGATCGATTCCGGCCAGGGTGAACGACTCGACGTCGAACGCCCGCAGGCGTCGGAGCCGCCGACGCGAATCCTCGTCCGGCGTCAACCGGGCCAACACGTCACGGGAGCGCGGCCCTTGCAGGGCCAGGTCGAGGCGCCGTTGATCGCCTTCGGCCTCGGTCTTCAGGTCGCGCAGCGTGACCTGAATCGGAGCTTCGGCCCAGGGATCGTCCGGCTCGATCTCGTACTGTCGTTCGTTGACGCCGTTCAGCCAGACCCAGTTCTTCTCGGTGTTGGCCGCGTTGACCACGGCCAGGAACCGCTCGCGCTCCATCCGGTAGATGATCAGGTCGTCGAGCGGATGGCCGGTGGGATCCAGCAGGTAGGTGTAGGCGGCGCGGCCGTTGGGGAGCCGCGAGGCGTTGGCCGTGGTTACCAGGTCAAGGAACTCGCCCGCGTGTTCGCCTTCCACCGAGAACACGCCCATGTGTCCGACGTCGAATAGGCCGGCCGCCTTTCGTACGGCCGCGTGCTCCTCGGCGATGCCTCCGTAGTAGACCGGCATGGACCAGCCGGCGAAGGGCACCATGCGGGCGCCCAGGTCGTTGCTGTGCACATCGTGCAGCGGGGTTTGCCGCAACGGGTCGCCTTCCCGCCAGAGGCCGCCCAGCAGGGCGCCCCAGACGGGGCCACGCAACTGGACCCGGGCCAGTGGATCGCCGGCGTCGGGCGACCAATCGAAGGGCGGGCGGGCGGCGGGTTTCTCGGAAGGCAGCCGGTCGGTTCGCCGCAGATAGAAGGGGCGACTCAGATCGGGCGCGGGCGCCAGCGGCAGTCGCGTTCGCGCGATGCCGCGCCTGGCCAACTCCGCTTCGACGGCCGTGGCGTCCGACGCGGGATAGAGCAGCGCGGCCGCGCGGCCGTCGCGAGCAAGCAGCGACGATACGCCACAAAGGTCAAGCTGGGTCACGCCCGAAACGTCGGTCAGACGTTCGGCGTCCGCGGCACTAATCGCGGTTCCGGTCATACCCGGGCCGACATGCGCCGCATCGGCGACGGCAATTGGACCTACGATCTTGCGGCTGGGCTCATCCGGGTCGATCAGGGCGTAGCCGTCCGCAATCTCCTGCAGCCACTCGGCGGCGCACTCGCCAATGGCGGGGTCAAGCACGGCGAAGAGCCGGCGGTCGCGCGGCGACCGGTCCTCGTCCGGGCGAAGAAACAGAACCGGTTGGATCTCTCCCGCCGGGTCGGCAATCCCGGCGTGGAGCGCCTCCCCCGGCTCCAGATCACGCGCCCGCTGGTTGGCGATTTCGTCCGCGAAGGCCAGCACGCGGCGACCTCGCAGTTCCAGGACACCCGAAGGTGGCGACTCCGGCGCGACCGGTGTGTCTTCGGCACGTCCGCGCGCCGCGAACTCGGATACGTCCGAGCGGAGTTGCAGCCGCTGGAGAAAGTCGATCCGGCCGCGATAGCGCGGCGACCGGCGCCCCGGATACGTGACGCCCGTCATCGCCTGGAACGCGCGCGCCAGGATGTCGGCCAGCACGTCCATGTCATTGGCGGTGTAACCGCGCTGGGTCAGCCAGGGCGTACCCAGGCGCACCCCGGTCGGCACCGCGAATCCCACGTCTCCGGGCAGCGAGTTGCGGTTGGCCACGATGCCGATGCTGTCGAGCATTCGAACCGCCGGCTCGCCGCGCAGGTCGCCGGCGGCGCCGGTGCGCTTCAGGTCAATCACCAGGAGGTGGGTGTCGGTGCCGCCGTAGGCAAGACCCACGCCGCGCTCCGTCAGTGCCTGGGCCAGGGCTGTGGCGTTCGCTCGGATCTGCCGCTGCGTGGCTCGGAACTCTGGAGAGTCCGCGACCTTGAAGGCCACGGCCATCGCCCCGATCTTGTTCAGATGAGGACCGCCCTGTTCGCCAGGAAACACGGCCCGGTCAATGCGGCGCATCAGCCGCTGCCGGTGCGAGAGGATCACCGCACCGCGCGGCCCAAAGAGCGTCTTGTGTGTCGTGAACGTAACCACGTCGGCCAGGCCCACCGGCGACGGATACTGGCCCGCCACCACCATGCCGGCCGGATGCGAGATGTCCGCCAGCAGGTACGCGCCTACCTCGTCCGCGATGGCGCGGAAGCGTTCCCAGTCCGGCGCCCACGGGTACGAGGTATAGCCTGCGACGATGATCCGCGGTTGGTCGCGCCTGGCGATTTCCGCGATCTGGTCGTAATCCAGCTGCCCGTCCACGTCCGCAATGCTGTAGCTGGACGCCTGGAAGCGACGGCCGCTGCGATTGACCGAGGCGCCGTGGCTCAAGTGCCCGCCATGGGCCAGCGCCAGTCCCAGGATGGTGTCGTTGGGCTCCAGCAGCGCTTCGTAGACGGCGTTGTTGGCGGCCGCGCCGGACAGCGCCTGCACGTTGACGTACAGGCCATCGGCCGAGACACGCGAATTGGCAAAGAGGGCCGCGCAGCGTCGCTGCGCCAGGGACTCAACCAGGTTGGTGTAATCGTTGCCGCGGTAGTAGCGGCGGTCCCCGTAGCGACGGAACCGCGCCAGCTGGGCCTCGGTGTCCGCCAGTCGCTCCGGCAGGTCGCGACGCATCGGGCCCGATGGGTAGCCCTCGGCGTAGATGCTCGTCAGCGGCGAACCCAGCGCGGCCCGCACCGGGGCCGGCGTCAGGCTCTCCGATGGAATCAGGATCAGCTTGTCGCGCTGCCGGCGATGCTCCTGGGCAATGAGGCCCGCCACCAGCGGATCGACATCGTCGATGTCCTGGTCAAAGACAAGATCGGCGTAGGTTGGATTAGCGGTCATTAGTTCGCCTGGGATCCCAGCCCTTCCAGCTTAAGGCCACCCTGGGGCGCGAATTGTGACGCGGCGCACCAACAACGCGGTCAAACAGCGGCCGCTTGCGCCTAACGATTCCTGATTCTTGGTGGACTTTCGGAGTGCAGGCGGCTATCGCTGGACCCGGCGTCCCTCGCGCAACGCCCGCGAGCGGGCCTGTTGCATGGTTTCGCGGACGCGTCCGCCGAAGCGTTCCTCCAGCCAGGGGTCGCCGCGGACGTGATAGCCGGCGCGTTCCCAGAAGCCCGGTTCCTCGTGGTCCATGAACTCCAGGCCGCGCACCCACTTGGCGCTCTTCCAGAAGTAAAGGCTGGGCAGCACCAGGCGCAGCGGGCCGCCGTGCTCGTGGGTCAGCGGCGCGCCGTCGTGATCGAATGCGAACAGCACGTCGTCCTGGTCCAGCTCAGACAGCGCCAGGTTGGCGGTGTAATTCGGATCGGCGTGGACCATCACGAACTGGGCCTCGGGGAGCGGCTTCACGCGGGATAGCACCTCGCGGATGTGGATACCCCGCCAGAGGTTGTCGTACTTGCTCCAATGCGTGACGCAGTGGATGTCGGAGGTGATTTCGACCTGGGGAAGCGAGATGAACTCGTCCCAGGTCCAGCGCACGTCCTCTTCCACCAGACCGGTGACGCGAAAGTCCCACCTGGTCATGTCGTAGGGGCGCGGCTCCATGTAGTGCAGGACCGGCCACTTGTCGGTCAGGCGTTGGGCGGGCGGCAGGCGCGGCTCGCGCAGTTCAGGCGGGCGCGGCGTGACGTCGGGAATGTCGGCCACCGGCTTGGAGTTACCCCGTAGAAATCGGTTGAACATTGGGTTTGATACTTGAAACCTTCTGACTCGACCGTACGCGCCTCCGGGGTCGGGCGCAACCGTGTGCCGCCTCAGCCGACGGGCGTCGCATCGTCGAAAACCGGCGGGTCGACCGCGTCGACGATCATGCGAGCCACATCGGCGATCGCCGACGCCGTCCGTTCGCGGTTGGGCGTCCGGTCCACCAGCACGACCACGGTGACCGGGCCCATTGAGGTGTAGACCACGCCGGCGTCGTTGGCGGCGTCGGGGAAGTCGCCGGTCTTGTGCGCTACGGGATGTTGCCGCAGCCAGCGGGGTATGCGGTCGGTGCGGGTTTCGCTGAGCAGCAGGTCGCGCATGGCCTGGATGTCGGCCAGCGTCGGCTGCCAGACGCCGGGGCGCAGGCCTACCATGCGTTCCAACACGTCTGCTATTTCGCGAGCGGTCGTGATCGGCTCGCGCGTGTCCACCGTCGTAACGCGCAGACCCTCGCGGCGCAGGTCGAAGTCAATGTTGGGGTATCCCAGCCGGTCGCCAAGCAGGATGGCCGAAGCGTTGTCGCTGACGCTGATCGCGTGCTCCAATGCCGTGCCGACCTCGATCTGCTGGCCGGGTTCGAGAGTGACGGGTGGGTCGGCGCGCTCGACGACGGTTTCGTCCATCGTCAGGAGTTCCCTAAACGACAGCAGTCCGGCCGCGCGCTGGCGAAAGGCCTCTCGCAGCAGGAGGACCTTCCAGACGCTCAGCGTGCGCATCTCGCGGTCGGCGTCGATGGCCACCAGTGGGCGGATTTCCCCGGAATAGGCGGCAAAGATGGCCCAATCGCCGGGCTCCGATCGAATCCGCGCGCCGACAGCAGCGGTCAGACGCTCGTGGATAGTTCGTCCGGCTGCCCGGAGCAACGCGTCCATGCTCGAGACAGGTCTGGCTCGGTCGGTGGTGACCAGTCCCAACTCCACCAGCAGTTGGCCCACCGGCCGCACGCGTACCGTTGGACTATCGATGTTCCGCTCCAGCACACCGCGCTGGAATCGCTGCACGATGTTCGGGCCGAATTGCGCTGGGCGCGACATCGGCAGTCCGAAGCGCCGCAAGGCCTGGGTCCGGCTCCAGGTAAGGAAACGGGTCGGCGCAGGATTGCCAACGTAGGCGGTCCGAATGAGGTCGTCGGTAAGCCAAGCGAGACGAGCGTCCGCATCGGCGCTCGTGTGCAGGGGCATCGGCACGTGATGCTGGTCGTGCAACCATCTCGAGAATCCGGCCGCGTCGAGCAACTCGATCACGTTGGCGGACGCCAGATTCACCCCGCGGAGCGGCGACTGGATCGCGCCGTGGCTGAAGGCCTGAACGGCCAGGCCATCTCGCGCATAGGGGAGGCTGATTGGATATCCGAGGACCTTCGGGCCACCGGCCCTGCGGTAGGTGTCCCACCACGGCCGCCGTCCGTTGAAGACGGCGAAACCGGCGTTCGGTTCGGGGGACGCCTGGCGGTAGTGATGGCCATTTTCGATGGCGAAGTCGGCCGGCAGGTTCTCGTCCGTTAGACCCGGACCGACGAACGGCGCGGTGGCCAGCGTTCCGGCCACGATTCGCCCGAAGTCGCGGCGCCCCAGCGGTGTTGAGCCGCCGCACCCGAGCCTGGATGGCGAGTTTCCGGTCGGCACGCGAGTCAGCCAACAGCCGGGGGCAGGTTGCCGAAGATGGCCAGCGACTGCCCCAGCGCGGGCGCGGCGTCGGCCATTGAAGGACCGACGGCCCCCAGCGGATCGCCGCGCTCATGCACGAATGACGTGACCCGAAACCGCAGCGAGGCCGGATCGCGCTGCAGTTCCAGCGCGGGTACCAGCACGATGACGCGCGATCCATCGACGAACGCCATGGCTCCGGTCAGTGCGGCGGTGGAGGGGGCAAGGGCCGTCCGCTTCTGGAGACGCCACGGTGGCGCCGCATCGGGTCGGTAGATCAGCTCGAACCACGTATCAGTGCCCTGGAAGAGGTCGAATTCGCCAGCCTGCGGCGTCCAGTCATCGCTGGAGGTGTCGGTGGCCTGCAACGCGAGGGCAATCTGGAAACCGAGATTGCTGTCGGCCCGCGGCGCTGTGTCAGCCAGTTCAATGAGGAACGCCGCATAGGTTCCGCCGGTGCTTGATGGGGCCACGGGTTCCACCGGGAACCAGACGCTCCGCAGCAGGTCCAGGTCGGCAAGCGTGAGGTCGGTGGCTCCGCTGGCGATGCGGCGGATATCGGCGAAGGCGAAACCGTCGACCGGCAAGAGGTCGTGGATGGAGAAGTAATCGGCGCTGCGGTCGATGTGATACAGCGGTCCGTTGTCGACGGGGACGATGGCGAGGGTGCGGTCGACAGCCCGTGCGCCGAGCACGACGGTTCCGTTGGTCACCTGGGTGTCGAGTTGCCGGCCGGTCTGGTAGCGCCACGTTGCCTCGTCCTCGCCTCGGATGAGGACCAGGGAAACGGTCTGCTCGGCGCCCGCGCGCAGGTCAAGCCTGCCGATACGATCGGGGACCAGGGTGGCGTCCCCTTTGGTTGGCGTGAGTCGCAGTTCCGCCGCGCCGTCGCCGCCGAGGTTCACCAGTCGGCAGCCCGTGCGCTGCATGAGGGCTCCACTGGGGACGTCAATGCTTGATGGACAGATGGTGGCGATGAGCGCAGCGGCGGCTTCGCTGGCACCGCCTCCGGCACGCGGCAGCGCCACCTGGTAGTCCTCGATCTCACCCGCCTGCCAGCGTCCGCCGCCGTCCCAGGCGTCGCCCACGATGCGCTCACGCGTGAGCGCCACGCGCATCCAGGCGCCGTCGGGCAACTGGTTGGCGCTGCCGAGTGCGAACGGACGTGTGCGAACTGTTCGGGACGTTCCCGGGGTCAAGCTGACGACGAGGTTTTGGACCGCCCACTCGGGTGTTGCGTCCTCGCCGACGCTCCAACGGCCGTCCAGGTTCATGTCGACCAGGACGTTGAGGTAGCGGGGGCCTGGAGGGGCGGTTGTCGTGAGCGCGACGCTGACCTCGAGGGTGGCCTGGGCTGGGACCTGGTCGAGGGACAGGATGAGGGCCGTGACACCGTCGTCGCCGCCGTCGGCATTGATCAGGTTTGGGACGCCGTCCGGGTCGGACCGGTCGTCGGCACCTGTCTCGGATGTCACGGTTTCGCCGAGACGGTCGGGTCCTGGCGTGAGCACGTGGGCGCCGAAGTTGGGGCTGCTGCGGGTGTCGAGGCGGGTGGGGAAGCGGCCGATGACGCGGGTGCCGCGGTAGCCGGCGGGGGCGCCGTCGGGCGCATCGCCGAAGTCGGCAGCCAGCGGGG
>DAOUJT010000135.1:0-31515 GCA_034422315.1 Chloroflexota bacterium | reverse complement strand
AGTCGGTGAGCTACGGATCGTCGGGCGGGATCGCCCACGGGGGTGGGCTGTAGGAGGCGATTCGCGGTCAGCGCGGCCGTGCCTCCTTTCGCCTCCCGATCATGCGCGCTGAGCGGCGGCCTGTTCCTGCACGCTCAGACACCACCCACGATACTTCGGCGAGCGGCCGCGCACGATGTCAAAGTACAGATCCTGCAACGCCCCCGTCACCGGACCGATCTCCCCGTCGCCGATTATCCGTCCGTCGATCTCCCGCACCGGCGAGATCTGCGCCCCCGTCCCCACCAGAAACAGCTCGTCCGCGATGTACAACTCCGTCCGATCGATCGGGCGCTCGATGGTCTCGATCCCCAGGTCGTCCAGCGCGATCTGCATCACCGTGGCCCGCGTCACGCCCTCCAGGATGTCCTCGCTCAGCGACGGCGTCAGCAGCTTGCCGTGGCGCACGATGAACAGGTTTTCCCCCGAACCCTCGCTCACGTGCCCGTCATGCGTCAGCATGATCGCCTCGTCGAACCCAGCTTCCAGCGCTTCCGTCTTCGCCAGCGACGAGTTCACGTAAATCCCCGTCACCTTGCCGCGCGCCGGAATCATGTTGTCGTTCACCCGCCGCCACGCCGAAATCGTGCAGCGGATCGGCTTCTCGATGTCCAGGTAGTTCCCGAACGGCAGCGCGAACAGCGTGAACCCGTTCTCGATGGGCCGCAGACCGTCCGGCCCCATCGCCACCATGTTCAGCCCGACTTGCAGCGCGCTCTTGAACGCCAGCGGCCGCACGTACACGTCCTCGCGGAAATTGCCCGCCCGCAGCACGTTCACGCAAATGTCGATCAACTCGTCCACCGAATAGTCGATGCCGATCCGCAGGATCCGCGCCGACTGGTGCATCCGCTCGAAATGTTCCCGCACCCGGAACAGCAGCAACTGCTCCTCTTCGTCGTCCCAGTAGGCGCGGATGCCTTCGAACACCCCGGTCCCGTAATTCAGCGCGTGCGTCATCACGTTGACCTTGGCGTCCGCCAGGTCCATGTATTCGCCGTTAAGGAACGCTTGCATCAAGACCCCCGCCGCCGGGCCGACGCCCGCCGAAAACGCACCGCCGCGCGACGCTCACGGCGCCGACGCGGACGCGCCGCATGGTATCACCGCACCTCCGCCGCAACCCCTGCCTCGAAGACCTCCCGCCGCATGAACACCAGGTCGCCCCGCAGGTCAAAGCTCTCGTAGTACCGCTCGAATCCCCACTTCGCGTACAGCCGTCGCGCCGCCTCGTTCGGCCGGTCCACCCCGATCGAGACGTGCGTGCACCCCCGCGCCGCGGCCAGGGCCGAGGCGCTGCGCACCAGCCCTTCCGCCACCCCCAGCCGCCGGAACTCCGGCATCACCACCAGCGTGTGCACGTACGCCACCCGCAGCCCGGCCTCGATGGACGGATCGATGTGCCGCAACCGCACCCACAGCTGCCCGATCGGATTCCCGTTGAAGTCCGCCACCAGCCCCCGCTGCACCCCATCCGCCTGTTCGCGGAAATAGCGCCGCAGCAGCCGTTGCCGCGAAGCCCTGCCCGCGGCGCCCCACAGCTCGCTCAGCCGCCGCATCTCGCTCACCCGCGCGGTCCGCACGGCCACGGGCACATCGATCCTGATCAGATGCCCACCGTCCGCCGCCCGTTCCACGCTCATCGCTTCACCCGCCCCTGAAAGCCATCGGAGCCTACTTGGTTCGGCCCTCACATACCCCGCCGGAAGCGGCGCCAACGGCGCGCACGATTTCCGGTACCGTGCGAGCCTTACGGGTTACCGAAAACCCTCCCACTGAGACCCTGATGCGCATCGGCATGGTCACCCTCTGCTCCCTGCGCGGCCAACTGGACGCCAACTTGGAGAAGATCGAGGCGTTCACTCAGCAAGCGGCCCACGCCGGCTGCGACCTCGTCCTCTTTCCCGAGTTCTCCGTCCACGGCCCCTGGGTCACCTACGACGCCGACGCCGACCCCGCCGAACTCGAACGCCAGGCCGAGCCCATTCCCGGCCCCGCCACCCGCCGCCTCACCCAGATGGCCAAACGCCACGGCCTCGCTATCGGCGCCGGCATTGCCGAACGCGGCCTCGCCCTCAAGCCCTTCAACGCCTACGTCATCGTCGATGCCAACGGCCTCCGCCACGTCCAGCGCAAGCTGCAACCCACCACCAGCGAGATGGACTTCTACCGCGGCGGCGGCGACGACATGGCCCCGTTTCGACTCGGCCAGACCTCCATCGGCGTCACCATCTGCGCCGACAACGAGTCCCCCGCCATCCACGACACCCTCGTTGACCTCGGCGCCCGCGTCATCCTTCAGCCCCACTTCGACTGCATCAAGGACTTCCAAAACGCCGGAACCTCTTGGGACCAGATCCTCGACTTCAACCGTCGCGACACCCTCAAGCGCCGCGCCCAGGACCTGGCCCAACGCCTCGGCGTCTTCGCCCTCTACTTCGACGCCAAAGACCCCCGCACCGACTTCCACGAACGCCCCCACTGGCCCCACCGCGTCACCGGCCGCTCCGCCGCCTTCGCCCCCGGCGGCCACCTCCTCGCCACCAACCCCGGCAACCACGAATCCCTCCTCACCATCAACATCAACCCAACGACCCCTACCCGTTCGTGGTGAGCCGGTGCGTAGTCCGCGGAGCACCGTGTCGAACCACGAGAGGCAGCAACCAAGCCCGCCGCTCAGTCCCCCAGCCCACTCGTAGGCCCCGCGCCCCCGTTCATGGTGAGCCGACCCGTAGTCCCTCGAAGGGGCGTGTCGAACCACACCCCAACCACACCTCCCAAGCTCCCTCTCCCTTGCCTCTTCTCTCGCCGCTCACTCCTCGCTTCTCCCACTTGCCAATCCCCCCTGCCCCGCCGACAATCTAGCCACCTAATCTAGCCAGGAACCAGCCATGCACGACTGGCCCCTCCATGACGCCAAAAACCGCTTCAGCGCCGTCGTCAACGCCGCCCTCGCCGGCCACCCGCAGCGCGTCACCCGTCGCGGCCAACCCGCCGTCGTCGTCCTCGCCGTGGACGAGTACGAGCGGCTCTGCCATCTCGAGCAAGCCCACGCGCCCACCTTCGCCGAACTGCTGCTCGACATCCCGCAGGACGACCAGGAATTCCACCGGCTCAGCCTCCCCGCCCGTCCGCTGGACCTCTGATGTACCTGGTCGACACCGACGTGCTATCCGCCTTGCGCCGGCGGCGCCGTCACCCCCGGGCCGCCGCCTGGCTGGCCAGCCAGCGCACCTCCGACTTACACCTCAGCGCCGTCACCATCGGCGAGATCGAACGCGGCATCGCCCAACAGCAACGCCGCAACCCCGCCTTCGCGCACGACCTGACCGTCTGGCTGGAGAAAGTCCTCACCTGGTACGGCGGGCGCGTGCTGCCGGTGGATGTCCCAACCGCCCGCCGCTGGGGCCAACTATGCGGGGCCCTCGGCCACCAGAACCTCGATCTCCTCATCGCCGCCACGGCTCTCCAACACGGACTCACCGTCGTCACCCGCAACGTCAAACACTTCCAGTCCTCCGGCGTCCCCCTCCTCAATCCCTTCACCCACCAGACCTGGAAACCCCCTCGCCTTGGCTGCACGCACCCTGAAACCTGAAAGCGTCTGGAATCCGCCCCTGCCGTCGAACCCCCAGCCGCACTCCCACCATCCAATACCCCCAGCAGCCCGTCATCCCGGCGTCTGAAGTAAGCCTGTCCTGAGCCAGTCGAATGACCTGTCTGAGACCCCGAAGGGCAGGGACTGTGAGTGGCACGCGCGCCTCCCAAACTGGACACATGTCGGCGAAAACAGGACACATTGCCCGCCAAACTGGACACATTCGGCCGAAAACAGGACACATTGGGCAAAAAACTGGACACATTGGCCCGGCCGAGTGACACATGCGCCGTGGCGCCGAACGCCCGCTTTCCGCCCACCGGGCTGTCTCTCCGAGCGCAGAGCAGCGGAGCCGAGAGCCTGCCCTGAGCCGGTTGAAGAGCCCGCCCTGAGCTTGTCGATGAGCCTGCCCTGAGCTCGTCGAAGGGGGAATCTCGCCTTCCTTTCGTGCCCGTTCCCCAACCTCCCACTCCGACTCTCACTTCTCTCCGCTCTCCCCTCTCCACTTCCTCACTGAACACATCGGGCCCAAAAGTGAACACATTTGGCCGAAAACTAGACACATTGGCCCGAAAACTGAACACATTCGGCAAAGAACTGAACACATTGCCCTTACCCACTGAACACATCCTTGTCATCCCGGCGTCGTCGGTCGGAACCCGGCAGCACCCAACAACTCTGCCGCAACCCGCCGCCCCGACCTGCCCTTCATCCCAAGCGCTCCTGCCCCTCGTCCCTCACTTCTGACTCCTCGCCTACTCCCTCTCACTCCTGCCTCCCGCCCCCGTTCGTGGTGAGCCGGTGCGCAGTCCCCGGAGCACCGTGTCGAACCACACTCCCTGGCGCCCAACCCTCCCAGGCAATCCCCTTCTTCTCCTGTCTCACTCCTCTGCCCTCTGCCCTCTCCCCTTCCATCACCCCTGCCGCTCTTGCCTGTCGTAACCATTTCGTGTACAATGGAAGCACTCCAGCCGCGTCCCTCCCCCGGAACCTTTATGCTCGCCCGCCTCGTCCGACGGCTCGCCGCTTCCGCGACCCGCCGTCCCCGCTTGTTCCTCCCCTGGGGTCGAGGCTGGTCTCAGACCGGCATCTTGCAGTCGAGACGCCGCCGCCCCATCCCCTCGCCGCGTCCTCGCCCTCAGCGTCCCTGGCGCCCTCCAGCCGTCCCCGCACGGCCTCAACTTTCCTCGCCGGTCCGCCAAGAAAATCCGCCCAAGCTGTCTCTCGCCAGCCCGCACCCCCAAAGGGGGTGCGGGCTGGCGAGAGACAGCTTCCCCTTCACCCCCGGCCCATTCCCGCCGTCGGATTCACGCCCCCAGCGTCGGCTAGAACTCCATCGCGGCGGCGATATCGGCTTGCATGTTGCGCAGGTGGGTGGGGCGGACGTAGATGTCTTCCACCAGCGTTCGGGCCGGCATTCGCGCGCAGAGCAGGATGATCTGGGCAATGTCGTCGGCGTGCATCATGGACGCGCGGGCCTCGGCGCCGGGTACCAGCGGGCGGGCGTCCAGCATCTCGGTATCCACCTCGCCGGGATAAATGGTGCAGGCGCGCACGCCGCGGTTGCGGTACTCGGCATTCACGCTCTTCATCAGGGCAACCACGGCAGCCTTGGAGAGGCTGTAGGCAGTCCCGCCGGGTGGCCCGGGGCTCACGACCGAGTACGACGCCACCGTGACGATCACCCCGCCGCCCCTATCCAGCATCCCCGGAAGCGCCGCCTGGGTCAGGGTGAGAGGGCCGGTGACATTGATGCGCGTCAGGGTGTCGATGTCGTCGGCACTCGTCGTGCCCACGCTGCGCGATGCGGTGTTGGCGCCGGCGTTGTTGACCAGGATGTCCAGCCGGCCGAACACGGCCTCGGTTTGGGCGACAGTGTCACGGGCAGCGTCGGCATCGCCGAGATCGGCGGGCAGGACCAATGCACTGGCGCCGACCGAAGCTCCGATCAACTGAGCGGTCTCCTCGAGCAAGTGGGTCCGACGACCTGCGAGGGCTACCGCGGCGCCATCGCCCGCCAGCGCCAGCGCGGCCGCCCGGCCGATCCCGCTGCCGCCGCCGGTGACGAGGGCCGCCTGGCCATCAAGGGCTCCCATGACGTGCCTTGTTCCCTTTCCAGCGATCCGGGCTGGCTACTGGCTCTGCCCGCGCGCCGAGACTTCCCAGACATCCTCGACGATGCCTTCACGGGCGACGAAGGCATGATCGTAGAGGTTCACGCACGGGCAGATGTGGTTGGGAATGATCCGCAGCACCCCACCGATCCCGTAGGCGCCCGCGTCCGGTACCGAGAGCACGCCGTGCTCGTCGGACAGGCTGACGATGGTGGCTTCCGGATGGCCGACAACCATGCCGAAGCCGCTGTTCTCCAGGATGCTCGGGCCGCGCCGGTCAGAGGTAAGCGCCTTGGCGCCGGCGTCAACCACCACGCGGTCGGGCGCGGGAAGGTTGACCACCGTGGCCAGCACCGTGGCCGCGCACCAGTCGGTGTGACCCAGGAAGTTGGCGTGGGAACCGTCGTTGAAGACTGCGGTGCCCGGCCGGAGCTCATCGATGCCGGCATGGAACTTGCGTGCGAACAGCGATGGCGTCGATCCCATGCTGACCTCGCAGGGTGCGCCGGTCGCGTCGCGGATGGCCTGCGCGGCGTCAAGCATCTGGCGCTGGGCCTGGTCGGCGATCACGGCCAGGTCCGCGTCGTCTTGGGCGGCGTAGTCATGCCCTTCGTGGGTGTAGACGCCGCGGAGGGCCAGGCCGGGAGCGTCGAGCACTCTTCGGGCCAGGTCGACTGCTTCGTGCGGTTCGACGACGCCGGTGCGGCGCTGGCCGACGTCGATTTCGATGCAGATGTCCAGGGGATCGGCGCTCTGAAACGCCTGGCTGAGCAGGTCGAGCTGGTCTGGGTGATCGACACCCACTGCAAGCCTGACGCGCTCGGCCAGAGCCCGCAGCCGGCGCATTTTGGCCGCGCCGACGACCTGGTTGGCAATGAATATGTCATCGATGCCGCCATCGGCGAAGACCTCGGCCTCACCCGTCTTGGCGCAGCAGATGCCCTGCGCGCCAGCCGCAATCTGGAGTCGAGCCACCGCCAGCATGCGGTGGGTCTTGATGTGTGGTCGAAGGCGCGCGCTCGCGGCATGGGCGATCTCGACTGCGCGGGCGATGTTGGCCTCAACGACGTCCAGATCCAAGACCAGGGCCGGCGTATCCAGGGCGTCGATCGGTTGGCCAATTGCCGTAGCTGGATCGCGGCTGGCAAGCGCGAGTGCGACCATGGGATTCCGCCATCGGGGAAGCGCGACAGTCTACGCGCGTCAGCGCTGGTGTCGTATCGTCGCGCGAGGCAGAAGGCAAGGAGGTCCGCGACATGGCTGCGGAGGTAGAGACGCTCCAAAACTGGATCGCGGGTGAATGGACCGCACCGCGCGGCACGGAAGCCGCGGAGGTCACGAACCCCGCCTCGGGTGGGGTGGTTGCCGAGGCGGCGACGTCGTCGAACGACGATGTGGCGGATGCCGTGGGGGCCGCTCACGATGCATTCGATTCGTGGCGCGCGACGCCCGCGGTGGAACGTGGACGGTTGCTGTTCCGGCTGCATCACCTGGTCGAGGAGCAGTTCGAGGACCTGTCGCGCACGATCACCATCGAGAACGGGAAGACCCTGGAGGAAGCGCGCGGCGAACTGATCCGAACCCTGGAGAACATCGAAGTCGCGGCGGGCATTCCAACGCTGCAAATGGGCGACTTCTCGGCCGACATCGCCGCCGGCATCGACGAGACATCGATCCGCGAGCCTATGGGCGTGTTTGTCCAGATCGGCCCCTTCAACTTCCCGTCCATGGTGCCGTTCTGGTTTGCGCCGTACGCGCTGGCCACCGGCAACACCTACGTGATCAAGCCCTCGCCGCAAACGCCAATCAGCCAGGCGCGAATGATGGACCTGATCGCGCAGGCCGGGTTCCCGGCGGGCGTCATCAACCTTGTGCACGGCGGCGCCGAGACGGCGGAGGCGCTGATCGCGGATCCGCGCGTGCAGGGCGTCTCGTTTGTCGGAACCACGCCGGTCGCGCAACGCATTTACGAGCTGGCAGGGCAGCATGGCAAGCGGGTGCAGGCGCAGGGCGGGGCCAAGAACCACCTGGTGGTGCTGCCCGATGCCAACCTGGATGCGGCCATTCCCAACCTGATGGGTTCCACGTTCGGCTGCGCCGGCCAGCGCTGCCTCGCCGGTTCGGTGGTGGTGGCGCAGAACGATGTCTACGCAGAGTTCACGGACCGCCTGACGTCGGCCGCGCAGGCCTTGCGCCTGGGCGACGGGCTGGACCCGGACGTCGGAATGGGCCCGGTCATTTCGCAGGACTCTCGCGATCGAATCCTGGCCACGCTCGACGATGCCGCGTCAGCAGGCGCTCGTATGGTGGCTGACGGCCGCGGCGCGACGGCCGAGGGGCTGCCCAACGGCTACTGGGTCGGTCCAACAGTGGTCGATGAGGTAACGCCGGACATGCGGATTTCGCGGGAAGAGGTCTTCGGGCCGGTGGCCAGCCTGCTGCGGGTAGGCACGCTGCAAGAGGCGATGGACATGATTGAAGCCAGCCCGTTCGGCAATGCCGCCTCGATCTACACCAACAGCGGCGCGGCGGCCCGCGAGTTTGTTTCCGGCGTCAACATCGGAAACGTGGGCGTGAACGTGGGCGTGGCCGCGCCGATGGCGTTCTTCCCGTTCGCTGGGCGCAAGGCGTCGTTCTTTGGTGACCTGCACGGACAGGCCGGCGACGCCGTGCGCTTCTTTACCGATCCGAAAGTCGTCGTCTCACGCTGGCCGAAGTCGACCGACGGCCGCGACCCCTGGGACTGAGCTGCTGATGTCTGCCCGCCGACGCCAGGATCCCGACCGCCCAGCACGCGACTGGGCCTATCTGCAAGACATTCATCCCGCGATCAGCGGGGCCCAGGCCCGAATCGAGCGAGAGGCCGAAAAGAACCGCGAACCGATTACGGAGCGCGAGTCAGCGCGACTTATTGCCACGCTGGCGCGCGCCTGCGGCGCCCGTACGGCCCTGGAGATCGGTACCAACCTTGGCTATTCGGCGACCTGGATTGCCGGTGCCCTACCGCGCGACGGTCGCCTGATCTGCCTGGACATCGATGGCGAGATACTCGAGCGTGCCCGCGAGCACCTCACGCACGAACGAGTGGCCGATCGAGTTGAGTTGCGCTGCGGCGCGGCGCTGGACTTGCTGGCGGATCTGCCCGGTCCGTTCGACTTCGCCTACATCGACGCGAACAAGGACGACTACCCGGCCTACCTGGAGGCGTGTGTGGATCGGCTGCGTCCGGGCGGCGTCGTCTGCGTCGACAATCTGCTGTGGGGCGGCCAGGCCGCCATGGAGACGGACGACCCGAACCGTCCGCGCCAGTGGACACCGATCATTCGGTCGTTCAACCGGGCGTTTCTGGATCACCCGCAGCTGGACTCGACGATTGTGCAGATCGGCGACGGTGTCGGAATCGGGGTGAAGCGAGGCTGATGCGCCTCTACCCGAGTGTCCGCTGCCGGCGCGTACGGCCAACTGGGCAACCGCAATTGACGAAGCGGCGGCTGCCGCCTAGCGTCATATCCGGCACACCGCCTTGGTGGGAATGGAGCGCGAACTGGTGATTACCAACACGGCAAAGCAACGCATGGAGCAGGGCAAGGTTGCGCTGGGGGTCGGCTGCGGCCTGGGCGTTCCATTCCCCGCGGAGATGGTGGCGAGCATGGGGTTCGACTGGGTGCTGATCGACAATCAGCACGGCAGTTGGGACCGCTACTCGTCCATGCTGGCGTTCATGGCCGTGCGAGCCGGCGGCTCGATTCCCATCGCGCGTGCGCTGGTGAATCGATACGACGAAATCGGGCGGCTGCTGGACGAAGGCGCGCTGGGCATCATCGTCCCGATGGTCGACACGGTTGAGCAGGCTGAGGCGGCGGCCTTTGCCTCGCGCTTCCCGCCGGCCGGCGGCCGCTCCAACGGCGCGGGCGGCGCCAGCGCCTACGGACCCGACTATATCGACCGCTTCAACGATGAGGTCTTTGTGGCGATTCAACTGGAGTCGAAGGAAGCCATCGAGAACGCCGACGACATCATGGCCGTTGACGGCATCGACGGCTGCTGGCTGGGCCCCGCCGACCTGGCCAACTCCATCGGCTTCGCCCGCGACTCCGCCGAACACGACGAAGCCGTAATGCAAATGATCGAAGCCTGCCAGAAGCACGGCAAGGCCCCCGGCATCGCCGCCGGCAACGTCGAGCAGGTCGAGAAATGGGTCGCCGCCGGCTGCACCTTCATCAGCGCGGGCAGCGACAAGGGCTACATCGCACTAGGGGGAATGGCGGAGTTCGAGGCGCTGAAACACCTGCGCGAGTAGACAATGTGTGCTCCTATTCATCAGTGGCTTTCTAAAGGGTCAATTGAGGAGCGTCGCAGATGATCGAGCGTGACTACAGCGGACTCTTCGACTTTTGCGGGAGGCCGTGCGAACTTGGCGATATTTTACAGATAGTTGCCATCTTCGGACTGCTGGTCCTCATAGTCATTGGGATTTTCGCTCTCGTTCACTACCGAAGCAAGTTTCGCGGCAGGTATCGATTCCCAGGCTCGGGGGATATGTAGCAGGAAGATTCAACGTGCTATGAGCCGTGCTAATCAGTGAGAGCTGTTGGGCTCTGGTAGGAGTGTGAACTCCTGACGATAATAGTGTTTTATTTTGCAGACGTAAATTGGGCAGCGAAGGAAGGGTATGGAAGACTGGTTCCTAGACATTGGCCGCAGTCTCTAGCGATCTGAACGTCTGGACACGTAGGTTAAGGCAAGACACATGTTCCGAGCATCGAGGTTCGGCACAGTTGGTAAGAGTCGAGCGGATGCCCCATGGGCGCACTAATCGTCGCGAGGGTGCTTTCAGAGGGGTGGAGCGCGGCTAGAATCGGGTTAGGTCGACTGAAGCGCGAGTTTGCATGGTCTGGTTAGGGCTCTTCGTCGGTCTCATCGTGCTGACGATAATCGGGCTAATGCCCGGAAGCATCGAGGACCGCGGTTTTCTGGTCGTTTTGGTGCTGTCGGCATTTGCCCTATTGGTGGTCGTCGAGTTCGTTCGAGTTATTCGGGACCGCGTCTGGCAAGCGAGGCGGTCGGAGCGCCGGTACGCAGGTTGGAATTCGTCGCAAGAGAGGCGACAAGACCTCAGGGTTCGAAAGCGTGCGGCCTCGTTCGGCCGGCGCAGCAGTCGAGTCTTGGACTTTGGGTCTGGCGTGAGGTCACCAACACCGCGGGTCTCGCCGTCAAGTATTCGGCGACAGCGTGAACTGCGGGTCAAACAGGGGAGGCGCGACGCTGGTGAGAGTCGGGTCAGAGCCAGGATTCTTCGAGGAGTCACTTCCGGCTCCGATGACCTTCCATCAGATGACAGGCGGCGCAATCTCGACGTCGCGCGATCTCGTGCTGGGAGCTCAAGACGTCCGCGTGTGTCACCAGAATCAGCTCGTCGCCAGGAGGAATTGCGGATCAGACAGGGAATGCAGTACGCCCTTGAGGACGATCGTTACGACAGAAACAGCGTCGAGACTCTCGGTGAGCGACGCAAGAGAGAACGCCTAAGGAAACGGCAAGAGAGATTTTGGCAGGAAGTCCGCTGGGGCCGAGGTTAATCCTGTCTGGTCCTTGATACCGTGCAGTTGATCTGAGGGTCCTGGATTAGCAGGCCAATTCCGCCGCCAATCAAGTTTCAGCAGCCGCAGCAGCGGGCGAAGCGTCGAATCCGCTTCTTGCCAGGCTGACCGGGTCACCTTGACAGTCCGCCAGTTCGTGCTTGGCATGTCCGCCACGTTCGGTCACCGCTATCCTCTGGCATCGTGGCAGTCTCCGATCGAAGAGGTCGCTCCATGAAGATCGCCAATATCACCGTTCGCCAGGTTGATGTTCCGCATCCGCATCCGTATGTGCATGCGTGGGGGCCGCCGGGTCGCGTGGAGTATTCGCGCGGGGCGGTGATTGTGAAGGTGGAGACGGATGAGGGGCTAACGGGCTGGGGTATTGGCGACACCCGGAGCGGGGTCACGAATCGTGACGTTGTGGCGCCTCAGTTGATCGGCCAGGACGTACACGCCCTGGCGCGTCACGCCGAGGTGATGCGACGGGCTGGGACGTTCCTGTTCGACATGGCGCTCTGCGATATCATCGGCAAGGCGGCTGGCCAGCCGTTGCATCGGTTGTGGGGCTACCGCGACACGCGCGTGCGGGCCTATGCCAGCACCATCGTGGCGGCCACACCGGAGCAGCGGGCGGAAGATGCGCTGGCCTACCTGGAGCAAGGCTTCACGGCCATCAAGCTTCGGACCGCATTTCCGACGCTTGCGGAGGACATCGCGCTGGTATCGGCGGTGCGCGACGCCGTAGGCGACCGCATGGTGATCATGGTGGACGCCAACCTGGCGGGCGGATCGTCCAGCGACCACCGACCCGCCTGGGACTACGAGCGATCCCTGGCCGAGGCACGCGAATTGGAGCAGCTGGACGTCTTCTGGCTGGAGGAACCGCTGCCACGAGATGACTTCGACACGATTGCTCGGCTCACGGCCGAGACTGACATCGCCATCGCCGGCGGCGAGGGCAACCTGGGCATGGCCGACTTCGTTGAGATGATCCGGGTGGGTGCTTACGACATCCTGCAGCCGGACACGGCCGCGAGCTGTGAGGTCTTGTCGCAGTTCATCAAGATCGCGGCGGCGGCGGAGTTCGCGGGCAAGCTGTTCGTGCCCCATCACGGTGTCACCGGACTGGGCATCGCCGCGCACATGCAGCTGAGCGTCTGCATCCCGAACTGCCCCTACGTGGAGTTCATCCTGGACGAGCCGTACCGCACGATCGAGCACTACCAGCAGCTCGGCGGAATCGTGGACGAGCCGCTGAGGATCGACGCCGAGGGTTACCTGCCGGTGCCCACACGTCCGGGCCTGGGAGTGGGCGTGAACGAAGACGCCATCGCTCAGTACGAGGTCGAGGTCACCGACTAGGCGACGAGTCGGTCCCTCCGGTCGGCCGAGCGGAATCGGGTCGCGCTGCGGGGCGGTTGCCGGGCCGGCGGGAAGGACCGGGCCGCGGCTGCTCGCCGTCGGAACCCGCGATGGGGCCGGGACGAACATGCTTGGCGGTGAGGGCGCCTACGGCCAGGGCGGTCTTGGGCGATGCGCCGGCCTGCTTGAGGATCGTCTCGGTGGATTCGCGCACATGGTGGTAGACGGCGTCGCTGTCGCCGACCCCCGGCGCGGG
This sequence comes from Chloroflexota bacterium, assembly GCA_034422315.1. Lineage (GTDB taxonomy): Bacteria > Chloroflexota > UBA11872 > UBA11872 > UBA11872 > UBA11872. The sequence goes on along the minus strand of DAOUJT010000135.1, from coordinate 18,564 downwards.
TCCGTCGCCGGCGGTCCAGATCTTGGCCAGCCGGTCGGCCAGCAGGTCGCTGACGACCATCAGGTCGCGGGCCATGCGGCCGGATGAGTCTTCCGGTGAGCCCTGCTGTTGGCCCATCTGCCGACCGATCCACAGGCCTGCGGCCGCGGCCAATACGGCGCCTATGACGGCGGCGGCGGTTCCAAGGATGATCGAGTCGCTCATTTTGGTGCTGGCGGCCCGGCGCGCCGCCGGTAGCTCGGAGATTCGAACGTCAGGCTAAGCCTACTGTGCGGCCCTCTCCATGGTGCTCGGTCCCTGCGCGGACGGTTGCGCTGGAAGTGAGGCTAGATTTGCCCACCAATCCGCATCCTCGGGACTAGGGTAGAAGTGTTTGGTCGAGTTCCTTGAATTGAGGATGAAGCGCATGCGGCGAGTGATCATTGACACGGACCCCGGCACCGACGATGCCCTGGCGCTCCTGATGGCGTTGAACTGCCCCGATTTGCACATCGAAGGCATCACCACCGTCGGGGGCAACGCCACGCTTGCGCACACGACTCAGAACGCGCTTCGGCTCGTCGACCACGCCGCCGCCGAGTGTGATGTTCCAATCGCCGTTGGCGCCGACCGGCCGGCGAGGGGCTCGTTTTCGTTTGCATACCACGTTCACGGCACCGATGGTCTTGGGGTCGACTTGCCCTCCACCGCGCGGAAACTGCATCGAGCGCAAGCCGTCGAGTTCATTCGCGACCGCGCCCTTGCGGCGCCGGGATCGGTAACCGTCATCGCGCTCGGGCCGCTGACAAACGTGGCCGCGGCTCTGGACGGTCGACCTGACGTCGCGCAGGCCATCTCGGAGATTGTCGTGATGGGCGGGGCCGTCGAGGTTCCCGGCAACGTCACGCCCCACGCCGAGTTCAACATTTACGAGGATCCGTGGTCCGCGGGCGCCGTTTTCTCGTCGGGGGTGTCGGTCACTCTCATCGGCCTTGACGTGACCCACAGGACATTCATGCGCCGCGACGCAGGTCCTCAGTGGTTCGAGGGCGCTTCCAGGTCCGCCCGGCTGGGTAACCGCATCCTGGCGAACAGTTTTCGGGAGCGGGCTGACGTACGGGAGTTCTATCTGCACGATCCGCTGGCCGTGGCAGCGGCCATTGAGCCGGACATTCTGGCCTGTCGGCCGGCACAGGTGTCGGTCGTGACGGACGGCGAGCAGCGTGGACGCACGGTCGCCAGCCACGGTGACGGGCCCGTCAGGGTGGCTTTGGAAGTAAACGTCAGGCGAGCCGTAGACGTCGTTCGGACTCTCATCTCCGATTGAAGTCTTGAAAGTGCCATGCTTGATCGACTTAGCCGTCCCCCATCTGACTTGACGCTGGAGCATTAAGGACATGCCCGCAAGCCTGCTTCCGAAGCACGCGAGAGCCGTCATCATTGGTGCGGGAATCGTCGGCTGCAGCGTGGCGTATCACCTGACGAAGCTCGGCTGGCGCGACGTCGTGGTTGTCGACCAAGGGCCACTCTTCGAGACGGGCGGTTCGACCTCTCACGCGCCGGGGCTCGTGTTCCAGGTGAATCCGTCAGAGACGATGACAGGGTTTGCGCGCTATAGCGTGGATCTGTGGACCCAATTGGAACTTGACGGGGTCCCATGCGCCAAGACCGTGGGCAGTCTTGAAGTGGCATGGACTCCGGAGCGCTTGGTCGACCTGCGACGCAAGGCCGGTTTCGGCTTGAGTTGGGGCGTGGAGGCCCATCTTCTTGGTCCCGGCGAAGCTCGAAATCTAGTTCCCGCGCTTTCTGATCAAATTCTCGGCGCGCTGTACGTACCGTCCGACGTGCATACGAAGGCGACGCGACCGGCCGAGGCGATGGCGAGGAAGGCTGAACGCAACGGCGCGAGTTTTCACGGCAAGGTGAAAGTTTCGGGACTCGACATCACCCGCGGACGGATTCGCGGAGTCCAGACCACCCACGGTGACATTCGGACGGACCTGGTGATCGCGGCCGCTGGAATCTGGGCGCCCACGGTGGGCGAAATGGCCGGGGTGCCGATACCGCTGTCGCCAATGAAGCACCTCTATGCGGTTACCACGCCGATCGAAGAACTGGCCGGCGCGACCGAAGAGATCTCCCAGCCCCTGGTGCGCCACCAGGACGCGGCGATGTACTTCCGCCAGGAAGGCGATTGTTACGGCATCGGTTCGTACCGGCACGAGCCGCTGCTGGTGGAGGCCGCTGACCTTCTCGACTATGACAAAGCGCCGATCGCGCCCGCGGAACTGCCGTTCACACCGAAGCACTTCGAAATGGCACGGGCGGCGGCGGGCGTCGTTATGCCCAGTCTTAAGGGCGTGGGATTGACGCGCAGGTTGAACGGCATCTTTTCGTTCACCACCGACGGTTTCCCGGTGCTCGGCGAGTCGCCGCAGGTCCGTGGATTCTGGTCGGCGCAGGCGGTCTGGATCACGCACGCCGGCGGTGTCGGAAAGGCCGTGGCCGAATGGATCGTGAACGGCGAGCCGACAATTGACGTTCGCGAATGCGACATCCGGCGTTTTCACGCGCACGCCTACGACCGCCCTTACATTCGCACGCGCGCCGCCCAGCAATACCGCGAGGTCTACGACATCATCCACCCGCGGCAGCAGATAGCCGAACCCCGGAATCTGCGACTTTCTCCGTTCCATACGCGACAGCGGGAATTGGGCGCCGTTTTCTTCGAGAGCGCGGGGTGGGAACGTCCCGAGTGGTACGAGGCGAACAAAGGGCTGCTCGACAGTCTCACCGTGACCGGCGCAGCACGCGACGGCTGGGAGGCCCGCGACTGGTCGCCGATCATCGCGGCCGAGCACGTGGTGACGCGCGAACGGGTGGCCATGTTCGATCTGACAACCCTGGCCACTTTCGAGGTCACTGGGCACGGCTCGCTTGCCGCGCTCCAGCGGCTGACGACCAACCAAATGGACAGGCCGGTCGGGACGATCACCTACACCGCGATGCTCACGCCCGGCGGCGGGATCAAGTGTGACCTGACCGTGACGCGCCTGGGTCCAGACCGTTTCATGGTGGTTACTGGCGGTTCGATGGGGCTCCACGACCTTGGCTGGATCCAGGCGCACCTGCCGGATGACGGCTCGGTCGCGGTTGCCGACACATCCGAAAGCCTGTGCTGCGTTGGACTCTGGGGCCCGCGGGCGCGTGATCTGTTGAGCCGTGTCTGCGAGAACGATGTGACCAATGTTGGATTCCCCTATATGACCGCAGAGAAGATATCCATAGCCGACATTCCGGCGCTGGCGCTGCGGATCTCATATGCGGGTGAGCTTGGCTGGGAGATATACGCCCCGGTCGAGCAGGGCTTACGGCTCTGGGATGTCCTATGGGATGCGGGGCAGGCGCTCGACCTGATCGCTGGCGGCGGTGGCGCTTTCGACTCGCTGCGGCTCGAAAAGGGCTATCGGCTGTGGGGCAACGACATCCACACTGAGTTCGACCCATATGAAGCGGGCACGGGCTTTGCGGTGCGAATGCGGAAGGGCGACTTCATCGGGCGTGAGGCGCTGAGGGCCGTTCGCTCGAAGGGGCTGACGCGCAGGTTGTGCTGCATGACCCTGGAAGACCCGAATGGCGTGGTGATGGGCAAGGAGCCAATCATGGATGGCAGCCAGGTGCTGGGCTATGTGACAAGCGCCAACTACGGCCACTCCATCGGTTGCGGCATCGTGTATGGCTACCTGCCCACGAGCCACTGTGAACCGGGGACCGGCGTTGACGTGCTGTACTTTGGCGAGCGTCTACCAGCAACGGTTGCCCGGGAGCCTCTTTACGATCCGCGAGGCGAGAAGATGAAGGTGTGAGGGACGAAGGCGAAACCTGGAGCCGTTTCAGGCATTTTGCAGATCAATGGATTACCTAAGGTCAACTGTTGGCAAAACTGAGGTGAATTGTCTGTCCATTGATCTGGCGATAGTACGTCAGGGTCGAAGCAACGGAATCTCAGAACGACTGGAGGACGTCCGATGGCTCAGCGTCTTGTAATCGACGGTCTCAAGCGTCGCGAACTGCCCATAAACCTGCGGCAGAGCGGCAACAGTGATGCCCGGATCCTTATCTCGACCCGAATCAGAAAGTCGCCGTGGTGGCACCTGTCCAAGGCTGCCGGTTGCTGGGCCTATACGACCTACAACCACATGTACCACCCGCGGGCCTACATCAAGCCCGAGGATGGCGGCCTGCTGGAGGAATACAAGTATCTGACCGAGCACGTCAGCATGTGGGACGTGGCGGTCGAGCGGCAGATCCGAATCAAGGGGCCAGACGCCGCGGACTTTGTGGACTTGCTGATCACGCGTGACGTGCACAGCCGCGTCCCTACGATGCAGGCCCGCTACGTGATTCTCTGTAACCAGTATGGCGGCGTGATTAACGATCCGGTGTTGCTGCGGGTAGCGGACGACGAATTCTGGTTCAGCATCTCCGACTCCGACGTGCTGCTCTGGGCGCAGGGAGTCAACTCCCATGCCGGATTCGACGTCGACATCCGAGAGATTGACGTGTCGCCAGTCCAGATTCAGGGTCCCAAGTCGGTGTTGCTGATAGAGAAGATGTTTGGTGCGCACATCAGGAACATTCCGTACTACGGCCTGATCCACGACACGCTGAACGGTCACGCGGTGACGATTTCGCGTACGGGCTTCTCGGCAGAGGTTGGGTATGAGATTTACCTGCATAACGCGATGCGTTACGCGGACGACGTATGGCCACACATCCTGGAGCAGGGGCGGGAGTTCAACCTCCGCGTGATTGCTCCGAGCCACATCCGTCGGATCGAGGCAGGCATCCTGTCATACGGTCAGGACCTGGACATCGAGAACAACCCATTCGAGGTTCGGCTGGGCTGGCAGGTGGACCTGACCAAGGGCGACTTCATCGGCAAGGCGGCCCTGACCCGAATCAAGGCCGAAGGCGTTTCTCAGCGACTGGTCGGTCTGAAGGTCGGCGGCGAGCCGCTGACCTGGTACAACGAGGACTTCTATCTGGTCAGTGATCAGGAGTCCGGCGAGACCGTGGGCTATGTCACCAGCGCGTTCTGGTCGCCGAACCACCAGTCGAACATCGCGCTGGCCGTGATGCCACGGTCGCATTGGCGGCGTGGGACGCAAGTCAGCGTTCAACTGCCGGCAGACGGTCTCGCCGACGCTGAAGTGGTCCGGGTGCCGTTTGTCGATCCTACGAAGAAACGCCCGAAGACCGTATTGTGACGAAGAACGCGGCATCGGCTAGCGACCAGAAGCGGTGGGCGCGATAGGACTCGAACCTATGACCTCGCGGATGTGAACCGCGCGCTCTAACCAGTTGAGCTACGCGCCCAATGGCGTGCATCGTAGCAACGCGGGGGGACTGCCCGTCAGAGTTGCAGCAGCGCCTGCGAATCCAGGGCCAGCACGTCCACCGGCTCGCCTGGCTCAACGGTCTGGTTCTCAAGCAGCACGGCCAGGCCGTTGCCGGCGACCAGGGAGGACATTCGGTAGGAGCTCTGATCGCCCGCCGAGGTGCAGACCAACTGGCCGTTTGTGCGGCGAACCTGCACGCGCAGGTAGGTGCGCTTGCCTTGGGCACTGCGGAGGCGCTCGCCGGCTATGGCCTGGACCCTGGGGTGCGTGAGGTCGTGGTGGCCCATCAGGCGCAGCAGGGCGGGCCGGACGAACAGGGCAAAGCAGACCATGCTGGAGACCGGGTTGCCGGGCAGCCCGATCACTGGCGTGCCGTGCACTTGCCCGAATGCCAGCGGCTTGCCGGGCCGCATGTTGATCTGCCAGAAGTCCATGCGGCCCTCGGAGCCGAGGACATTCGTGACGAGGTCGAAGTCGCCCATCGAGACCCCGCCGATGGTGACGATAACGTCGGAGGCCGCGCCTTCGTCCAGGGCGGCTTGCAGTGCTTCGACGGTGTCGCCGGTTATGGCCAATCGGTTCGGCTCGGCGCCGAGCGTGCGGGTGGCCGCTTCAATTGCCCAGGCATTGCTGTTGCGGACTTGGCCGGCATGAATGCCGGCGTCGATTTCGACGATTTCGTCGCCGGTGGGGACGATGGCCGCCGTGGCACGGGGATGGGCGCGAACGTTGGAAACGCCTACAGATCCAAGCACTCCGATCTCGGCCGGTCCCAGGCGACGGCCGGCCTTGATCACGACTGATCCGGCCGGGATGTCGCCGCCGGCTGGACGGACGTTTTCGCCTGGATCGGCCCCTTCCAGCACAGCCACGACGCGGCGGTCACTCTTGCTGCTTGCCGGGTCGGTACCCAGGTAGCCCCAATCGGTTCGGTCGGTGTCCTCGAACGCTACGACGGCGTCCGCACCGGGGGGAACGGGAGCACCGGTCATGATGCGCGCCGCCTGGCCGGGTTGCAGGGCTACCTGGCTTACTCGCCCCGCAGGAATCTCATCGACGACCCGCAGGCGCGCGGGGGAGGCCTCCGAGGCCTGCGCGATGTCCGCAGCCTGAACGGCGTAACCGTCGTAGGCCGAGTTGTCGAAGCCCGGCACGTTGTCGCGGGCCAGTACGTCTTCAGCAGCGACCAGCCCCAGGGCCTGTGCGAGCGGGACGTCCTGGGCTGGCAAGGGGGCGACTCCGCCGAGGATTCGCTCAAGCGCGTCATCCACGGACAGAAAGGTCTGCAGGTCGGTCATGCGGGCGACCCAGCGTAGGAAGCGGGCAAGTCTAGCCGCGGGAATTGGAACGGCAGTTCGTCGAATCCGGGCGCTGGGTGGTGCTCCGAGCGGTTGCGGGCCATCGGAGGGGGACTCTGCTATTCTCGCTATGGCTCCTGTCAGTCGGCCATCCACGGACAATTCTGATGATTAAGAAACTCGGCGTGCTTGCGGTCGTCCTCGGGGTTCTGGCGGTCTTGTTTCGAAAAGCCAAGAGCCTGATAGGCGTCGAAGACGAGTCGGAAGCAGGCGCGTAGCCTTTCAGCAGCGATTGCCGGGACCAGCCTCCGTCGCTGCGGGTATCTCAGTTCAAGACGCCAATCCTCGGTAGCTCAATGGTAGAGCGTGCGGCTGTTAACCGCAGGGTTGCAGGTTCGAGTCCTGCCCGAGGAGCCAAAAGGCCTAGCAGTGCGAACCACTGGTGCGCGGACGGAATGTCGGCTCTCATTCGGGTAGAGGCGGTCCACGCGACGGCTTTGTCGGAGTGTTGGCGTAGGACTTTCGTGCAACGTGAAGGCCAATTCGACTGAATCTCACGTTGCACGAAGCAGATGCTGAAGATCTGCTGCAAACGGCGCTCGAAGTCTTCGCGCGCGGGATCTGCGTCCCGCGTAGCTTCACGCATCCCTACCTGGCCGAGCGGGTTGAGGGGCTCTGGGTAACGCGCGACGCTCCGCGCCGAAGCGGACGCTATCGCAACGAGGAGTGGATCGCTCAAGGGTCAGCGCCGGAAGACGTCGTGAAGACTGTGAGTCGACACTCACGACACCGGTACACCATCTGTGCGGTCTGCGGGGCCGGCGAGCCGGAAGAACCGCTGCGGGCAGGATTTCGGGCGCTCGACTATCGCCTGGGGACAACCCTGCCGCTCATGGTCCATCGCCTGCGGCGAATACCTCGACTTGCCGAGCCGACCGAGACCGTGCGAGTGCTGGACGCTGAGTTGGCGAATCGAGTGAACAAGGCAGCCCGACAGCGACAGATCCTGCCTGAACACCTCGAGCGGGATGCCCCGTGTCGGCTGTATGCCGCCCTGGTCGACGGCGATCCGGTGGGCTGGGTGAGCAGCGTTGGCGTCGCCGGGGCGACCTGGTGTGCACAGCTATACGTGAAACGCGAGTTTCGGCGGCGCGGTATCGGCAGGGCGCTGATGTGCCGGATGCTGCGAGACGACCGGCGATTTGGATCGCAGCTGGCTGTGCTGGCTGCCAGCCATACCGGAGCCTTGCTATATCCAATTGTGGGATACAAACAGATCGGCACGCTGTTCTTGTACACGCCGCGCCGACGGTAGGCGTAGGTCAGGTAGACGCGGCCTCGTCTGACAGGTCGAGTTGCATAACGTAGCGGCGTTTGCCAAGGCGTCCAATGTCGCGAAACCCGGCGGCGGCGAACATCGGTCGACGGCCGCCGTACCCGTAGCTGGGGGATTCCGGGTCAACGGGATAGGCCTCTACCGCCACGGCGCCCTGGCTACGTGCGTGGTCGATGGCTGCGTTCAGCAGGCGTGACGCGAGCCCCTGGCCGCGGAGCCGTCGCGGAACAAAGAAGCAGGTCAGGGACCAGGTGGATGTGTCGTTGGCGTCAGCCGCGCCGTTGACGCTCGAGGTTCTGAGGCGCGGAAATGTAGGGCGAGGGGCGATGGAACACCACCCAATCGGTCCGTCGCCGTAGTACGCCAGCAGGCCGACTGGCTCCCCCTGACAGATGCGCCGGGCCATGCCGGCTTTCAGGGTGGCGCGGTCGCGCTGGCGTATCTCGTCACGAGTCGCACGGTAGGGCAGGCACCAGCAATAGTGGGGCGCGCCGCGTGAGGAGAAGAGGCGCTTGAAGTCGGGCCAGGTTGACGCTTCGACGGCTCGGAACGTGAGGGCCGCGGGAAAATCGGTCATGCACGAATCCGGCGGAACCCAGGGATCGCAAATCGCCTCAAATAGCGGGCCTCGTGGCGAAGCCCGACGGCCCGGCGACCACAGGGAACCGGAAGCCCCTGTGCTAGCTTACGAGCGAAGAAGGAGTGTAGCTCAGCTGGAAGAGCAACGGTCTCCAAAACCGTAGGTCGGGGGTTCGAGTCCCTCCACTCCTGCCAAGGCCGAAGTGGCGGAACTGGTAGACGCGCTGGTCTCAAAAACCAGTGAGGTTCATCCCTCGTGTCGGTTCGATCCCGACCTTCGGCACCTGATGATCAGAAGCCCAAGCTCCGGCGTCAGTCCGATTCGATCTCCGGGATATCCAGGTCCATGCCTGGATAGATCGTGCTCGGATCGGCTCCGTCGAACCGCCACTTGTTCTTGTTGAAGATGATTTCCCACTTGTCCTGGTCGCCGTACTCGCGTTCGGCGATCGTTCGAAGTGTCTCGCGGGGCATCACCTTGATCGTGTGGCGAACGGCCGTCACTTTCTTCTCGCGCTTCAGAAAATCTAAGAGTCCCATGCCTGCCCCCAGCGGCTGGCGCCTATCGGCGCTTTACGCAGGGCTGAGTATAGGACTGGGCTGCTTCGGTCTCAAAAGGCTGGCCCGATGTCCCGGAGCCGTGACGACGTGAAAGCGGGGGCAAAGCACCCTGTCGATGGGTTCGCCGCGCGTCTCTGGCGTGAGGCCGAGGCCAAGCAGTCCTGGGTTTGTTTGGGTCTTGACCTTGACCTGGAGCGTTTGCCTGCGGGCCTGCCTCGTTCGGTGGACGGGGCGCGTACATTCCTGACTGAGGTCGTGAAGGCCTGCGGCGACGTGGTCGTGGCCTTCAAGCCGAATGTTCCGTTTTACCTGGCGCTGGGGCCAGACGGCTTGCGGTTGCTGCGTGACGTGCGCGACGCGGTTGGCGACCGTGCGCTGCTGCTCGCGGATAACAAAGTCGGCGATGTGTCCGACACGTCCGAGCGGTACGCCAACTTTCTATTCGATTACCTCGACGCCGACGCCATCACGTTCAATCCTTGGGGCGGCCGCGACGCAATCCAACCCTTGATTGAGCGGCCCGACCGTGGCGCGTTCGCTTGGCTTCGCAGCAGCAATCCCGGCGCCGACGACCTGCAGGGGCTGGTGACTGATCAGGGCGAGCCGGTGTATCTCCGACTGGCGAGGCGTCTGGCCGATTGGGATGAACTCGGAAACCTTGGCGTCGTGGTTGGCGCGACGCGTCCTGCAGATGTTGGAACGGTCCGCAAACTTGCATCTGGCATGCCAATCCTTGCGCCGGGCGTTGGTGCGCAGGGCGGAGCGCTGGAGGCCACGGTGAAGGCCGGGTTTGGGCCGGCCCCTGAGGGTGTGCTCGTAAACGCCGGGCGCTCAGCGCTCTGGGCGGGCGATAGCCCGGACTATGCCGAAGCTGTACGGACCAAGCTTGAGGAAATGCGCAGTTCGATCGAGGTAGCGCGAAGCGGCTAGGGAGCGGCGCTCAGTTCTGGACAGGCCAGGCGCCGAGGACGCGCGTGAGTACAGTCGATTCGCTCAGCACGCCCAATGCCTCCTGGACGTGCGACTCGTCGGGATGTCCCATCATTTCCAGGAAGAATATGTAGTCATCCGGCTTCAGTCGCGAAGGGCGCGACTGGATGAAGCTCAGGTTCAGGTCGTGGGTGCGGAGGCAGCTCAACACGTCGTGAAGCGCGCCGACACGATCGTGAACCGCCACCATGAGGGCCATCTTGTCGTTGCCGGTGTGGGTGGCCGGCTTGTCGGCGATCACATAGAAGCGGGTGCGGTTTGACGCCACGTCCTGGATGCCTTGGTGTAGTACTTCCAGGCCAAAGGCCTCCGCCGCACTGAGTGGCCCGATGGCCGCGGCTGTCTCTTCCTTGGCCGCACGACGTGCAGCTTCGGCCGTGCTGGCAACCTCAATCACCGGTGTTGCTCCGAGATGGTGCTGGATCCAGCCGCGGCACTGGGCAATGGCGTGCGGATGCGAGTAGACGCGATCCCAGCCTGTCGAACCTGTCGGCGCCAACATGTTGTGGGAGACCGGCAGCTGAATCTCGGCCTGGATGTGCACGGTACGGGTCACGAAGAGATCCAGCGTTTCGCCAACCGTGCCGCTGGTCGTGTTCTCGATGGGCACCACGCCCCAGACGCGCGGGGAGCGGTCGACGAAGTCGAATATGTCGCTGAACGAGCTAAGCGGCGTCAGATTGGCCAAACGACCAAAGTGCTGCTCCGCGGCCTGGTGGCTAAACGTGTGAGGCGGCCCCAGATAGCCAACCCTGGGAGGCTCTTCGAGGCTGCGCGAGGCGGCCATGATTTCTCGATAGATCGCCTGGATTTGGGTGTCGTCGTAAGGCCCCGCGTTGATCTCGGTGACTCGTGCCAGCACGTCGCGTTCGCGGCCAGGATCAAAAACCGGGGTCCCGGAATCGGCCTTCAGGTGACCGATGCGGCGGACAAACGAGGCGCGCTGACCCAGCAACGTCACCAGTTGCTCGTCCAGGGAATCGATGTGTTGCCTTAGATCATCAAGCGACTCGGACACCACAGACTCCGGACAGGCGCGGGGCGCGATGCTATCACCGCACGGCCGTACATCAGCGAAACGGAGAGTTAGAGGCCGCGCACCGCCGCGCCGAAGGCGTCGATGGCCTGGGACAAATCCTCCCGGCTGTGGGCGGCGCTCACCATGGCCCGCACGCGCGCGGCGCCGCGCGGGACGGTCGGAAAGGCCACGCTTTGAACGAAAACACCGCTCTGTCGCAGTCGGTCGCTGAGGGCGTGGGCGCGTTCGGCTTCGCCGACGATGACCGGGGTGATTGGCGTGGCGCTACGTCCCAGATCCATGCCCAGGTCGGAGAGACCCTGCTTGAAAAAGCGGGCGTTGTCCCACAGCGTCTCCACGCGTTCGGGTTCCCGGCTGAGCACGCGAATGGCCGCGCGCGTCGTTTCAACCACCGCGGGGGGGTGCGAGGTGGAAAACAGCACGGGTCGGGCGGTCTGCGTCAAGTAGTCGCGCAGGGTCTGGCTGCCCGCGATGTAGCCGCCCATCGAGCCGATGGCCTTGGAGAGGGTGCCCAGCTGGATCTGCACGCGACCATGCAGGCCGAAGTGGTCCACGCTGCCGCGTCCGCCGCGACCCAGGACACCGCTGCCGTGGGCGTCGTCAACCATGATCATTGCGCCGAACGCCTCGGCTGCGTCGCAAATGTCGGGCAGAGGGGCGATGTCGCCGTCCATGCTGAACACCCCGTCGGTTACCACCAGCTTGCGCTGATCGGGGGCGCACGCGGCCAGTTGCTCGCGCAGCGAGTCGGCATCCGCGTGAGCGAAGCGGCGGATCTCGGCCCGGCTGAGGCGGCAGCCGTCAATGATGCTGGCGTGGTTCAGTTCGTCGCTGAGGATCACGTCGCCACGGCCGACCAGTGCCGGGATGGTGCCCAGGTTGCCCGCGAAACCTGACTGAAAAACGAGCGTGGCTTCCACGCCTTTCCAGGAGGCGATTTCGGCTTCCAACTCCTGATGGACGTCCAGCGTGCCGGCGATCGTTCGGACAGCGCCCGCACCGCCGCCCCACGTCTTGGCGCCAGCCATGGCCGCCTCGCGCAGGGCCGGATCGTTGGCTAACCCCAGGTAGTCGTTGGACGACATGTTGATGAGTTCACGGCCGCCGATGCGAATGCGCGGACCCTGTGGTGACTGCAGGACCGGCAATTGCCGGAAAAGGCCGCGCTCGCGCAGATCGCGTACGTGAGCGTCTACAAATCCCAGCGGGTCCATCGGCGTTCCTCGGGGCGGCTCGGAGGCCTGTACCGGTGTAGCGTAACGTCCACAGGGCGGAGAACCGGTGAGCACCGTAAGATGCCGCGTGCGTGGGCGCGATGACCGTGCGGCCCGGGTTAGGAGTTGTCGGTGATTGAGGAGACCGCGAGCGTTGAACTCATGGCGCCTGTCAATACGATCTGGCAGCTGGTGAGCACGATCAACGACTGGCAAAAGTGGAACACCACGATTGAGGACGCCGAGCGGCTCACCGCCGGCAATTGGGTGCCCGGTTTCCGGTTTCGCCAGAAGACCGGGCGCGAGCGGATGACGTTCATCTACACGATCACCGAGGTCGACCTCGGCCACTCGGCCTCATGGACCGGTAGCAAGGCCGGACTTACTCGCGGCATGTCGATCGAGTTGCGTCCGGTAGAGGGTGGCACGGGCGTTCGGATACGGCAGACCGCGTCCGGTCCGCGCACGCTGGGTCCGCTGGGCTTCTTCGCGCGATTCAGCTTGCGTCGCAACGTGCGCGGCTGGACGCAGGGCCTGCGCAAGGCGCTGGCCGAAATGCCCACCACGGCAGTCTGAGGATGACGGGCCCGACCAACCCGGCCGGGCTGCTGGAGATTGCCGAGGCAGCCGCTCGCGCTGCGGGAGCCGAATTGCTGCGGAACTTCGAGTCCGACCTGCTGGGCGTGCAATGGAAAACCTGGCAGGGCGAGCGAACGGTGGTCACGGACGCCGACTTTGCCGCCGACCGCGCGATTCGCGCCGTGCTGGCGGAGCGCGTGCCAGGGCACACGGTCTATTCGGAGGAGTTCGCCGACGACGAGGAGATCGACGGGCCTGACGTCTGGGTGATCGATCCGCTGGATGGCACCGACAATTACTCACGCAGTCAGCCGCAGTTTTGCGTAAGCGTGGCTCACACCCGCGATACGAAACCAGACGCCGCCGCGATCTACGATCCGGTGCGCGACGAGATGTTTACGGCCGTCGCTGATGGGCCTGCAACGCTCAACGGCCGGCCGATCGAGGTGACTGGACGGACCGATCCGTCCGAGAGCACCGTAGCGTGGGCGCAGCGTGGGATCGACGCAGAGGACGATCGCCGCTATAACGCCGCGCTGGCGGAGGCGGCTCGGACATTTCACCGCGTGCGCCTCACCGGTTCCGCCGCGCTGGAAACGGCCTGGGTGGCGGCCGGACGCTACGACGGCGCGATGTTCAGCAGCGTCAAGTGGTGGGATCACGCCGGCGCCGGACTGCTGGTGCAGCGTGCCGGCGGCCGGGTGACCAACGTACGAGGCCTTCAAACCAGCCCCGAAAGCCGTCGCTGCATCTTCAGTAACGCCAAGATCCACGAGGTGATTCTCCGGATCGCCGCCACTCACGGCCTGGAGCGGGCCTTCCCAATACACGGCTAGCCCGAGGCGGTGCCGGGCTGGACCGGCCGGCGGTGACTCCCTTCGCCTTTTGCGGTCAGGCCTGCGCGGCTTCCTCCCGTTGACGCAGGATGGCGCGCGGGAGCTCGCTGCGGACGACCTCGCCGGAGATGATCTGCAGGCTTCGGTCGGCCAAAGGCAATTCGACCGGCTGGTTGCCGCTTCGCTCGGACTCGCGGATGGCGATGGCGATTTCCAGGGCCTCACGCGCGTCTTCGCCGCTGCACCGCGGATCGTCACCCGACTCACTGCAACGGATCAGGTCGCGAACCGCGTTCACGCCGCCGCTGTGGCGGCGCACCGGCGGCGGGAAGTGGCGGCGGACGAAGGTGCCGCGCTCCCGAAGTTGCTGGTGGCCGTCCAGGGCCTGGTGCGCCGTCCAGATCTGGATGCTGCGGGCATCGTTGATGATGCGGATCATGCCGTCAGTGCCCACGATGTCGTGGGAGCTTTCGTTGGGACCGTTGTCGTAGGCGCGCACGTAGCCGCGCACGTTGCCGGGAAACCTGATGAGACCGACGCCGGGAAAGTCGTTGTCGGGATTGGCCGCATCGAGTTCAGCCTCGCCGACGACCGAGACGGCGCGCTCGGGTACGTACATGGTGAGCGTGGTGATCAGGTGGCTGCCGTTGTGCGAGAGGCCGCACCTGGACCGTGAATCCACGGATACGACGTCGCCGATGACACCTTCGTCAAGCAGGGCCTTGACTTGCACGTAGTCGTCGCGCCAGCGGCGGGTGCAGTTGATCCCCAGCGCAATGTTGGCGCGCTTGCAGGCGTCAACGACGGCATCGGCCTCCGCCAGGGAGAGCGTGATTGGTTTCTCCGCCCAGATCGCGCGCACGCCGTAATTGCCGTTGGCGATCTCCAGCAGGATGTCGGCGCGCGGCTTGGCGGAGGTGCAGACGCTGACGATGTCGGGGCGGGTCTCCTCCAACATCTGGCGATAGTCGGCGTAGAGGGCGTCGAATCCCCACTTGGCGCCGGCGGCTTCGCGCTGCTCAACCCAGGTGTCGGACATGCCGACGACTTCAACCTCGGGCATCGACATGTAGCAGGGAATGTGGCCGTAGGGGAACTCGACGCCGTCGAAGTCGCCCAGCTCTTCGTCGATGGTGCTGGCGATGCGTCCGAGCCCGATCACAGCCGCTTTGACGTTAGCCATTACGACGCCTCCCCTGCCTGCGCGGCGGCTTCGGCTTCCTGCCGCCGGAGAATCGCCCGTGGAAGCTCCGAGACCAGCACTTCGCGCGAGACGATGCCGAGGCTGCGGTCTTCAAGGGGCAGATCGACACGTCCGCCCCCGTTGCGGTGCGATTCGCGAACGGCGAGGGCTATTTCGAGGGCTTCGCGGGCGTCTTCGCCGGTGCAACGCGAGTCCTCGCCGGTTTCGATGCAGTTCATCAGGTCGTACAGCACGTTGACGCCGGCCGGCCGCGGGCTGTGGCTGGGCCTGAAGAAGTGGCAGACGGGCCCGGGGCCGCGCTGGCCTGGCATGCCCTCCTCGATCCGCCACAGTTCGGGACTGCGGCTGTCGTCCATCAGGCGGATCATCCCGTCCGTGCCGGTGATGTCGTAGGAGAGTTCCAGCCCGCCCGTGCGCATGCCGCGGAACATGCCGCGCACGCCGTTCTGGCAGACGAAATAGCCGGTGCCGGCAAAATCGTCTTCGCCGGCCACGGCCTCATCGCTTTCGGCCTCGCCGGCGACCCAGGCCACCGGCGCATCGGTGAACATGGTGAGGCGCGTGATCAAATGGCTGCCGTTGTGGGAGAGATTGCAGTTGAGGCCGCCCTGCACGTGAATGACATCGCCGATGAGGCCGTCGTCGATCATTTCGCGAGTCTGCGTGAAACTGTCGCGCCAGCGGTGAGTGCAGTTGACGGCCAGGTGAATGCCGGCCTTGCGACAGGCGGCGATCACCTCGTCAGCCTGCTCCAGCGAGTAGGTCAGGGGCTTTTCGGCCCAGATGGCCTGGACGCCGTAGTCGCCATTCGCTATCTCAAGCAGGATCTCGGTACGGGGCTTCATGGATGTGCAAATGCTGACGATTTGCGGCCGGGTCTTGGTCAGCATCTCCCGGTAGTCCTCGAAGAGGGTGTCGATGCCCCACTTGGCGCGGGCCGCCTGGCGCTGCTCGGCCCAGGTATCCGAGAGGCCGACGATTTCGAGTTCCGGGACGGCGACCATGCAGCCAATGTGGGCGTGCGGGAGATGCCAGCCGTCGTACTTGCTGCGTTCTTCGTCCCAGGTGCTTGCGATTCGGCCAAGCCCGATCACAGCGGCTCGTGTCATGGGCGCGTGCCTTTCCGTCGACGCCGTGGGGCAGAGTATGACGCGTGGAGGCGGCGTCTGCATCTCCGGCGGGAAGCGTGATGAACATTCGGCGAGTTTGGGGTCCCTGGCGGGCGACGCTTGCCGCACTGATGCTGAGCTTGGTCGTCGCCTGCAATGGCGAGAATTCGCCCGTGCCGGTTCCGACGCCGGCAGGCCCGGCACAGGCTGTGCTGACAAACCGGGACTGGCCGGTGGCGCACGCGGATCCTGCCGCCGTCGTCGGGCGGCGCGTTGCGCTTCGGGCCCGTGTGTACAGCGTTTCCACGGTTGATGACCATTTAATGCTGTGCGCCTGGGTCGACTTCGACAGCGACCAGCTGTCGACGGTATTCAGGGTTCTGGGCGCCATTGAGGGCGTCGAGCGAGACGACTTCGTCTGGGTGGAAGGCGTCGTATCACCCGTTGCGGCGGTGGAGACTGGGTGCGCCGAGATCCGGGAACCAGAGGTCGAAGTCACGCACTTGACGGTTACGGACCGCGTGGGAGTACGTCCGGCGCTGCGATCGATTCAGATTGGCCAGGTTCTCGAACGGCGAGGCGTACGAATCGTGTTGGAGCGGGTTGAGTTTGCCGCGGAGGAGACGCGAATCCACTTCACGTTGGAGAACCGGCGCGACGAGACGCTGTTGGCGTTCGCGACGGGCCTCAGTATCGAGATTGACGGAACTGAGCTGGCCGCGATTATTCCTATTGGCCAGGGCATTCCCGCGCCACGTGGGCGAGTCGCTTCGGGAGGCATTGAGCATGGGGGATTCTTATTCCCTGTGCTGGAACAGGACGGGCCACCGATCACGGTGCGCTGGCGCGGTGTGCGCATGGAGCCTTCCGGTGAAGAGATCGGTGAATGGACTTGGGTGGTGGACCCCTCCGGGGCGATTGCGCCCGAGGGCTAGCCGGGGTTGGTATCAGTGAGCTTCAGTCGCCTGACCTGAATATCCTTGGAGGCAAACGAGTCCGGCCTAGGGCCTGTCGTGATGCTCGTCCGAAATTGCCCGATCCTGGCCGCCGCCGCGGCCGGGGCCGAAACTTCGTGGTTGATCCCGAGGACTTAAACCAACCGCCCCGCCGACCGAGGTCGGCGGGGCGGTTGAGCGATCGCGATTGCGGACTTAGTAGTCCATTGCCGGCGCTGCGGGCGCCTCTTCCTGCTCGGGAACGTCGGCGATGAGGGCCTCAGTGGTGAGGATCATGCCGGCGATCGAGGCGGCGTTCTCGAGGGCCGAACGCGTGACCTTGGCCGGGTCGATCACGCCGGCTGCCACCATGTCGGTGTACTCCTCGTTCACCACGTGGTAGCCCCAGTTCGTGCCCTTGGAGCCGGACTGCCGACGGACTTCCTCGACGACGACCGAGCCGTCGGCGCCGGAGTTGGAGGCGATCCAGCGCAGCGGCTCTTCAAGCGCGCGGCGCAGAGCGCGAACGCCGACGATTTCGTCGCCGGTGCACTCGGCTTCGACGCCCTCGAGCACGTGCGCGGCGTTCAACAGCGCCACGCCACCGCCGGGCACGATGCCTTCCTCGATCCCGGCGCGGGTCGCGGACAGCGCGTCCTCGACGCGGTGCTTCTTCTCCTTGAGCTCGGTCTCGGTCGCGGCGCCGACCCGAATGACTGCCACGCCGCCGGCCAGCTTGGCCAGCCGCTCTTGCAGCTTCTCGCGGTCGTACTCGGAGGTGACTTCCTCGACCTGGCCCTTGAGCTGGTTGAGGCGGGCCTGCACGGCCGCTTCCTTGCCGCCACCCTCGACGATGGTGGTGTTGTCCTTGTCGGCCACCACGCGGCGGGCGCGACCCAGGTCCTCGAGGATCACGCCGTCCAGGCGACGACCCATGTCCTCGGAAATCACCGTGCCGCCGGTTACTACGGCCACGTCCTGCAGCATTTCCTTGCGGCGGTCGCCGTAGCCGGGGGCCTTGACGGCCAGGCAGTTGAGGATGCCGCGGAGCTTGTTCACCACCAGGGTGGCCAAGCCTTCGCCCTCGACGTCCTCGGCGATGATCACGAGGTCCTTCTTACCGGACTGCGTTACCTTCTCCAGCGTCGGGAGAATGTCACTCACCGCCGACAACTTCTTGTCGGTGACGAGGACCAGTGCGTCCTCGATCACGGCCTCCATGCGGTCCTGGTTGGTGACGAAGTAAGGCGAGATGTAGCCGCGGTCGAACTTCATGCCCTCGACGTACTCGATCTCGAACTCGAGGCCCTTGGACTCCTCGACCGTGATCGCGCCGTCCTTGCCGACCTTGTCCATGACCTCGCCGATCAGTTCGCCGATCTGCGTGTCGTTGGCGGAGATGGAGGCGATCTGGGCGATTTCGTCCTGGCTGCGAATCTGCTTGGCCTGAGCGCCTACTTCCTCGACCACGGTCTCGACGCCCTTGGCCAAACCGCGCTTGAT
>DAOUJT010000134.1:0-5508 GCA_034422315.1 Chloroflexota bacterium | reverse complement strand
CCTGCTCACAGGCCGGTGTGACGCCTGCGCCGTTGAGAGGATGCGAGGTCGTGCGGACCGTAAGAGCCAGGTTTGTCGATGGCGCGCTGGAACCGCTTGAACGACTCGACCTCAATGAAGTACAAGAGTTCGTGGTGTCCGGCGACGATTTCGGTCTGACGGCGGGCCGGCGGCACTTTGGCGCCATACTTCAAGCAACCCACGGAACCTCATAACAATGCGCGGGCCGCAGACAAAGATCGAATCAATCAGCATCAAGGGATTTAGATCGTTGGCTGATGTTTCGATAGCAGAGCTTCCAGACGTTGCCGTGATGATTGGGGCGAACGGCTCAGGAAAATCTAATGTTATGCGGTTCTTTGAGATGTTACAGGCGATGTTAAAGTCACGACGACTTGCCGAATTCGTGGCCCGGAATGGAGGGGCGGACGATCAGCTGTTTGGCGGCAGCAAGAGAACGGCACGCGTTGAATCCAGCGCGGGACTGCGAAGTGCCGATGGAACATGCGAGTACGGTTTCCGCTTAGCTCACGCTCTGCCGAACAATTTCACCTTTACTTATGAAACATTGAAATGGGGCAGGCATGGTGAAGAGCTAAGCACGTTGCATAAAGGGTCACAAGGCCGGATCGAAGCCGGAATCATTGAATATTTGCAAGACGATGCGAAAGCACCTTCGTCCGCCGAGCTCGCTTTGACTATGATGCGATTGCTCACTGACTACCAAGCATATCAATTTCACGATACTTCGGACACTTCCAGCATGAAAACAAGCTGGGATATCAGCGACAACCATCGGCTGCTCGGTCACGGCGGGAATCTAGCAGCCGTGCTTTACCGGCTGGAGCAAGAGGACCTTCGTCGATTCGATCTCATCTGCCGGCACATCGGACGCGTGCTCCCCGGCTTCGACAGGTTTTTGATCGAGGAAATCCATGGCAAAGTTCTGCTCCGTTGGAAATCAAAGTGGACCGACAAGACTTTCGGCGCACACCTGACTTCCGATGGATCGCTACGGTTCTTCGGGCTGGTGACATTGCTCAACCTCCCGCCGGAAATGCTTCCCAGTGTGATTCTGCTGGACGAGCCAGAGCTTGGGTTACATCCAGCAGCGATCGGTCTTGTCGCCGATATGATCGAGCAGTTGTCGCATGACCGGCAGATCATCGTGGCGACGCAGTCGCCGTTGTTGGTCGACGAGTTTGAGCTTGACGAGATTATTGTGCTGGACCTGGAGGACGGGCGGACAAAGCTGCGGACGCTGAACGCAGGCGACTACAAGGTTTGGCTGGACGACGACTACACGCCGAGCCAGCTGTGGCAGAAGAACGTGCTTGGCGGGCGTCCTTGATTCGACTGGCGATCTCCGTTGAAGGCCCGACTGAAGAGGAGTTCGTCAACAGGCTGATTGTCGGCCATTTGAGGACTAAAGGAATAGAAACGCGTCCGGTTTCGCTTGGCGGAAACGTGACGGTGGCGCGACTGGCACAAGATATGGCGAATCTGTTCTGGCAGCGGCATCACTTCGTTACTTCGCTGGTTGACTTCTATGGATTCAGAGACAAGGACGATCGCACGGTATGCCAACTTGAGCATGCCGTCTTTGCCGAAGTTGACCGGTTGATTCGCAGAAGCTGGGATCAGCGGATCGTTTTCCCCTATATCCAACGGCACGAATTTGAAGGTCTCCTGTTTTCTGACGTCGACAGCTATTCGACTTTGGAAATCGCGGGTGTCGACGAATCGTGTATACGCAGACTTCGCCGGATTAGAAACCAATTCGGGACCCCCGAAGACATTAACGACAACGTTGCAACTGCTCCGAGCAAGCGGATCGAATCGCTGATTCCCGGGTACATCAAGCGACTTCACGGCCCGTTGGTGGCGAGCGCCACGGGCCTGGAACGGATTCGGGGTGAGTGTCCGAGGTTCGATGGGTGGGTGAGGAGGCTAGAGACGCGGTCTGATCTGGCGTAAGGCCACACGTTTGAGTAGGCGCCCGCACGTGGTTGGCCCGGCCGGGGCGGCGACATTGGACGTGGATTGGCCTTGTGCTTGGAGGCTTTGACAGGCTCGCGTGACTGGAAGCGGAGGTTGGGAGCGGTTGGCAGGGGCGGGGTGCCAGGGGGGCTTGGGTGGGGTTTGATGGTTGGTTGCTGCTGGGTCCCGGCCGCGGACGCCGGGATGGTGGAGGGGGCGTCCTGCGCGGGTGGGTTGCCTGGGGTGGCATTGAGCTCCTGGGGTAGTGGGTTGCTGCTGGATCCCGGCCGCGGACGCCGGGATGGTGGAGGGGCGTCCTGCGCGGGTGGGTTGCTAGGGGTGGCGGCGAGCTACTGGGGGTGTGGGTTGCTGCTGGGTCCCGGCCGGGGACGCCGGGATGGTGGAGGGAGGGAGCGACGGGGTTAGAGGATTTCGGGGTAGAGGTCGCGCCAAGTGGGGTTGGTTTGTTCGATCAGGCGGAGTTTCCAGGTTCGGCGCCAGCGTTTGAGGCGCTTTTCGCGCAGATAGGCGCTCTCCATAGTGCCGTGGGGTTCGTACCAGACGAGGCGGTGGACGCCGTGGTTACGAGTGAAGCCGGGAACGATATCGGCTTTGTGCTGCCAGATGCGCCCCGGAAGGTCTGAGGTGGCGCCGACTTAAAGGGTGCCGTTGCGTCTGCTGGCGAGGATGTAGACGCAGGGGATGCCGGAATCGGACGGGGGCATGGCGAGATGGTAGGGGGCTGGTTCTTGCGGGTTGGTGAGGTTTGGGACGGTTTTTTCGGAATGGTGCGGTGAGGTTGTTGGTTGCCAGGGGTGGCAGCGAGCTACTGGGGATGTGGGTTGCTGCTGGATCCCGGCTGGGGACGCCGGGATGGTGGGGTGAGGAAGGGGAGAGTGGAGAGGGTAGAGAAGTGAGAGGGGGATGGGGATGGGGAGGTTGGGAGCATTTGGTCTGGCTGGGTTGCCAGGGGTGGCTTGGGTGGGGTTCGGTAGGTGGTTGCTGCTGGATCCCGGCCGGGGACGCCGGGATGGCGGAGGTTGGTTGCTGTAGCCGGGGGGTGTGGTTCGACACGGGCCTCCGAGAGACTCCGACCCGGTTCACCACGAACGGGTGGGGGTTGGTTGCCCGGAAGAGGCCGGTTAGAAACCGGCCGGTGCGCCAGAGGGCGCACGACCGGAAGACGGGCGGGTCACAGACCCGCCCCTACGAAGGATGGGGGCGTTAGACGGAGGGGGGGTGGGTCGTCGAATTGGGCGGCGTGGAGGTCGCGGTAGGGGCCGGGTTGGGCGATCAATTCAGCGTGCGCGCCGCGCTGGACGATGCGGCCTTCGTCGAGCACGACGATGAGGTCGGCGTTGCGGATGGTGGAGAGGCGGTGGGCGATGACGAAGCTGGTGCGGTTGCGCATGACCTGGACCAGGGCCTGCTGAATCTCGTATTCGGATTCGGTGTCGATGTCGGAGGTGGCTTCGTCGAGCACGAGCACGGCTGGGTCGGCCAGGATCGCGCGGGCCAGGGCCACGCGCTGCTGCTGGCCGCGTGAAAGCCGCAGCCCGCCGTCGCCGACGATGGTTTCGTAGCCATCGTCCAACTGCTCGATGAAGTCGTCGGCGCGGGCCAGCGCGGCCGCGGCGGCGACCTGGCTGTCGCCGGCTTCGGGGTTTCCGTAGCGGATGTTCTCGGCGATGGTGCCGCTGAAGAGGAAGGTCTCCTGGGGGACGTAGGCGAGCTGCGAACGGAGGCTCTCCATCCGGACGTTGCGCAGGTCATTGCCGTCGACCAGGATCTGGCCCGAGGTGGGGTCGTAAAAGCGGGCGATGAGGTTGACCATGGTGGTCTTGCCGGATCCCGTGGCGCCGACTAGCGCGACGGTCTGGCCGGGTTCGGCGGTGACGGACACGTCCTGGAGGACCGGGGTGACGCCGTCGTAGCTGAAGTCGACGTTGCGGAACTCGACGCCTCCGCGCGGCCGGACCAGATCGACAGCCGACGGCCGATTGACGATGTGGCGCGGTACGTCCATGAACTGGAAGATGCGGTCGGCCGCGGCCAGGCCGGACTGGATGACGTAGTTGACGCGCACGAGCTCCGTCATTGGCTGGTGGAAGATCTGCACGTAGGCCAGGAAGGCGATGAGCGTGCCCGGCTTCATCTCGCCAATCGTGATCTGCCAGCCGCCATAGGCCAGCAGCGCCGCCACGCTGAGGGTGCTGAGCCCCTCGATCACGGGCGTGGCAATCGACTCCACCATCGTAGTGTTGAGGTTGGCCTGGAGGTTGGCGCGGTTCTCGGTCTGGAAGCGGCGGGCGTCGGCCTCCTCGCGGGCGAAGGCGCGGCTGACGCGCACGCCGCTGACGTTTTCCTCGATGGCGGTGTTGATGTTGGCGATGGACTCCTGCACGCGGCGGTAGCGCACCCGCAGCATGCGCGCGGTGATGACGCTGGCGATCAGCATCAGGGGCACCACGGACAGGATCACCAGGGTCAGACGCCAGTCGAGCGTCAGCATGACGACCAGGTACAAGAGCATCGTGACGATGCCCGCGCTGGCCGTGAGCACCTGGCCCTGCATGGCTTGCTGGACGGCGGTGACGTCGGCGGTCAGGTGGGAGACCGTCTCGCCGGTGCGCTGGCTCTCGAAGAAGCGCATGGAGTGACGCACCAACCGGACAAACATGTCGCGCGAGACCTGGTAGACGATGGTCTGGCTGCTGCGCGCGAACAGGTAGAAGTTCAGGTAGTTCAGGGCGCCGCGCGCCAGGTAGACCAGCATCATGGCGCCGGCGATACGCACGGCCCCAGCCGCGTCGGCTTGCGGGATGAAGTCGTCGACCGCGATCTTCAAGGCCCAGGGCGGCACCATGTTCAAGAGGGAGGCGACGGACAGCGCCACGAAGGCGATCCCGATGTGGCGCCGGTGCAGACCGACGTAGTAGAGCAAGCGCCGGAGGGTGCCGGCGACGGTGCGGCCGCTGAGGTTGGAGGTATCGACGTAGGTCTGACGCATACCCATCAGACGTTGACCTGCCCGCCGGCCTCGATCGCCAGGGATTCTTCCTGCAGACGGAATTGCAGCTCGTAGATGGCGCGGTAGTCGTCGCTGGTTTCCAGCAGTTCCTCGTGGGTGCCGCGGGCGACGATGCGGCCGTCGTCAACGACGATGATCTGGTCAACGCGGCGAATGGTCGACAGCCGGTGGGCGATGACGATGGTGGTGCGCTCCTGCATCAGTTGCTCGAGCGCGCGTTGGATGGCCCGGTCGGTGCGGGTGTCGACGCTGGAGGTGGCCTCGTCCAGCACCAGGATCGCGGGTCGCACCAGGAGGGCGCGGGCAATGGCGACGCGCTGGCGCTGGCCGCCGGAGAGGCGCACGCCACGGTCGCCGATGAGCGTGTCGTAGCCCTGGGGCAGTTCCGTGATGAATTCGTGCGCGGCGGCCATGCGGGCGGCGGCTTCCAGATCCTCGTGGGAAGCATTTTTGCGGCCGAAGCGCAGGTTGTCGGCGACGGTCATATTGAAGAGGAA